>JAEUII010000361.1 GCA_016795145.1 Planctomycetaceae bacterium
CTTCTGCTGAAAGTTGCTGGCGGGACTAATCTTGATGGCCCCACCCGACGCTGTCTGAATCAGTTGCTGCATCCATTCCAGGCCAGGCTGATAGAGTTCCAGCCGTTTCGTAGGCCGATCCTGCTGGCCTCTGCGATCCGGGTCGGCATGTACGAGCTTTCCGGTCCAGTCGACTGCAGCGACGTCAGCCACTGAGGCCTGAAGGTTGTCTCGAACGTTCCACAGTTCTGCATTCCACAGTGTTCTCAGGACCATGGCCGGGTTCAGGTCAAACGCGTCAACGCGACAAGTGGCCGCAATTGCCGAAGCGTCCACTCCGATTCCGCAGCAGAGGTCGCTGACCGTACTTCCTGCCGGGAAGCGACGAGCCTTATGCCGTGCGACTTCCCACGACGTTGACTGTTCCAGTCCAACACGAGTCAGCCAGAGTTCCTCTGCTCGCGGCAATAATCCGGCCGCTTTCGTTCTTGCCTCATGCAGCGACATGGCGGCTCGCACGAGTTCATCCGGGAATTCGTCACGAAGCGCTTTTTGCCTGGCGAGCTCAGAACCTTCCAGGCTCTTCAATCGCTGAAGAAGTTCGGGAGTTCGGCGCAGAGCTTCCAGAAGTCGCACTTCTTCGTTGTTGGATTCTTCGATCGACGCCTCAGTCATCAGCTGGACTTCTTCTTCATACGAACAACGCCGTCCCAGTCTGACGGAGCCTTGCGGTCGTGCTGAGTAATCAGCATCGAGAGGTAGTCCTGAGCACGATCTTCCGCCGGCATGCGGTGAAGATACTTCCAGGCGTCTGACCAGTTTCCACCAATGAAAGCTGCGAGACCCTTTTCGAAGTCTGCGAGGTGCTGATCCGTCAGCATCGGCTGTTTCTCTTCACTCGGCACCAGCTCACTGACAAACAACGTTCGGTCCATGCCATACGGCAGAACCTGCAGAAGCCGACGGACGCGTCCTTCGGAGGGCGTCAGTTTCTGTCGAACCTGTTGATCCAGGTATTCGTCGATCAAAATGGAAACATGCAGCTCGCGTGTCATGCTCTCAAGGCGGCTTGCCAGATTGACGACCGGACCAAAGACCGTCACTTTGACCTGTTCGCGAGTTCCGATCTTTCCTGCGACGGCTCGCCCGTGAGCGATACCGATGCTGGTTTCGAAGTCCTTCAGCGGGTGATTCGGATCATTCTGGGCTCGACTGAATTCTTCACGAATGGCCAGCGCTGCCCGACAGGCATTCAATGCGGACTCATCTGATTTGAGTGGCCAGCCCCAGAAACCGAGCGCCGCGTCGCCCTGAAAGTCGCCGGTTACTCCGCCGAAGCGAAGAATCTGACTGGTCATTACTTCCAGTGCCAGACTCACACGTTCCAGAAGTCCGGTCAGGTTGTCAGACTCTTCCTCGGCACGGTGACTGAATCCTCGCAGGTCGCAGAACAAAACCGTCACGTCGCATTCGCGAGGTTCCAGCAGCGACGTATCCAGATCTCGGCCTAAAGCTTCCAGGACCGGCGGGGAGAAGAACTGCCGCAGGCCGGACTGCTGGCGTTCCATCCGGCGCTGTCGCTGAAGGGCTGAGACCACGTCGGCGATGAACTCAGTGAACTTGATATCCGCGTGAAGCCGTCGTTCGCCGCTTCCGGGAGAATCCGGGTTACCGCGCCCCGTGACATAAAGTCCTCGGTCGCCACCAAGGTCCGCAAACGGAGTACAAAAGGCCCAGCCGAAACCGACAACCTGAGTGTACTCGGCGTTCCCGTCGCTGGTGTCCCACACATGCAGGATCGTCTTCTGTTGTTCCATCGCTTCTGAGATCAGCCGAGTACTGGGCTGCATCAGAAGTCCCGTTTCGAATCGCTGTTCCTGGTGAAGGATCTTTGGGCGATGGTGATCATTCAGTCCAACGATCGCAACGCCGTCGGCATTCTGAACACCGGCGAGCAGCAGACTGGCGAGCCGGACATGAAGGTCGCGCTCAATCCCGGATTCCCGAATCACGGCTGGCAGGCTCGTCAGAACTTCAATGCGTTTGTGAGCATCATCGTAGCGAACTCGCTGAAGCTGCTGCCGATCGATCGCGAGCTGTTGAAACGGTCCGGCTCCTGGTGAATCCGTTTGTGTGACCTGCTGAAGTTCGAACCGAGTCGCACCGATGACGAAGCTCTGCCCAGTCTTCAAACGTGTTTCATCGACCGTATTCCCATCGACGAAGACAGCGTTGGCGGTACCAGCGAGTCTTCGCAGCGTCACGCCGTCCGGGTCGACTTCGATTTCCAGATGACGGCGCGAGATTCGATCGTCCCAGTCGGTTTGCAGAGTGGCATCATCGGCACGTCCCAGTACGTAGCTGGTCTCTCCGACCAGCAGAAACTCGCGATCGACACGACGGCCAAGATGAAATGCCAGCAACCGAAACATGACAATTCGGGCGGAAGGCCCGTGACCTAAAAGAACCTTGCCGCTCGATAACGACGCGCGGCTAGTGGTCCGTCAGAACAACGCAGAGGGTTCGTCATTCCCGCGCAGACGGGAACCCAGCTTTGCACGTTCTGGGTTCCCGCCTGCGCGGGAATGACGGCTAAACTCAAATTGTTGATGTGACAAACCACAAGGGGATCAGTGAAGACGGAAAGTTGCCATCACTGCAGACAGAATCGAGTGTGACTTTAGCAGCCTGCTGAAAAAGTAGAAGATCGCCCGGCTGTCATTCCCGCGAAGGCAGGAACAGGAACTCAGGGATCTTGAGCGTCGTTGAAAGTGGATTCCCACCTTTGCGGGAATGGCCGCGATTTTTTTGGGACGAGTAGGGATGCGGGCTTTGTGGTCGACAGTGGGGCATAGTCGGGATTGAATTTTGAGTCAAGCGGTGATTCGCCATCCGAGGGCTTCCATCCAGTGACTTTTTGAGACACCAGATTTCCACCCTCTCTAACGTTTACAACGCGCGTGACATCCAGCACAGTACGGACGTCGGCACCCACCGGTGTTGGCCGGGGTAGCAAGTCCCTGGTTCAACGACAGCCGACGAACTGGTCTCACGACTCATCTTCGCAGTGGTTCCTTTTCGAAGATGTTACACCTTTGGAATTATTCGGGCTGATACGACGAGCATGGATGTCTTCCTCGAACAGGTTCCAGGTCGCACTCGACGCCCGCTGATTTCTCAGATCGGCGTCTCACATCCGCTGCGGGCCACATCGATCGAGGCACTCGTGCCGGAGATCGAGCAGCTTACGGAACACGGAATCCGTTACGTCTCACTGCGACGACAGCAGTTGCTCCAGCTCGGTGAGCATACTCTGCAGGAAATGCTGAGCGACGCCGGGATCTCGGTGAGCTGTGTCGGATTCGCCGGCGGATTCACAGGTTCGCTGGGACTCACCTTCGACCAGTCGCTGGAAGATACTCGAAAGGCGATCGAAGCCGCGGCTGATCTCGATGCCCGTTTTCTTGTGCTGCTTCCAGGCGAGCAGGGCCTTCACACATACAACCATGCTGAACGATCCATTCGCATTGGTTTGACTAACGCTCTGTATCACGCCCGGCGTCGACAAATTCGTTTGCTTGTCCCAACGGATACGGTGCTCGGTCATCAAAAAGACCACTTCAGGCCTCGCCAGTGTCCTCTGACCTGGGTTGAACGGATGATGTCTGACTGGATTCGGCCAATGATTGTGGTGCGCGGTCGAAACGGCACATGTCATCTTCCTGAAGGATGGCGACAAAGTCTGGCTCAGGGCGGTTGCCTCCGAATTTGTCATCGCTGCAAGAGCTATGAACGGAACTCCCGCATCCTGAATCGCCTGCTGAGTTTTCTGTCACGCAACAGCGGCATGAGCGATGTGGAAGCGATCGCCGCCGAATGATAGGGCGATCTGCAGGACAATTTGATCGTGGCCTTCTCGATCCGTTGCCGTGATCAGGCTGATATGCTGAAGTGTCGCGGCTCATTGTTTCAACATCTCTGCTCCTTCGAGGGGTCTCGCATGCAAATTCGTTCGATCATCTTCTCCCTTTTTGTCGGGACCGTTCTCTGTGTTGATCCCCACACCACCGCGCGGGCCGACGTCACGGACGTGACTGACGCGGGATACACCGTCGAACAAACCTATCAAACGAGTGCTTCCGCGGACAAAGTCTGGGAGACTCTCGTGAAGCCATCAAAGTGGTGGAACTCCAGCCACACATGGTCGGGTAAAGCAGAAAATCTGTCGCTGGATTTGAAGCCGGGAGGTGGCTGGGATGAGACGCTTCCGGATGGCGGCTTCGTCCGACACATGTCCGTGCTTTTCTGCCAGCCAAAGAAGACACTGCGTCTTTCAGGGGCACTTGGCCCGATGCAGGAATACCCCATCAACGGTGTGCTGACCGTGACGCTTGCTGAAGAATCCGGGAAGACGACCGTCAAAGTGGTTTATCGAACATCAGGCAGTTTCCCTCGCGGACTTGGAAAGCTCGCGCCGGTAGTTGATGGAGTGCTGAAGGAACAGTTCTCGAATCTCGCGAAAGTCGCTGCTCAATGACCTCACCCGATCCCGGAACGCCACCCGATTTTGAACAACTGCTCCCCGAGTTTCAGCGACTGTGTGAAGTCATTGCGAGACTGAGATCGCCGACTGGTTGTCCGTGGGATCGCCAGCAGACGATGAAGACGATCAAGCCGTACACGCTGGAAGAAACGTACGAGCTTCTGGAAGCGATTGACTCCGACGACAACTCCGCGATCCAGGAAGAACTTGGCGATGTTCTGCTTCAGGTCATTCTGGATTCACAGATCGCGGCGGACGAAAGTCGGTTCACCATTACTGAAGTGGTCCGGCAGATCGCCGACAAAATGGTTCACCGTCATCCGCACGTATTCGGAGATGTGCAGGCCGAGACACCGGATCAGGTACGCAGCAACTGGTACGCGCTGAAGAAGAAGGAGAAGCCATCGCGGGAATCTCAGCTGGATGGAATTCCTGTAGCTCTTCCGGAACTGGCAAGAGCCGCTCGCATCACAGCGCGAGCTGCCGCGGTGGGATACGACTTTCCAGATCGTCGAATGCTGTTTGATAAACTCCAGGAAGAACTGGCGGAGCTGTCAGAGGAACTCTTCGGAACTCAGCAGATTCCTCATGTGCCCGCTGGTGTCGATTCGGAACGAGTTCCCGACGAACCCATTGCGGATCAGGCGGCAAAGGATCGTGCAGAATCGGAACTCGGTGACATGCTGTTTGTTCTTGCGAACATCGGTCGTCGCTGGGGAATCAATCCTGAAGAAGCACTTCGCAAATCGAACGCCAAATTCAGTCGTCGATTCAAGGCGATTGAGTCAGCTGTCGCTGCGCAGGGGAAAACTCTGAAGGATGTCACGCTGATTGAGATGGAAGAAGCGTACCAGGCGGCGAAACGCAAAGAGAAATAGTGTGCGGTGTGTGCGCACTGGTGACGTGGTCCAGTAGGTCCTTTCTGCCGGAAAGGACTTTCGCCGTGAGGCGAACCTGTTTTTGCATGAACATGATGCCAAGGCAGTTCCATTGCGGGAACACGCACGGTTGATGCCGTAGTTCCACGTTGACCAACTGTGGCAATGGCACCGTCCTCGGTCGCTGGTCGCGGCGAGGCCGCGAAGTG
>JAEUII010000371.1 GCA_016795145.1 Planctomycetaceae bacterium
TAGGATGGCCGCCCTCGGCCGTCTTTTTGTCCCGTCCTGGTTCTCTTGCACAACCCGGATCCGCTTTACAGTCGTCGAGCCCACGGCACTCGCCGCACATCTGTCAGCCGCGTGGAATAGACACAGGCAGATGACTGGGAAAACAGGGAGATCGGCTAGCGCCTCAGGCTCACGCAATAAGTTAATAAGGGCGCAATTTGTAGGTGCTCGAAACACGGAAACCGTTGAATTCGTACCGTTTATCTGGTGGAGAACCATGACGTTCCGCAGAACGCAACCAAGGTGGCTCATCCCCAAAACATCCGCCCCGCAACACCCTGTATTCACCAGCGTCGGGCCCGGTGGGATCGATGACTGGACTTGGACCATAGTCACCAAACCAGTCACTGCACCATTCCGAAGCATTGCCGTGCATGTCATGTAATCCGAATGGATTCGGGAGTTTTTGAGACACCCGATGCACGTTATTTATCACGCCGTATCTTGAGTCGTTGTCAAACCAGGCGTATTTGCTCAGTTCAGCCTCATCGTCCCCGAAACTGAAAGCTGTCCTGGTGCCGCCGCGGCAGGCATATTCCCACTCGGCCTCTGTAGGTAACCGATACTCCCTGCCCTCGATTTCACTGAGTTGTTTGCAGAATTCAACAGCGTCACTCCAACTCACGTGCAGTGCCGGATAGTCATCGTCCACTCTTTCGCGTATCACCCCTTTCCACGGCTCTGTCCCCATGACCTCTTTCCACTGCCTTTGTGTGACCTCTGTGCGGCCCATGTAGAACGGATTGCTGAGCGTCACCTGATGTTCGGTTTCATTGTCGCCCCTGAGAGAGTCACTTTTGGGTGAGCCCATTACGAATGTCCCCGCCGGGATCAGAACCAGTTCAATTCCAATGCTGTTGGTAACAATTTTCGGAGCACTCTCAGCATGCTCATTTGATGTCACTTTTGTTCCGCCTGGGCTCAGTTGTGGGCCCACAGCATCTCCGCATCCACAAGAGAATACGAGAATCAACAGTAGTAGGAATGTCCGCACCGCCCTCTCCAGGAAAAAACAACCGGTCCGTTCCCAAGTCCGCAAGTCGCGCTGGAGTATGTCAGATTCTCTGTCTTAGGGAGAGTCGAAACGATGTCTAGTGGGACGAGAATCGCCTGGCAACTCCCCAGCGGCATCCTCCTCGCTGCACATCTGTCAGCCGCGTGGAAGAGACACAGCCAAATGACTGGGAAAACCGGGGGGATCGGCTAGCGCCTCAGGCTCAGGCGGCAAGGTGGTTGGCACCACTTCCGCTCTAAAAGTTCTTCGTCTCAATGGTCCATGTCTGACTCAGCTTCAACTGGGAGTTCTCGCCGAGGAACATGCGGGAGGATTCCTGGTTTCCTTTGAGCTGCCAGTCGAGCCAGGCCAGTGCGACGGGGGTGTATTCGCCACCGTGTGGTTTGCGGTAGGTGCCTCCGTGGCCGACATCCAGGTTTGTCATCACAATGGGAATGTGGTCAACTCGGGAATAATCGTCCATCGCATTCTTGTATGCAATGTCCGTCGGGCCGCCCATGAGGTACAGGACCGGCCCGTGGAACTTCTTCAGGTCGTCCTTCGTAAGCTTCGGCATCGCGGCCATCTGAGACGGCGCGGGCAGGACGCCGCTGTTGCAGACCACCGTCGTGGTGATACGCGGGTCGCCGGAGATCTCGATCGCCTGCAATCCTCCGCACGACATTCCCATCGCGGCCACTTTTGTCGTGTCGATCTTTCCTGAATAGACGCTGTCGGACTTTGCGTTCTCCGCAATGATCCAGTCGAGAGCTGCAAGCATCTGAGCGGATGTGGTTCGTTCGCGAGACGCATCGCTTCGCTGTTCGATTTCGCTCAGCAGACCAATCCCAAGCACGATGTATCCGTGCGATGCGATCTCATTCAGGAAGTTCTTGTGTTCTTCCGTTGTGTTCGCACACGCGCCGTTTCCCCAGAGCAGAACAGGCAGTTTTCGTTCGGTGCCAAATGCTGACAAATCCTGTGGTCGGTAGATCGTCATGCCAGCAAGTAGGGGAGACTCGGTCGCGATCGCGGAGTACGGTCCCTGTCCGCCGTCTTCGACTTTGATTTCCTTCGCGGGTTCCTGCTTTTGTGAAGACAGAGCTCGCTGCGCTGTTGCCTGCTCATTCGCGACGTCGCCGACTTTGCGTGAAAAGACGATGGAGTCGCCCTGAATCTGTCCTGTGTATTCGATGCGAATTTCATTGCCGCCGAAGTTCAGATTTTCGACGAAGCTGACGGTGTCTCCACTTTCCTGCACGTTCTGGAATTCCACCTTCCTGGAGCGACCATCAAGCATCGCATTGGCCGTTGCGGACAACGTGCCCGCGTTTCGCTGAAACGTCATCACGTAAGTTTGCAGGCCAATCTGTGTCTCGAAGTCGACTTTCCAGGTACCCGCGAGTTTGTCTGCGGGCTGAAACAGTAACGGAGCAAATTCCCTCAGGCTGCGACGCCACGACTGCCACTCATGAGCCGTCTCGGGGGAAAGGTAATACTGGGCGTTGATTCCCATTTCCTTCAGCTGCTTTACTGAATCCGCCGGATCGCCGCCTCGGCGAGCCCTGCCGTCGCCGACTTCCTTGCTGCCGTAACTGACGAAGACCAGCTTGACCTTATCTTTAAAGCCCTCTGTCTTTTCCGCATCCTCTTTTCCGATCGTGGCTCCGCTGAAGAGACCGATGTGCGAGAACTTGTCGAGATGACGAAGGGTGATCAGTCGAGTTTCCATGCTGCCCATCGACAGTCCCGCCATCGCTCGGTTTGGCTGGTCAGTCAGCGTTCGGAAGTTGCTGTCGACATAAGGGACGAGTTCGTTGACCAGGACTTTTTCGAAGTGGCTGATATCGAACTCGCGCATGCCGCCCATGCGAGTTTCGTTGGTCATGCCGTA
Source organism: Planctomycetaceae bacterium (assembly GCA_016795145.1). Lineage (GTDB taxonomy): Bacteria > Planctomycetota > Planctomycetia > Planctomycetales > Planctomycetaceae > SXXK01. The sequence continues at coordinate 2,928 of JAEUII010000371.1, forward strand.
CGTCATCACAATCAGAAATGGCTTCGACTTTCCTTCTGCGATAAGGTTGTCCATGATCAGGCCAGCGTGCCCCTGAACGCTCCAGCCGTATTCGTTTTCACCCCAGCCATGTTGCAGGTACAGCACTGGATAACGAATGCTCTGATCGTTGTCATAACCCGGTGGCGTGTAGACAAACGCGCGGCGTTCTGAGTTCGTACTTTCAGAATGAAAATAGATCTCACGAACCTGGCCGTGCGGCACATTCTTCATTGCATAGAAGTCCGCGTCCGGCGCGGGAATCTCAATGCCACTTCCCCAGCGCATGGCACCAAAGTAGTAGCGGCTGTTGGGATCAGGCACATGAGCACCGTCGATCACCAGCTCGTAATAATGGAAGCCAACATCCAGCGGGCGTGAGTAGCCTGTCCAGACGCCATCATCGCCTTTTACAAATTCGGTGCTGTCACGGAATGTCGTTGAGACACTCTTTGCATCCGGAGCGGTGACTCGAAACTGGATCCGTCCCTGGGAGTTCACCTGCGGATACTCTTTGCCCGGCTGATTGGTCGATGCCGGTTTGAAGTCATCCGTGATTCCTTCGGGAATTTTCTGCGAAGACGAAGTGGCTTCTGGCTTTGGAGGTTGCGGCTTCTCCGGTGAATCTGGCTTCGGTTCCGACGCTGCTGGCTTCTGGCTCAATGCAGCTTTGGTGGCTTCGTCGTTGAAGAGCAGCTGAGCGAAGTAGTACAGGTTGTTTCGCCAGTGTGTGGCATCATGACCATGTCCATCCACGTTCCAAAGATGCGGAACCTCTTTGCTCTTCAGATACCGCTGAGTATTCTGGCTGATGTTGATCAGACCGTCTTTGTTTCCACATGAGAGCCACAGAAGTTTCAGCTGCTGCTTTGCCTTGTCTGCGTCCGGAACCAGCTCTTCCGGCTTCTTTGTGTTTGGTGCTGACGAGAACCCGCCGACCCAGGCAAACGTGTCGAGGTGTCCGAGTCCAAAGTTCAGCGACTGACCGCCGCCCATGGAAAGTCCCGCGACGGCTCGATGTTCACGGTCGGCCTGAACAGAGTAACGGGACTCGATCGCCGGAATCACATCATCCAAAAGATCGCGTTCGAAGACGCCAAAGGCCGGAGCAGATTCAAAGACATTGCCAACAGGCCGATCATTCTTCTGAGCACGGCCATTGGGCATCACGACAATCATCGGCACGGCTTTTCCGTCTGCGATCAGATTGTCGAACAGCATGTCCGGAGTCGCGAATCGCTGCCATTCGGTTTCATCACCGCCGATGCCGTGCAAAAGATAGAGCACCGGATATTTCTTGTCGGTCGAATATCCCGGAGGCGTGTAGACATTCAGTTTTCGAACGGTGCCAACCGTCTTTGATTCATAGTCAATCATCTCCAGCTTGCCGTGCGGGATGTTGTCACGCTTTGCGACAATACTGTCGTCGGGATCCGGATAGACTTGTTTGTCATCCGGTCCGAGCACAATGGGGCCTCCGAAACCGCCACCGCCTCGTCGCCCCTGTTGCGGACGATTCTGCGGCTCGCCAGTTGGCCGTGGAGACTCCTGGCTTTTGTTTTCAGCACCGGCAGGATTCTGATCCTGCGCCAGTGTGATTGTGGACGACAAAAGGACGGCAATGATCAGGAACGTGCGTGGCATGGGAAACTCCTGCATCAGGCGGTGACAGATTGCAAGCTTTGGAATGACTTCAATACAGAGACGTGTCAGCGGGATTTTCGCGAGTTCGTAGTTCTCTTCTTTGTTTCGAATGCAGTGCTGGTTGCGAGTTCCGGCGTTTGTCCACCAAGCGATTCTGAGACTCGTTGCAGCAACGACAGAAGAGTGCTGGCTTCATTGTCGCTGAGTGATTCGATCAGCTGGTCGCGAACCGCCTGACCTGCATTCCAGGCGGTCTGAAACTTTTTTGTGCCGGCTCGAGTCAGGCTGACCGTGCGTGCTCGCGCGTCGGTCGCGTGAGTCGTGCGAGCGACGAGTCCCTGTTTTTCCAGAAGAACAAGCATTGCGCGAACGGTGCTGGGATCCGACGGCATCCGAGCCGCCAGTTCACGCTGAGTCATCGCCTGACCTCGTGACAACGTCGCCAGCAGAACAAACTGATCCGCTGTGATGTCATGCTCGGCAAAAACCGCATCCGAACGGCGATGCATGATCAGGTACGCCGTCCGCAGTGCCAAAGGCAGTTCGTCTCGCGCTGGCATGGACTCACTTCCCCATTTGATTCAATTCGTGTGTATACGCACGAATTTAGCAAAGGCGAAGTGTGCGTCAAGCGGTTCGGTGCTCACAGGCCAACGGGAGTGCAGTTGCGGATTTCAGTAGGTGCCGCTTGCCGAGCGGCACTTCGCGGCCTCGCCGCGACCAGCGTCCCTGTTGGTTTCCACGTTCTTCACAGCCCAGCGTGGGAAGGGCATCGCCATGAGATCGCTATATGGCACGAGGGCTTGAATGATGAACGTGCCAGAACGAGATTCGCCTAACGGCGAAAGTCCTTTCCGGCAGAAA
>JAEUII010000383.1 GCA_016795145.1 Planctomycetaceae bacterium
CCATTTGCGTTCAGTCACGGTTTCTGAGTCCTGTGGCGTGGTGGTACGCCGAAGTAAGGGAAGTTGTACCGGCCGGTTGACACCGGCCGCTCGCCTGTTTTTCGCATGACTCGATTCAGGTGCATGGCACCTTGAATCCCCGAACACTTCGAATCCCAGGTCCTGGCCAGGACTTCGTCTTTCGAAACTCCATTTTTCGAATGATCAGACAGATGACGGTCAGTTGAGACTCTATTGCCGGTCGACCCCTCTACCCAACGGGCCTTGTAGCGTCATTGATCCCCCGTTCGGTGGGGCCCTGAATTAGGAAAAACGCAACTCCGAATCCGTATGAGCCGTTGCCTTCTGATTATCGTACTCGCTTGCTTCACGACGACTCGGCCGTGTTTCGGTCAGGCAGAAATTCGCCTCACGGAATTGCGGACGATCGTGAGTAGCTGGTCGTCTCACCTCAGGTCGTTCTCCGGGACTTTCACAACACAGTTCAGCACTGACGGAGCCACCACGCCGGCGGCTCAGGAGATGATCACTACTCCGCTCACGTCGGAAGTGTTCTGGTCATCGAAGGCCTGGTTCGATCATGAACCGCTTTCGAATGGAACCCGTACCTCGACGTACTATGACGGCTCGACGACAACTCAGATCATTCGGCGAAGCAACGGCGTTGCCGATGTGGACATTCGGCAGGGCGAAGGAGCATGGCACTGTGACGCAGCCCATGAACTTCTCGCCAGGCGTCTTCCTCATTCCGGCCTGAGCGTTGAAGCTCTGCTGATGCACGAAGGTGCAAAGATCACAGAACAGGACTCGGAGTCTGTCGTGGTCTCCGTCGCCTTTGAGGACGATCAGGATGACAAAGGCAGGAGAACCTTCGAGGCGAGGCTGGTGTTCCTTCGAAACGCGGACTGGTTGCTTTCGGAATACACCGCGCACGTGAAATACCCGGATGAGTCAGGCGGAGGCCTCATCACAATGGAAACGTCGCTCAAGTTTGACGACTGGCAAATGGTCAATGACGAGCAGTCGGCGACCGCAGTGAGTATCCCGATGCACATGACAAAGAAGATGTACTTCCAAGGCGAATTTGAAGGCACTTCAGCAATCAGTGCGAACCAAATTCGACTAAACCCCAAAATCGCGCGGTCGCTTCTTCGGCCGGACGTTCCTGTTGGTGCGACGGTGACCGAAGAGTTGTTCTCTGGCGAAGTGCGGCGGTTTGTCACTGGAAATGCAGAAGAGGAAGCGAAGCGGCACGAAGAAAGAGAACGAGAGATTGAACGGTCGCGGGCCTTTGCCGCAGCGAACGGTGTCTCGTTTTCTGCAGAGAACCGCAGTTCGTGGACAACCTCAGTTCTTCGAGCGGCCGGAGTTCTCGCATTAGTTTTCGCGGGAGTCTTGAGATGGCAAAGGCACCGAGTTCGCTTCAGTCGTTGACAATGCTGCGAGTTTCCATCGACTCGGCCGGGACGATCTCGATGATACCGATCTGGAACAGGAAGTGATGGTCAGAACCTCAAACAGGAATTTCGGAAGGTATCGAATATTCGTCGCCGGGTTTACGGTGATCGAACTTCTCGTTTCACTTGCAGTCATCTCGATCTTGTTGAGCCTTATCCTTCCCATCATTCAATTGGCAAACGAAGCAGCGCGCCAGTCGGCATGCATGAACAATCTTCGACAGATCGGGATGGCCTTGAGCGAATCCGAGGCGTCGAGCGGTAAGATCCCTTCCGCCAGAATCGCGACGAAGGACGTGAAGTACCAGCGATCCGTCCATGTGAGCCTTCTGCAGTTCCTCGAGCAGTCCGCACTCTACGAACAATATGATGCCGAAGAGGATGGTCTTGGAATCTTGAAAGATCCGCCAACGTCAAAGGTGAACGGTCCCCTGCTGGCGGCCAGAGTTGCTGTCTATCTTTGTCCTTCGGATCCTTCACACATCCTTCGAAACAGTTACCGAATTTGCTCCGGGACAAGCCCAGGGATGCATGAAACGACGGACCAGCCTGGCGTCAATCAGTCGCTTTCCGGATTTCGATCGAAGTCCGGGCGAAAGAACCCAGCATTCATCGACGGCCGATCGAATACAGTCGCATTTTCTGAGCGAGTCGCCGGAGATGGACATCAGAGTACTTATGTGCCATCGACTGACATTCGCACGTTGTCCATCAAGACACACGGACTGAAGACACCATCAGACGTCACGGACGCATGCAACTGGCCATCCCTTCCGGATCCAAAGCACGTATCATTTGCCGGGTCAACATGGCTTCTGAGCGGTTACACGCAGACATGGTACAACCACATTCTGGTCCCCAACGCGATTACGACAGATTGTACTGACGGTGGACCAGAATCGCTCGGTGCCTATTCGGCAAGATCGTATCATGATGGATCGGTGAATATCCTTTTGGCCGATGGCGCCATTCGCCGCGCCAGCAATGAAATCGATCTGGCAATCTGGCGTGCGCTCGGAACAGTGGCCGGTGGTGAAGAGATCGGCGATTATTGAAGTGCCGAGTTCACATGCACTTGAGTCGCAACCGCACGGATTCATGCTGCAGATCAGTGACTCAGAAGACCGACGTTCAGACGCTCGCTTCTATTTTCTGTCCACCATCTTTTGTCCGACTGCTGCTCCATTTGCGTTCAGTCACGGTTTCTGAGTCCTGTGGCGTGGTGGTACGCCGAAGTAAGGGAAGTTGTACCGGCCGGTTGACACCGGCCGCTCGCCTGTTTTTCGCATGACTCGATTCAGGTGCATGGCACC
>JAEUII010000384.1 GCA_016795145.1 Planctomycetaceae bacterium
GAGCTGGCTCTGATCCATCCCGTCGAAGGTCGGATGGTCGGACGTATCCAGCCCGCAAAGCTGAATGAGAGTCGGTGCAAAGTCTGTGCTATGAAAGAGAGCAGAGACCTCAGTGTTTGCCGGGATCTTTCCTGGCCATACGACGATACAGGGTTCTCGTGTTCCCCCTTCGTACAGTGAAGCCTTTCCGCTTCGAAGAGGAGCGTTGCTGGTCGCAGGAATATCCGCATACCCTTCTGGCATCGTTGCCTTGGGTGGATAGGCCCAGCCACCGTTGTCCGAAAAGAAAATGAACAGAGTGTTCTGAGTCAGGCCGGCTTCGTCGACAGCTTTCATCAGTCGTCCGACTCCATCATCCAGACTGCGAACCATTGCGGCATACAGAGGATTTCGCTGCGGGTTGGAGGAATCGACTGTCTTAGCAAATTCATCGATGTAATCGGTTCGCGCATTCCATGGTGAGTGCACGGAGTATGCCCAGTAGTTGAGGAAGAACGGGCGGTCCTTGTTGGCGCGGATGAACTTTGCTGCTTCTTCGGACATTCGGTCTTCAATATGTTCGCCCGGCGTTCCCTCAATGCTCTTGTCCTGAATGAATCGCCATGGTGCGAGGTAGCCGCCACCAGGGCCCGCTGCAGATGGAGTATGCGGAAAGTCAGAATCAAACCCCTGGTCTTCGGGCTCGTACGGTCCACTATGACCAAGATGCCATTTTCCAAAATGGGCCGTCACGTAACCTGATGCTTTGAATCGCTCCGCCAGGGTGACATATTCAGGCTTCAGTCGGGTCAGCGAATCAGCCTGGATCACCTTGACGTTCGCACCAGGATTCGGCGTCAGGCGTTTCTCCAGCTGAACAGCAGGAACATGGCATGATGGAGACGTAATTCCGATGCGAGCAGGATAGAGCCCTGTCAGAATGCTGCTTCGTGTCGGTGAACAGAGTGGACTGGCCGCATAGGCCTGAGTCAGCCGGATCCCCCGCGCGGCCAGCTGATCAATGTTCGGCGTCTGGTGATACGTGCTTCCAAAGCAGCCCACATCGCGCCAGCCGAGGTCATCGCACAGGATGAAAATCACGTTGGGCTGTTCTACTGCCTGGCAGCGCAACCCTACGGCATTTCCCAGGAACATCATGAAGATCGCACTCATGCGAACGATGGCAATTCGTGTCACCGAACAGACTCCGGCAGGAAACCTCATCGAGAACAGAAGTCAAACGCTGCGTTCTGAACCTGATGGATCGGGGAGCATTCATATCGTTGCGTGGTCGACGTCAGAATGCAGCGATCGTGCATTGTGGCAGTGCCCGCGAATCTGGCAATCTTAAGTGAGGATGATTGGCTATCCGGCATGCGAGAAACAGCCGAGCGGCCAGTGTCAACCGGCCGGTACAACTCCCCTTACTTCGGCGTACCACCACGCCCTCGGATTCAGAACCCGCGAATGAACTCAAATGGAGCAGCAGTCTGACAAAAGATGGTGGACAGAAAATAACAGCGAGCGGCTGGACGTCGGTCTTCTGAGTCACTGTTCTGCAGCATACATCCGTGCGGTTGCGACGCAGGTGTATGCGAACTCGGTACTAGCAACAAATCAGTAGACAAAAGCGGAGACTCCGATGCTCTGACAGTCGCTGAAGACTAAGCTCTGAACGACACAAACGGGAGATCCCTCCATGCTCAGGAAAGTTGTCTGGACGCTGGTCGCGGCGCTGGCTGGTTCGGGACTCTTCATGATCTGGCTGATGGTCACTCAGCCACAGCGTTCATTGACTCAATGTAAAGCCAACCTGAAAACGATTGGACTTGGCTTGCAGGCGTATCATGCCAGCAATGGACACTTTCCAGCGGCGCGTTCAGCCAGTCAGCCACCTCACAGCTGGCGAGTCGCGATGTTGCCGTGGATGGATCATCAGGCTTCCTATGACACGTACGACTTCGCTCTGCCGTGGGATAATCCTGCGAATCAAACGCTGCTGAAATCTCGCCCTGCAGAATTCGCCTGCCCGGAAGTCACATCCACGACCAATACGAGCTACCTCGCCATTCTGGGCGCTCAAACGGCGTGGCCTTTTGAAATGCCTAGTCGGTACATGAACTTCACCGATGGCACGAGTAACACCGCGATGCTCGTCGACTTGCATGGCCGGGCGACAGAATGGACACGGCCGGAGGATATCGACTATGCCGATGTCATGAGCCAGTTTCGCATTGACCTGAAGCACGTTGCTGGCTCGGGCTCCCGATCAACAAACATGTTGTTCGCTGATGGAAGTGTTCGGACAGTCTCAGGGGAAATTGATGACTCGGTCCTTCGAATGGTGCTGACACCAAACGGCGGACGTCCCCTCGTTGGCGGGCCGGATGCAATCAACCAGATGGTGGGTGAAAGCCAGAACTTCGGAACGGCCGTGGATAGCAGCCAACTCCCGGGGACACGGCTGTGGCCGACGATCGACGTGGAAGTCAGACCGGACGAGAGTCTTCTCTATTGTCCGACGCTTGCATTGGCATGGCAGCAATACGTGAAGGTTCTGCCACAGGCGAACTTCACTGAGCTTGGACGCAAACTTGTCGATTCCGCATTCACGTCCAAAGACATCTCTGCGAAAGATCTCTCGATTGAAGTGGACGCCTCCGTACCCAAAGTCACATGTTCGTTGAAGAAGCACCTGGCATTCTCGGCCGTGTTCGATTCCTTTCACCTTCCGTTGAGTTTTCATGACACAAAGGGAGTTCACAAGGTCAAATCGTTTGGTGTCACATCACACTGGACGGACTGGCGTTTTGCACTGGCTCAGGTCCGCGTCCACGACTACACCTCACCGGACAACTTTGTGATCTCGATCACAAATCTGAACTACGAAGATCTGATCCTCGCCAAGATCCCGCAGCCGAAGACGCTAAGTGAAGGAATTGAAGACGTCACGAACCGCATCCGTGACTCACGACTTTCGCCAGCAGCGAGAGAAGTCGTGCCGGAAGAAGATCTCGTGATTCCTACTCTGGAACTGAGTGTCTTTGGCGATTTCAAGGACCAGCTGAATCACCCCGATCAGAAGGCAGGCACTCGGGTTGAGGAGGCCCGGCAGGTGCTCCAGTTTCGACTCGACGAACGCGGTGCGGTGATTCACAGCGAAGCCGAAGTGGTCGGAGAAAACGGAAGCTATGAATACACACCGGGAACTCGAACATTCATCTTCGATAAACCGTTCCTCATCATGCTGCGCGAAGCCTCAACCCGCCCGCCCTACTTCGCCGGCTGGATCGGCAACACCGACCTCATGATGCCTCGTGATTGAAGATGCGAGATAAGGCGAGCGGCCGGTGTCAACCGGCCGGTACAACGCCGCTCACATCGACGTACCACCACGCCACCGGATTCAGAACCCGCGAATGAACGCAAATGGAGCATCAATCTGACAAAAGATGGTGGACAGAAAATAGAAGCGAGTGGCTGCACGTCGGTTCTCCGTGTCACTCTTCTGCAGCATGATTCCGTGAGGACGCAACTCGGTGCATGCGAACTGGGCCCGCTGGGGATTCAAGGTGCCATGCACCTGAATCGAGTCATGCGAAAAACAGGCGAGCGGCCGGTGTCAACCGGCCGGTACAACTTCCCTTACTTCGGCGTACCACCACGCCACAGGACTCAGAAACCGTGACTGAACGCAAATGG
>JAEUII010000471.1 GCA_016795145.1 Planctomycetaceae bacterium
CATCAGCGGTGAGCCTGATGTTTTTCGCGGGCTTACCATCGGCATACCGGACTGTTCCTCGAATTGGAACAAGCCGTGTGAGAACAATCTCCTGCACTCCGGTCACATCGTCTGGCTGAAACACAACTCGCTTGCGCACAAAACCTGGATGACTTGGCCAGACCACGACATTTTGTTTTTGCCATGCAGGAAACCACGGAAACTCTGTCGTCCCCTGGGCATCTGTAAGAGTCGTCAGTTCACTTCCGAACCCGCTGCAGTTAAGAAATCCAGAAGCAGAGTCCCTTCGCAAAAGCCACGGACGAACCATAGCGCCGACCAGGGGCTGGCCCTGTTGATCGACGACTTTGAACGAGACTGGCACTGCTCCTTCGAGCTTCAGCGTCAGTTGATTGGTGGGAAACAAGTCTGCTGGCGGCACATTCCCTGCAACGTTCTCGTCCGGGCTCGGCTGGAGCAAGCGATAATCCAATCCTTGTGCATCACTCCACGCGACCACTTGCTCGATCCGACAATTTGCAGGAACCTGAATGGTGGCAACGCCATCTGAGTTGGTGGATCCGGCTTTGGTGTAGAAAGGCAATCCGGTGCACACGGCAACACGAGCACCTTGAATCCCTGCGCCTGAATTGTCGGTCACAAGAACGCTGAGTTTGCGGAAGTTCGCGAGTCGAATCTCAACTCTTTCCTGTCGTCCAATGTCCCTGTTCGAAGCGAAGCCAAACATTCCCGCCAGCTGACCATCAGCGCTTTCAGCAAGGATCGGTGTTGCCACGAGAATCTCTGGTTCGACTCGAATGCGGGCCCTGAATCGTCCATCGTCGCTGGTGACAATCCTGGCAGTCTGTCGTTCTGTTGATCCGCGCTTTCTCAGTTCGATGGAAACAACACTGCCAACTGCTGGCTCCCCGGATTCGAACACGACTCGCCCGCTCAGCAGGATCGGTTCAAACGACTCATCACAGACCAATTCAGCGACATCTGTCACGGAACCGTTCGTCTCATCAATGGGCTCTGACCCAGCCAATGGCAGGCATGAAAGTAATACAGCGACGACACTGGCAATGCCCGAGATCATAGGACGCCTCAAGAATCTGAATCGCACAATTGCAGAAGCCACCTGCGCCGCCGATTCTATCAGGGACTGAAGGAGCTTGAACCATGTCGAATGTCATCGACATGGACTACTCCACCTTCGACTGATTCGACACACTTTTGACACCCAGGGCTTTGATACGTGAATTCAAAGTGGTGGGCTTCACGCGCAATAGTGCGGCGGCACCGTTTGGGCCATAGATTTTGCCGCCACATTCAGACAGTGCCGCGCGGATGTTTTCAGCTTCCAGCGTTCGCAGCTCCTCCTCAGTCAAAATGCTCCGAGGCTGTGCGGCTTTCAACTCTTTGGCCCGTTCCTTTGCGGGCGACTGAGGAAAGTCGAAACGCAGACGACCATCGGTCGCAATGATACAGGCTCGTTCAATGGCATGCTGCAGTTCGCGAACATTCCCCGGCCAGTCATAGCGCTGCAGGTCAACCAAGTTTCCCTGAGTCAGCTTCAGGCCGGAACGCCCGAGCTGCCTAGCAAATCGCTGAAGGAATTGTTCCGCCAGAAGCCGAATGTCCTCAGGTCGTTTTCTGAGTGGTGGAAGTTCCATCGGAAAGACGCTCAGCCGATAGTACAGGTCCTGTCGAAATCGTCCGGCATCAGCCTCCGCCTTCAGGTTCCGATTCGTCGCTGCGATAATGCGGACGTCCGTCTTGCGAGTACGTTCCTCCCCAATCCTCTCGATCTCTCCTTCCTGCAGAACTCGCAACAACTTTGCCTGCAGGTCCAGCGGAATCTCTCCAATCTCATCCAGAAACAGCGTGCCGCCATTGGCCAGTTCAAACCGCCCCGCTCGGTCGCGCAACGCTCCGGTGAATGCGCCCTTCGCATGCCCGAAAAATTCACTCTCGTAAAGTTCACGTGGGATCGCGGCACAATTCACTTTGATTAGAGGCTGATCAACTCGCTTGCTGCGTCGATGAATTTCGCGAGCGACGACTTCTTTTCCAGTACCGCTTTCACCCGAGATCAGCACGGAGGAATTGGTCGGAGCAACGAGTTCAATTTGACGAGTGATCGCCTGAAGTGCCGGTGATTGACCAATCAGGTCTCCGAATGCAGCCGCCTGTTGCACTTCCTCACGCAGATACTCGTTTTCATTCTCCAGGCGTTTTCGGAGCGACTCGATCTCTTCGACGGCGTGAGCATTGGCAATTGCGGCCGCAAGATGATCGGCAATCATCCGCAGCCATTCAAAGCAGGAGTCACTCGGATGCTGCCGCGCGAACACTCCAAGCACTCCAAGGACCTGACCTCGATGCAGAAGAGGATGGCCGACAAATGATGAGATGCCTTCCTGAGTGATCCAGTCAGGCGCAGCAATCCACGTTTGATCTCGCTGAACATCCGCTACTTCCAGAGACCTTCCAGTGGCAGCGATCTGACCCACTTTGCGGACACCGATTGGAAAGCGTCGAAAGGCTCCGTCCAGTCGTTGCCAATATTCGTTCGAGTCGATCACCGATCGACCCGAACTTGCCATGAGGTGCAGGCATCGTTCGCGACTTGGGCACTCCGAAGCAAAACGGCACTGGGAACAATCGCCTGATAGAGGTGCTTGCGTCAGCCAAATGCGAACCAGAGCGACAGATGGCGATTGCGCCATTCTCTGGACCGCCAGAGGCAGCAAGTCGCTGAGCTGATGCAGCGTCGCGAGTTCCAGAAGGAGACGCTTTGGGTCATCAACAATTCTGTGGGGTATGGCAGGATCACTCATACGTGGCATTGTGACGAAAACTCGCCAACCAGCAACGATATTTCATAAATCAACGAAATTTCGTCTCGAAACACAAACAACAAGTATCGACGCAAAACACACAGCGTTCACGACTTACATCGATTCATCTGATTTGGCACAGGAAGTGATTTATGTCGAAACATCACGGCTAATCGGAGTTGAGCCTGTTGCTCAATCCGAGGCCAAGTGTCCTTACAGAACATTGGAGTCTGATCATGCAACGTCTTAATTCCGTCGATCCGCAATTCGCACAGGGCCGTACAAAGGAGCTTCTCGATACGGTTCAGCAGGCCTTCGGCGTCATTCCGAACACCGCGAGAGTGATGGCAAATTCGACTGCCGTTCTCGAGAGTTTCCTCGCGTTCAGTTCCGCCATGGGTTCCGTCCGTATTGGCGCAAAGCTTCACAATCAGGTGAAGCTCATCACCAGCGAAACCAACTCCTGTCAGTACTGCACATCGATTCTGAGCGCGGTTGCTCCTTCAGCCGGATTGTCGGCCGCCGATATTCTCTCTGGTCGCTCTGGCAACTCGGAAGACCTCCGCACCAAGGCCGCCCTGGCGTTTGCTCATGATGTCCTGGAAACACGCGGTAAGGTCAGTACTCAACAACTGAAGTCGGTGCGTGCTGCGGGATTCGGAGACTCTGAAATCGTTGAGATTGTTGCGAGTGTCGTGCTCGGGTGCTTCACCAACTTTCTCAATAACGTCGCCGACACAACGCTCGATATTCCTGCGGTCGAGCCATTGGAAGCAACTTTGGCTACCGCCTGAGTGAGAGCAGGATCTCCAGGCAATCGCCAAGACCAACTCAGACTGGGTGCCTCACATTCGAGGCACCCTTCGTTTCTCTCCCTACTGTCCGACCAGGAGCATTTCATGACAGTCATTCAACCACCGTTCACGCGCGAGTCCGCCGTTGCCAGAGTGCGTGCCGCTGAAGATGCATGGAACAGCCGAGATGCGGAGCGAGTGTCACTGGGATACTCACAGGATTCGGAATGGCGGAACCGAGATCAGTTTCTTCGCGGTCGCGAGCAGATACGGCAGTTCCTGAAACGGAAGTGGGAACGAGAACTCGACTATCGCCTGCAGAAATCTCTGTGGTGTTTCAGCGACAATCGCATTGGCGTTCGTTTCGAATACGAATACCACAATGGAGAAGGGCAGTGGTTTCGTGCGTACGGAGTCGAGTTGTGGGAGTTCGCGGCGGACGGACTGATGAAACGGCGTGAAGCCAGCATCAATGACGTCGCAATAAGAGAGGCAGATCGAAAATTCCACTGGTCGGCCCCGGGATCACGACCGGGGGATGATGCTGAGAGCACCACTCGTCGATGAAGTCATAAACTTTCAGCGACGGTTGTTTGTAGATCAAAGTATTCTCGGAGACTGACACCATGCGTACTTTCTCAAGTGACATTGCTTTCACAACTGCAGTCAAGACGATCCAAACTGCAAAGGGTTCACGGGCCGGTTACGCTCGAATGGAACAGGGAGGCAGCTGGGAGACGACCGTGACACCACAACTGGAATCGTTTCTTTTGGAACTCGATATGTTCTATCTGGGGACGTCCAATGCCGAAGGGCAGCCCTACATTCAGTACCGAGGTGGAACGGCGGGATTCCTGAAAAAGGTCGACGACAGGACTCTGGGATTCGCCGACTTCGGCGGAAATCGGCAGTACATCACTCTGGGCAATCTGTCAGAGAATCCAAAGGCGTTCATCTTCCTGATGGACTATGCACGCAGCCGTCGCATCAAACTCTGGGGCAAGGCACGTGTGGTTGATGACGATCCCAGCTTGCTTGAACATCTTCGTGATCCGTCTTACCCGGGAAAAGTAGAACGAGCCATTCTGTTTGAGATTGAAGCGTGGGACGTGAACTGCCCGCAACACATTCACAAACGATTTTCACAGACGCAGGTCGCTCCTGTCATCGAAGCACTTCAGACGCGGATTGCAGAGTTGGAAGCACAACTGAGCGCTCGGGATCTGCATCAGTAGCAACCTTGCGAGTGCCGATCGGCCATTCTGGAATGAGGCCTCTGACCGATCGAATTCGGAATCGCCTTGTTGATTCTCGCTTTGCGCAGGAGTCACAATCGGACGACAACTTCGCCAAAGTCCTTCTTTTCAATCACCGGGATTCTGCAGTGATCCATCGGATAACCCGCGACCAGAATGAGATAGGGCCGTTCGTTTTCCGGGCGTCCGAGGATTTGATTCAGAAATGCCATTGGACTTGGTGTATGAGTCAGTGTCGCAAGGCCAGCAACGTGCATCGCAGTAATCAGGAATCCGGTGGCAATACCGACTGACTCGGCGACATAGTAGTGCTTGCCTTTCGAACCATCTGGCATTGCTCGCCACGACTGTGAGAAAACGACGATCACGACTGGGGCTTCTTCCAGAAACGGCTTGGAGGAATCTGTCCCAAACGGCTCGACCGCGTTGAGCCATTCCTGCGGAGCCCGATGCTCATAGAATTGCCGTTCCTCTTCTTCCGCCGCTTCACGAAGTCGCCGGCGAACTGCAGACTCTTCGACCACAACGAACGTCCATGGCTGCTGGTTGGCTCCGCTTGGTGCGTTGACGGCAACTCGGAGGCAGTTCTCCAGGACCTGACCCGGAACCGGTCGACTCGAAAACTGCCGGACCGTTCGCCGAGTCTTCATGGTGTCCAGGAACTCGACCGATCGCCGGCAAGACTCATCATCCGTGCACGGCTTGTATTCAGAGTATTCACGAAAATCTGCCATGACAATGTCCTCGTTCCTTTGCAGAGAATGCTGTGAACGATTGAGATTCACATATGCTCACGGCATCGTCCTTCAAACATCTCAGGAACCTGATCGCACGTCAAATCGATCGAGACCGACGACAATCGTAAGTCAATTGCGGCGATACCTGAAGAAAGACTGGAAGTAGATTTCGGCGGACGGGCGGCATCTCAATCTTATCGGGACAGCTTCGTGGAACGAATTCGATGAACAGGACACCTCCTGAACACAAGCCGCTTCTGCAGCGCGGTGCGGAACTTCGCGACCTCACGGTGATCGGCTGGTTCTTTGGGATCATCGCGATCGGCATGATTCTGGCCGGCGCGGTGGCGTTTTATCTGTTCGACCCGATGGCTCGTTATCTGGGAATCCGTGTGTCTGGCGGCGGCCCTGCGATTCTGATTGCGATTCCGCTCGCCACCGTGGCTTTTGGGTTTTACAAGGCAGCCGAGTTCACGTGTGGCCTGGTCGGACTTCGATTTCATCGCGATTCTGCTGCCCTTCCAACCGAAAAGTCAGACTCCCGGTCTTGAGGGCTTTCATCATGCGACATTTGAAGCGACGTACGAAACAGCAGTCAGAGAATGGAACTCTTGCGATAACTCCTGGGCCACGCCTCGTACCTGGTACTGGCTCGTCAGTGAACGTTCGCGGCATCTCGCGAGGAATGACTCGTCGCGAATCGCTTGCGGGAGCTGCCGTGGCAGCCACTGCATGGCTGACTGGTTCTGTTCACGCCGATCAGGATCAGCCTGCGATACCGATCATCGATTGCCATACTCATTTTTATGACCCCAGTCGTCCACAGGGAGTGCCCTGGCCTGGCAAAGACGACAAGAGTCTTTATCGAACCGTGTTGCCCGACGACTTCCGAAAGCTGGCGAATCCGCTTGGCATTGTCGGGACGGTTGTGGTCGAAGCGAGTCCGTGGGTGGAAGACAATCAGTGGCTACTGGACCTCGCAGCACGCGATCCATACGTCCTTGGAATCGTTGGACACATCGATATTGCTGCAGACACCTTTTCAGATCACTTAAATCGCTTCGCCAAGAATCCTCGCTATCGAGGCATTCGGATTGGAAGCGGCGAAATCACAAAGGGACTTAAGGCCGGCGGGAAACTCATTGAGCATTGCAGGCTGCTTGCGGAACATGATCTCGAGCTGGATGTGAACGGAGGTCCCGACACGCCTCAACTTGTCGCCAGACTGGCGGCTCTGGTTCCAAAGCTTCGCATCGTGATCAATCACATCGGCAATCTCCCGATCGATGGCAAAGAACCACCTCAGGCCTGGATCGAAGGAATGCAGAACGCCGCAAAGCACTCCAACGTGTTCTGCAAAGTGTCCGCGCTTGTCGAGCAGACTCAGGCGAAGCCAGCTCCAGACTTGCTGACCTACTATGCTCCGGTGTTGAATGGACTCTGGAAAACCTTCGGCGAAGACCGACTGATCTTTGGCAGCAACTGGCCAGTGTCTGACCGCGGTGCGTCCCTGGAGACGATCGTGAAGATCGTGCGGGAATTCTTCCTCGCGAAGGGAGAAACCGCCGCAAGAAAGTTCTTCTCCGAGAACGCAAAGAACGCCTATCGCTGGGAACGCTGATCTCGCGTTTCGATTGAGCGATCCGTGGTTCCAACGGAATAGTGCTGAGCTCACGAAAGCAAAATAACGAACAAGGGCACCAAAGGAACGTGTCCTTTGATGCCCTTGCCGTTACGGGGATTGGATTTCTATTGCCGTGGACAGTCTTCAGTTGGTGAATCTGCACAGTGAAAAATCACGATGTCGGATTCGCTGCGTTTGAACTTCGTCGTACGATACCGTAGTGAAGTTCATAAGCCGTGATTGGTACGTCGAGATTCGCTGTGGCGACCACAGATGGCTTATTCGCCGCAGGTTCTGGCTTTTCCGGATGAGGAACTGAATCGACTGACAGAAGTCCCTGAACTGCAGTCAGCCCCAGAGTTTTGACGTATGCGAACCACATGACTGAGCGTCCTTCGAAAGAGTGCCTACAGAAAAAAATCACCCAAGGTTTTGAGTCTGATCAACTTTTGCGGAGGGCAACAAACCGTGAGCCTTCACTGGTCTTCACCAGCAGCAAGACTCCATGATTTACATCAGCCTTCTGCAGAATCTCCTCACAGTCCTTGAGGGTCTTCACGGGAGTTCGGTTGATTGACGTGACCACCATGCCTTCAGAGAGCCCGGCTTCGGCGGCCAGTCCTTCCGGCTTCACTTCCGTAATCACGACACCTTCAACACCTTCCATGTTGAGCTGCTTTGCGACAGAACTGTTGAGGTCTGCAAGCTCCAGGCCGAGAGAACTGAACGAGGACGTGGCCGGCGACTGTGCAGATTCATCACTCCTCGAAACACTCCCGAAGTCAGCAGGCTGCTCTTCCGGAGTGAACGACAGCGTCATCGTCCTGCCGTCACGCACAATCGTCATCGAATGAGACTGTCCCACCGCGGCCTGTTCGACTGTCAGCTGCAAGTCGCGAGGATTCGAGATCTTCGTTCCGGCAAAGGTCGTGATGACATCGCCCGTCTGTATTCCGGCTTTCGCTGCCGGCGTTCCAGCACGGACTTCTGTCACAACAACACCTTCGTTCGGCTTGATCTGGAACTGATCGGCGACCGTCGCATTGACGGACTGAATTCCGACACCCAGGTAAGCTCGACGAACGACACCGCCGTGTGCCAGCTGCTGCCCAACCCAGTTCGCCATGTTGATCGGGACAGCGAAACCAATACCTTCGTTGCCTCCGCTTCGAGATGATATGGCCGTGTTGATCCCGACGATTTCACCATCGAGATTCACCAGCGGTCCGCCGCTGTTCCCTGGATTGATTGCTGCATCGGTCTGAAGAAAGTTCTCGCGATCCGCAATCCCGACACCTCGATGCGTCGCACTCACGATTCCCGCGGTGACAGTCCCTTCCAGTCCGAATGGCTGACCAAGAGCCAGCACCCAGTCACCGACAGCCACATGATCACTGTTGCCAATCTTCGCCGCCGTCAGACCATCGGCTTTGATTTGAATGATGGCAATGTCCGTTTTCGGGTCAGCCCAAACATTGGCGGCTTTGAACTCGCGACCATCGTTCAGTCGAACGGTGACAGCAGCGTTCTTTCCGCCTGCGACAACGTGGCTGTTCGTCATGATCAAACCTGAAGTGTCGATGATGACACCGGATCCGATTCCGACCTGAGCCGCATCGGGCTGAGGAACCTGCTCGTACTTGAAGCCCTGTCCCATCGGTCCGTTTCTGAAGAAGTCTTCGAAGGGTGTTCCTTCAAAGGGGTTCTTCCCGTCGAGTGGGTTCTGTCGTGCCATCGGCTGTTCCGGTATGGCAGACTGGCTTGTGACTTTCGTCTCAATCATCACCACAGACGGAAGGACTCGATCCGCGGCAACCCGAAACGCTGCGGACAGTCCTTTTGCCGAAGCGACGGCCTGCGCTGCTTCTGCGGTACTTAAAGGTGCTGGTCCAGGTGATTTGGTATCAACTCCCGTATCGCCAGCATGCATCGAAACAGCACTGGCGGCCATTGCACCAGCGAGCCCAAGTCCTGCAACCCAACGGGACCAATTGAATTTTGCGTTCATGATATTCTCCTTTCGTGAGGGTGAATCGCAACTTCGATCCACCGATTGTTGCTCGATCCGATTCGAGCTGTGTTGACTGTCATGAATGCAAGACGCGTGCCAGTGAGTCATACGGAACCATAATCAGCCTGTTGTCAGTTTGCGTTTCACAACCCGACACGTCAATGAGGGATCAACATCGCAGGAAATTCACGGTGATCCCTCGCTGACGCAACGGGTTGTGATGACCGAGCTTCTACAGACCCGTGTGACTTTCATCGTGGGGCAGAATGCCCCAGTGAGGAATCGTGCCCCGCGAAGGCGGCCGACGAACTGGTTCTGTCGAATGACTCCAGAATAGGGAACTCAGATTTGTGCATGCGGACACGATGAACGGCCGTTATCCTTCACAACGTGGCTTTAGCTCACATCTGCAACGGGTGAAGCAGAAAAAGCTCTAACGCCTGACCGTAGTTGTGGAGGTCCCTTTGAAACTGGCAACTCGTATCATCGGCGCATCACTGGTGAGCGTCGTCCTGCTGACGATTGCCGCGGGAGCACTGCTGGTCAAAAACATCGAGCTGGAGTTTGAACTTCAACAGCAGGAAACCGCCGAACGCATCAGCCGCGCGTTCAGCGCAGTGCTGATTGATGCGTGGAAATCGAACGGACGAGCAGGAGTGCTGAGATTCCTCAGTGATGAAGGTCCGGCGAAAACACTTGGCATTGATGTTCGCTGGGTTCAGTTTGAACGAAACGCGGGGCCCGACCTGCTGCCGCTTCTTCCTCCCGAACTGTGGCCGTCGGACGCCGATGCAGAAACTCAATCGATCATTCAGACCGAACCGGACGGAGAACGGCAGCTCTACACCTATGTTCCGCTACTGGTCGAAGGACGCGTGATCGGCGCAATCGAGTTCGAAGCGTCGCTTAGCCAGCTTGAACGACAGACGAGACAGATCATCGTCATTTCGCTGGCAATGATTGGTGTGATCAGTCTGGTCCTGATCATTGTGGCGTATCTCACGGGCTTGTTGTGGATCGGCCGGCCACTTGGAGTCCTGATGGAAAAGGCAGAGCGAATTGGGCGAGGCGATTTCACTGCGCCAATTCACCTCGCTCAGAATGATGAACTGGGAACGCTCGCAACGTCGCTGAATCAGATGTGCGATCGTCTGATCGAACAGCGAAACTCCATCGAACAGGAAACGACTCGCCGCATTCAGGCGATTGAACAGCTGAGGCACGCGGATCGATTGAAGACCGTCGGCCATCTTGCGGCTGGCGTCGCTCACGAACTGGGAACACCGCTGAATGTGATCGGTGGCCGAGCCGCTCTGATCGCTTCCGGAAAACTCTCCGACGACCAAACTCGCGACAGCGCTAGGGCGATCAAGGATGAGACCGATCACATTGCGGACATTGTTCGGCAGTTGCTCGCGTTCGCGCGACTTCGGCAGCCGGAGCCTGCTCGGACCGATCTGGATCAGGTGATCGGCAAAACCGTGGAACTCGTGCAAACACTTGCAGAAAGGAATCACGTGCAGCTTGATGTTCGCACGCCAGACACTCCGGTCAGCGCAATGATTGACGCCAGCCAAATTCAGCAGGTGCTGACGAACATTGTCATGAACGCCATCCAGGCGATGCCCGGCGGCGGACAAATCACAATTTCAACAACGATGACGAACGAGCAGAGCGAGACAGCCCAAGATCGTTCCATGGCCTGCATTCGTGTAACGGACACCGGTCCCGGTATTCCCGAAGAGACTCTACAACAGATCTTCGACCCGTTCTTCACAACCAAAGACGTTGGTGAAGGCACAGGGCTCGGACTTTCCATCGCGCTGGGGATCGTGCAGGAACATGGAGGGCACATCGAAGCAGAGAGTCAGCCAGGAAACGGGACCACATTTCGAATCTATCTGCCAACGGAGTCCTCCACATGACTGACACCATCCTGATTGTCGACGACCAGCGCAGCATGTGTGAACTGCTGGAAGCGGATCTCAAGCTGCGTGGCTATGCCCCCATCGCAGTGACCTCTGCCGCAGCCGCATGGGAACAGTTGCAGCAGCATGATGTTGACGTCGTGCTCACCGACGTTCGAATGCCCGGCACCGGAGGCATCGACCTGTGTCGACAGATCAACGAAGAGCGTCCGGAAATTCCCGTGATCGTGATGACGGCATTTGGATCGATCGAAACCGCCGTGGCTGCTCTGCGCGCGGGAGCGTATGACTTCATCACCAAGCCGGTCGAAATGGATTTGCTCGCCGCAGCCCTGGAGCGTGCTCTGAAGCAGCGTCGCTTACAAAAGGAGGTTCGACAGCTTTCGGAAACAATCGACCATCGCACTTCGTTCGGTGAGATTGTGGGTGAAAGTCCAGCGATGCTGAAGCTGTACGGCCAGCTAACACAGATCGCACCGACTGATTCGTCCGTGCTGATCACGGGAGAAAGCGGGACAGGCAAGGAACTTGTCGCGCGGTCGATCCATCGAAGAAGTCGCCGGGCGAGTGGTCCGTTTGTCGCCGTGAATTGCAGCGCGATTCCTGAAGCTCTTTTGGAAAGCGAATTGTTCGGCCATCGCAAAGGAGCCTTCACGGATGCTCGGCAGGAGCGAACTGGCCTGTTCGTCAACGCACACGGAGGTACTCTGTTCCTTGACGAGATCGGTGAACTGCCGCTCTCGATGCAGGCCAAGCTGTTAAGAGCCCTTGAAGAGCGTTGCGTGCGTCCGGTGGGAAGCGATCAGGAAGTGGCGATTGATGTCAGGCTGGTTTCCGCGACGAACAGAGACCTGGATACCGCCATCGAAGCTCAACAGTTTCGGGAAGACTTGTTCTACCGCATCAACGTCATTCAGATAGAACTTCCCGCGTTGCGATCGCGAGGAAACGACATTCTGTTGCTCGCCCATCATTATCTGACTCAATTCGCCACTGCGGCTGGCAAGACCGTGACGGGCTTTGACACAAGTGCCGCCGAGCGACTGCTTTCGTATCCCTGGCCTGGCAACGTGCGTGAACTTCGAAACGTCATGGAGCGAGCCGTCGCCCTGTCCACCGGGACCGTTCTGACTCGCGACGATCTGCCCGAGAAAATTCGCCGTCACTCCGCCAAGCAGCTCATTCTTCACGGAGATGATCCAACCGCACTGATGACGCTGGAAGAAGTCGAACGTCGCTACCTTCTTCATGTGTTCGAAGCGTGCCATCAGAATCGCACTCAAGCCGCCGAAGTCCTGGGCCTTGATCGAAAAACGCTCTATCGAAAACTGAAGCAGTACGGCGTTGACGAGACGTAGCGGCGCAACTGTCGTCGGCCATAGCCTGTCAGCACAGCCTGTTCGCTATCTCAACCCGCAGCGTCAGCAAGGGATCCTCTCACACTGCTGCGTCAGCAAGGGATCTTTCCAACCCGTTGGTCAGGCGAGGGATCACTATGGATGACCTTGAGGCCGCTTGATCCCTCACTGACGTTTAGGGTTGTGATGCGACGACAGACTATCACCGCTCTGTCTATGCTCGACGTACCACTTGCGGGTTCAGGAAGCTGTCAGGGTCTTCGCCTCGCATGACCTGTAGAACATGACGCACCGCCATTTCATACAGCCGATGATGACCGGCCCATGTATGGCTGGCGATGTGATCGGTGAACACCACATTGTCCAGGGACAGTAGTGGGTTGTCGGTTTGAATGGGCTCCTTCTGAAACACATCAAGCCCCGCCGCCGCAAGATGTCCGGACCGAAGGGCGTCCGTGAGTGCCGCTTCATCAACCAACGCCCCGCGAGCCGTATTAATCAAGATGGCCCCACGCTTCATCTGGCTCAGCGTGATCGGATTCATCAGATGTCGAGTCGATTCATTTGAGGGAGCGTGAAGCGACACAACATCCGACTGGCCAAGCAGCTCATTCAGGCTGCCGGCCTTCGAGATTCCCAGCTTCGCGGCACGTTCATCAGTCATAACCGGATCGAATGCGACGACAGACATGCCAACGGCCTGCATGATTTTCGCCACATGACAGCCGATTCGACCCGCTCCGACGATGCCCAGAGTCCTGCCCTGCAGTTCCATTCCCTTGAGAGTTGTGACCTGCGAATGCCAGCGTCTGGCTCGAATATCACGGTCGGCATACGCAACGGTCTTCGCCGCCGCAAAGATCAGAGCCACCGTATGTTCAGCCGTTGAAATTGTTGGGCCGTGGGGCGTGTAACAAACAACGATGCCTCGTTCAGTCGCCGCCTGAACATTGATGTTGTCATACCCAACGCCGATGCGTGACAGCACCTTCAATCGACCCGCCTGATCCATTCGTTCCGCGGTCCAGGGAACACCAGGATCCAGCGCCGCGTCGCACGTCGTCAGTTCGCTCAGCGGAGCACCAGGACCAATGATCTCGGCGACGCCATCTAACATTGGCATCACACTTTCAAGGACTTTTTCATCGACCCATAGGCGAAACATGATGAACTCCGCGAGCTAACTTCCGGTTGATCGGGGTGGCAGAGTATTCGACGTACGAGTCTGCGACAAACGGGATCGCCTGCTTACCGAATCGGCAGGTGGATACTGAGTTCAAAATGCTGGAGGCCATGTTCAAAGGGCCTTCCGTTCCACACTTCAAACGATGGCTGGTCAGCAGGAACATACTTGCTGCGTGGCAACCAGCTTCCGTATAGCCATTGGAACAGACGAATTTCGCGATAGATGTCGCCCTTCATTGCAACTTCAGCGACGAGCATCTCCGGAAATCGATACTTCCCAACTTCATCTGTCGGTTCAAAGCGTTGTTCCACTTCCACCGCAACGAAATAGCGGCAGTCTTCCAGAGCGGTCACTTTGGGATTTTCAAACTGATAGCCCAGCCATTGTCCATCAGCGAGCTGACGAGCTTCTGCCCACTTCACCAAACGCTCGGCTGCCTTTACGACGGCATCACCATGATAAGGATCATCAACGCGGATGTACGCGACAGTGCGAGCAGGCAGCTTTCGAATGTTGACACGAAACTGATCGGGATTCGATCGAGGTAAGGGACGTTGAAGCTGGAACGGCGACGACTCGGTTGCAGAACTGATCTCGTTGCCATGGTTCGTCTGCCATGCCTTCAGGTCGAACTTGCTGGGGGCAACTCCGTAACGCTTTTTGAAGCTGCGAGTGAAATCGGAAGAACAGGAAAACCCGCAATCCAGCGCGACGGCGGTCAGTGATTTCTGTTTTCCGTGAGCCATCAGGTGCAGTGATCGCTCCAGTCGCAGACGCTTGATGAAATCAGCCGGAGTTTCGCCGATCATCGCCTGAAAGACACGGTGAAAATGAAAAGGAGACAGGTCCGCGACGACAGCAAGATCCTGAAGCTTCATCGGCTGCGTCAGGTCACGGTAGATGGCATCCAGCACTCGGTTAATGCGCTCAACATAGCTCGCCTTTTTTCGTTCAGACTTTTTCATGGAGAATCGCAAGATCTGTCAAGTTGTGTTCTTCGCCTGCTGGTACCCTGTCAGCACAACGGCTGCAAACGCTGCGGCCAGGAACTTTGCGGTCAATCGGGTTCACTCGATCCATACGTGCATTCGCCCGGGAAAGCTGAACGATGCGTTACGTTGTTCCGTGTCTGCTGACATTTCTTCTCACCACTGTCTTCTCACCGGTCAGTTCCATGCTGGCCAGCGACGAAAAGGACTCTCCGAAGGATTCAAAAATGCAATTGGGAAATTTCTCTGTCAGTCTTGCAGTGAAAGATGTCTTCGTCTCGAAGGCGTTTTACGAAAAGCTTGGGTTCCGGCAAAGTGGAGGCGACGTGAAGCGAAAGTACGTCGTCATGCAAAACGGCACCAGCACGATCGGACTTTATCAGGGCATGTTTCCGAAGAACACGCTGACGTACAACCCGGGCTGGGATCGTGACTGCAATACTCTGCCCGAGTTCATGGATGTGCGAGAGATTCAGCAGGAACTGAAGAAGCAGGACATCAAGCTGGATGTCGCGGCCGATGAAACAACGACGGGACCGGCATTTCTGACAATCACAGATCCCGATGGCAATCCGATTCTGATCGATCAGCACACCACTAAGCCAACGCAGCAGAAGTAAAGTCCCACGGCGGGCGATGCTGTGAAGGATTTTGTTGAATCTTCAGCAGGTTCGCCGATGCTCCTTCTCCCCTCGCCAGGGGAGAAGGTGGCCGACAGGCCGGATGAGGGGGCCTTCCCTGTTTATGCCGGACCTGCAATCAGTCTCAGCGATCACACCCACTACTTCAGCGAACAAAACTCCTCAGGCCCGGCAGGCCAGCGGAGCGTGAAGTTCATGGAGTACGCGATGCGATGAAAATCTCCGCGGTGTGGTGTGACTGAATGCCAGACGTAGGCCGGAAAGATCAGCATCAGGCCTGGCCGAGGAAACACCTTCACGTGATCGCGGTTACAAACAGCCGTCAGGTTTGCGTTGAGCCGTGGATCATGCAACACCAGCAATCCGTCGCCCGCGTCGAAATAGTCGTCGCCTGAAGCAGGATCGATCGGCGCTCGATGGTGCTCGACCGTTCGAGCATAGTAGATGCCGACAAGATCTGCCGGATGATTATGCACAATCGTAAACTCACCTCGGTCCAGGCGATTGCTGAACAGCAGGCAATCGAGCCCTTCAACCCCGATGATTCCTTCGGCCTCCAGCCAGTTCTTCGCCCCGGCAATGAACATGGACCGAAGCCGCTCGATCGCCGGAACAGTGCCAGACAGACGCAACAGGTTCATCGCGTCCGGATGCATATTGAATCGGTCGTCCAGCTCCGGTCGCTGTTCCAACAAGTCGCACAGTTCCGAATTGAGTGCATCGGTATCCGGAAACTGGAGCGTCAGGACTCGAGTCGGAAAGAACGCATAATCCGTCACTTCCATCATTCAACCTTCGCACTTTCAACTTGCGCACTCAAAAACTCAACGCGTGACTCCGGTCGGTTTCTGCCTGCGTTCTGGTGGACGGACTTCTTTGGGGAACGGCACAAGCCTGATGTCCTGTCGTTTCAGATGCCGTCCGTAGAATATCAAAGTCAAAACGACGGCAAAAACGCTGGTGAACAGTCCGACGATTTACGTCAACCTCGAGGAAACCAGTCGCGGTGGCTGGGCGATCATCTGCTGCAATGATCTCTCGTAAGCCATCGCCCCGATCGACGCCCCGGATTGCATCGAAAGGCGAGACACTTTGCGTCCTCTGGGCACCGGCCGAAACTCCAGTGGGATTTGGCTCGCCATGAGCCGGGTGAAGATCAAATGGACGATCTCTACGAATACACACTTGACGAACTCGAAGCGGACGTTCAGCGGGAGATGAAGGATTTGAAGGGGATGCTCTGATGAAGATCACCGAGACTCTCGCGTTAGTCAACGAAATGGAACATGATGAGGTCATTGGTGGATATGTTCAAAATAGGTACCTGTCATGACATCGTGGGAATCGAAAGCCGTGCTGGATAGCAAGAAGAAGCTGCGAACGCGGCTGGCCACGTTACCGTATGCGGAGAAGCTTCGACTGCTGGAAGCGATGCGAGAACGGCACCGTGCAATATCTGCTGCACAGCCAAAGTCGGCTGTCGCTCCACTCAAGTAGCGATCTGCAACGCGCTTTTCGTAGAGCGAAAGGCGATCCTGCGGAGCGGCAGGGGGTCAGCCGGTGAACCCGGTGGGGGAGTCTTTTTCCCGGAGGTCTGACGTCGCCCCGCTCGCCTTTTTGTCAATCATCCTCGCTTTGGGATGAAAACTCCCGGTCTTGAAGCAGAACTTGCGACAGGCTGCGAATTCATCAGAATGCGGCTTCCAGGAGTCATCAGGGAGCTTGTACGGACGATTCGAGTCCGCTGAATGACGCTGGGCAAACGGAGTCTGCGATGGCGGTGCGAGGCGTTCGAGGGGCTACAACAGTTTCAGAAGACAAGCCCGAATTGATTCGGGAAGCAGCCAGAGAGCTGATGGAAGAAATCCTGCGCCGAAATCACATCACAGACTTCGATGACGTCATTTCCGCGGTCTTCACGACTACCGGTGACCTCGTCTCTGCGTTCCCGGCGGAAGCCGCGCGGCATATGGGAATGAACTCCGTTCCCCTGCTGTGTGCTCAGGAAATCCCCGTTCCCGGTTCGATGCCTCGTTGTCTTCGAATCCTGCTGCACATTAATTCGGATCGTTCCCCGCGTGAAATTGAACACGTCTATCTGCGTGACGCTCAGCGACTTCGCCCGGATCTTCGCAGCGCTCAGTGATGCAACTTTCAAATCTCGGTCATGGGCGACCCGGCAGCCAGCGCTGTGAAGGATTCATAACCGAAACAAAAAGGGGAAAACCCCTCTTCCGGCCTGTCGGCCACCTTCTCCCCTCGCCATGGGAGAAGGGACATGGAAAAACGGACAAGATCCAAAGCGTTCAACGCGGAGAATTTCGAAAGTAACCGACCCACGAACTTCGAAGCCACGGATATCCGGGAACCAGACAGGCCTGGCTGAAGATCAGGATCAGCCATGTGGACGATCCATGCTCAAGCAATCGCTGACTATCGATCCAGCGATCATCGGTCAGAAGTCCGACGGCCAGATACAGGCCATTCGCCACAAGGCAGAAGCTTGCCACCATCGCGACGATTCTCTTTTGAATCATCAGCGCGAGTACGATTGGGACCGTGACGCCCAGCAGCGGCCCCGCCCAGAGTGTCAGCAGTGGATGAGGATCCGGTTCGAACATCGAATACGGCAGACGCCACGGTCGCAGGTCATAGTCCTTCACGACCGCTCCTCCACACCAGCCGCCGACAAGATGCCCAGCCTCATGAGTCATCACCATGATGCTCCATGCCAAACCGACAATCAGCAGCGCAATGGCCCATTGTCGCACACTCTGCATTCTCACCGTGCGGCCTCTGTGGTCTTTGGAATCTGCAGATACGCCTGAGAGTACTCTTCGATCGCCTGAGCCAGTTCTTCGGCGACTCGCACGCGATTCTGTTTTGTTCGGTAATCGGAGCCAAACTCGAGCTGAATGCACTCGATTCCATCAGCGCGGTGACTGCCGTATGTTCGGACAATGTAGCCGCCGGTGTAGCCCTCCTGTTCTTTGCCGTCTAATGGATCCGGATGGACGTGCCATCCACTGGAACGCAGTAGTCCCGTAAGACTTCCTTGGCCAGTCAGAGCTTCCATGCCTCTGCGTTTTGTGAGCCCCTGGACCGTCAGGCCATTTGACGTGCCTCGATAGACTGTGCTGGCAGAAAGCCCCTGGCCGTGAATATCAAGCAGCAGTCCGTGACCATGCTTTTTTCGGATCTCGTTGACGGTGTCACGGAGCGTTTGATGGTAGAGATCGTGAATCTCTTTTGCTTCTGCATGCTCCGTCCCGATCTCCGGTGGCCGATTGAAGTCGACGTACTTTCGGTGCACTCTTGAAATCACACAGGACGGAGCCCCCTCCATTTTCTCATCGATCGCTTTTACAACGAGCAGTGCGAGTTCTTCTGTTCCGGTATCGCGAGTCGTTCGGAAGCCGGCAGGCCCGGTTTCCTTTCCGTGGCCCTGGCGAGGAGTTGCGTCCGGCAAATCCAATGCTCCTCCGTGCGGCGCGGAAATGATGATGGGCAGATCACCATGCTGGATGATGAGCAGCTCGGTCTCGTCGGCGACACTCCCGGGGCCAGCCAGACCCACGACCAGCAGAATCAGACTCTGGAGAACTCTTCTCATGCTTTGCTCTTTTGCAAACGCGGTTCGTGAACCATTGCGGCAGAATCTAAGCGGGCATCCTCCTGCAACCAATCCTCCGGCGCCGACAAAGTCTGAAGACACTGGTCCGACAGAAGGCGTTTTCAGGGGCCGGGTACCTTTCGCTCAGGACTTGTTGTTCAGGATTGTGTGACCTAGACTTACGGAGGCACGGGCGTTCTCCCGATACCGAATGTTCGGTCGTGGCGGTGTTGCGATGAAAAATCGGGCATTAACCACAGAAAATGCGGAAGTTGTCCGTGGATGAAGGGGGAGTCCGTTCGACGTTTTAGTCAGTGCATTGCGCTGTGGGCGCTCAGTCCACTGGGCGAATTCCTGACTTCCGGATTGCGGAGATGCCGAAGAGGTTTCGGAAGATTTCGATTGCAAGGATTTTTCCGTAAAACCAGACTCTGCACCGCACCTCAGGCCATTGACCGACATTCAGCACCGAACGACATCGGATACACAGGACCAGACTCTTGCGAGCCTTGATCAGCGACATTCACGGAAATCTCGAAGCCCTTCAGGCCGTTTTGGCTGACATCAAGGGTAAAGGGATTACCGAAATTTACTGCCTCGGCGACATTGTGGGCTATGGCCCGAATCCTGCTGAGTGCATTGATCTGGTCATGGACCTTGATGTATGTCTCCTGGGCAACCACGATCAGGCCGCGCTGTTTGACCCGGATGGTTTCAATGCCGGTGCCGAACGAGCAATTTTCTGGACTCGTTCCGTGCTTGAACGCGGTGTTGGCCCGAAAGCCGAGAAGCGCTGGGACTTCCTTGGTGAGCTGACTCGCCGCCATCGTGATGAAGCCACTCGAACGATGTACGTTCACGGTTCAGCTCGAAATCCGCTCAGCGAATATGTCTTCCCGGATGACATCTACAATCAAGTGAAGATGGAGAAGATCTTCGCATTGATCGACAAGACCTGCTTCCAGGGCCACACGCACATTCCTGGCGTCTTTACGGACACGCTGGAGTTCTTCGCTCCGGAAGAGATGGGATTCAAGTACAAACTTGGCTCCGGCAAAGTGATGGTCAATGTTGGCTCCGTTGGGCAGCCTCGAAACAACGACCCACGGTCGTCGTATGCAACGTTTGACGGGGAAGTCATTGAATTCCACCGCGTCGCCTACGATCTCGATAAGACCATCCAGAAGATCTACGCCATTCCGGAACTGGACAACTTCCTGGGCGATCGCCTTCGCGAAGGTCGATAAGCGCACGGTTTCGTCATACGCGATGGTCGATGCCTAAGTTTCCTGCTCGGTAGCTTGCCGTGCGAGGTGATCGGTCCGGCTGCTTTTCCTTCCATGCAAGAAGTTCAAATTGGAAGTAGCGGATCTTGCTAAAGATCCCCAGTGCTGCCCAATCGGAATGACGCACAGGCGCCGAGGCAATCCGCCGGGAACATCTCATTCCAGCATTCTTCACAGAACTCTGCTGCGATTTCTGCCGAAACTGACGCGGTAGCCTGATACTGAGTGACGCTGTCAGGCTCGATGGAGTTTCGCTGCAGGCGTATCGGATTCTGCAGCTTCACTTATCTCACGGAAGGGTCAATTCGTCGCCTGCTGTCGGACCCTGAGTTATGAGTGGCAGAAGCTCAATCTCTGCAACCCTCTGCTCGCTGCTCGCACTGTTTGCGATCGTATTTGCCTGCCCAGTTGTGAATTCGCAAACGACAGACGGCCCACTGCTCGTGCCGCCTGTCCCTGAGCCGGAAGCTCTGGCAGCGCCGGAACAGTCGGTGACTCCACCGACCGTACCGCCAGTTCCCGGGCCCTCCGTTGCCGCTCCGAATGCTGTCGTTGATGGTTATTGGCTGGTTGGAACAGAAAGTTCGCCGCAATCATTCGATGAGTCACTGCCGCGTTTTTGTGCATCCGTCCGAAGATACGAAGCCTGTAACGGTGTGCGACCGTCATCACTTCAGGAGTTGTCTGGTTCACTGGCTCCTCACGTTCCGGTGATCATCGTCGTACATGGCAGCTTCATGGATTCGCCAAGCATCGTGCCGGAATCGCGGAAGACGTGGCAATGGCTTCAGCGAGGATCCTGCGGTCAGCCGTTTCAAATGATCTATTTCACGTGGCCCAGCTTTCGACAGCTGTCAATCGCACCGGCAATCGATGTCGCGGTGCTGGGACGACAGGCTTCCCGAAATGGCTTCTATCTCGCTCAGTTGATTCAGTCGATTCCTGATCAGTGTCCAGTGAGCCTTGTTGGGCATAGCCACGGGACTCGAGTGATAGCGGCCGCCCTTCATTTGACGGCAGGCGGAACCGTCGAAGGGCACACACTGCGATGCCGCAGTTGCGTGGATCGCGATGTCCGAGTCGTTTTTGCAGCCTCAGCAATCGATCATGACTGGCTCAATCCTGGCGAACGATTTGATCGCACGATGTGGTCGGCCGACTGTCTCGTGAATCTTCGCAATGAGCAGGATCCCGCACTTCTGATCTATCCCCTTCGTCGCCTCGGTTCCAGCCGTGCTCTGGGACGAAGCGGTTTCACGAGCAGTGATCGAAGTGAACTCGGCAGAACAAGTGCTCGGATTGCTGAAGTGGATGTCACCAAGACGATCGGCCATCGCCACCTTTGGCCAGCCTACCTTGAAGACGCTTCATTGCCGCAGAGAATTCGCAATCACCTGTACTTCGCAGATCAAGTGTCGAAGTATCAGGTCTCCAGCACGACATCCCGCCAGTAACGGCACTTTGTGGAGCGATTGTCCTCAATCGCTTCTTCACGTGCCTGGCTCGCATCAATTCCATTCTGGATTGCCGACGTCCGCACCACGCTGAATGTGCCACGTCGCGTCGCTCGCAGGCCGCTGTGCAGACGCTTCGTAGTCGCCGTCGTCACCTTTCCACTTCAGCAAGATTTCCCGCACACGCAGGGCCTGTTCGCACAATTCGTGGCAACGTGTTGTGCCGAGGAATCGGAAGACTGTGAGTAACTCTTCAAGACCCGCTTCGGGGGAATCGATGCCAGCGAGCACGGATCGGATCACGACAATTCGCTGCCGCAACAGTTCCCGAGTTGGCCTGTCGCTTACGTGCTGAAGTCCTCGTGTTACCATCTGCAACTGGTGCTCACAGGATTCAACGTTGCCGTTCAGAAGCGATACCCCGGCAAGCAAAAGCCATTCCTGGCTTGTCAGCGCACGGCTCTCGTTCGATAGGCACCGCAGGGCGCGCGACATCAGCCGATGACAGTCGGCGAGTTGCTCGGTTCTCAACGCGATCTCGGCCAGCGATAATTGATGGCTCGAAGAGTTTTCGTCGAAGGGGAATTCCGGGCACGACAAAAGCGGTGTCGAGCCAAACAGAAGCTCCGCAGGCGAGCTTCCTGCTTCCGTGGAAAGCAACATCACGAGTTTTTGAGTCATCACGAACACTCATCAAAAAGCACTTGCTCAGCGTGCTGAGCCAACTTCCTAACGTGTTCATTCGAGCGATAGAGGTGAGAAGCGAACAGGCTACGACCGCGGCCAACACGACTCAAGACGCATTTTTCGTTTTCTAACGATTCTTCCGATTCCAGCGATTGTACGGCGATTCTTCGGGGCTGGCAGGAGTGTTTCTTAGCGGCAGGGCGCGAGCCCTCCGGTGAGTCCAGCGTCACGAATTCACCGGACGGCTCGCGCCGTTCCGCTAATAACGAGGTCTTTAACTGCCGCTTCGATGCTGGGCGGAACTGACGCTGGACCGACGTTGGTCATTGCTTCGTTTTCCGGTGAATCTGGCCGATTTCCTGCGGTCAGAACATCGGAATTTTGAAAGTTGGCGATTCCGTCCCCTCCAACTACGATCCGCCAGGCGTACTCAGGGGACCGGACTTTGGGACGGGGAAACGTTCATGGAGTGCCGGGAAGCCACCGAGCCAAATGGCATCGCAGTGATTTCAGTGCAAGAGCCTCGTAAGGAAATCTGGGCAGCAGATTATGGACATTGTTCGCAATCCGACTCGTCGCGTCGCCATTGGAAACACATCGATCGGAGCAGACTCTCCGATTGCCGTTCAGAGCATGACGGCGACCAAGACTCAGGATATTGATGCAACGGCCAAACAGATCCAGGATCTTGTCGCCGCAGGAGCTGACGTCGTCCGTGTGGCGATCGACAGTCAGAAGGATGCTGAAGCCCTGATGGAGATTCGCAAGCAGGTGACAGGAAACCTGTCTGTGGACCTGCAGGAGAACTATCGGCTGGCTGAAGTCATTGCACCGCACGTCGACAAGATTCGGTACAACCCGGGACATCTGTACCACCACGAACGAACTCGACCGTGGCAGGAAAAAGTGAAGTACCTGGTGCAGGTCGCGAAAGAGAACGACTGTGCCATGCGTGTCGGTGTGAATTGCGGTTCCGTCGACCCGGACGTGAAGTCGCGGTACGACGAGCACGATTCGATTTCCCCGATGCTCGACAGCGCCTGGGAACACTGTCAGGTTCTGGATGATCTTGGTTTCCACCGTTATTGCGTTTCTCTGAAGGACTCTGATCCGGAGAAAGTGATCGAGGTGAATCGGCGCTTTGCCGAGAAACGTCCGGATGTCCCGCTGCATCTTGGAGTGACCGAAGCTGGCATGCCGCCGGATGGGATCATTAAGACTCGAGTAGCGTTTGAGCAGCTCATCAGCCGAGGTATCGGTGATACGATTCGTGTGTCACTGACGGTCCCGAACAATCGCAAGGCGGAAGAGATTGCTGCGGGGCGCCAGATTCTGGCCGACATCGCCGCGGGCCGTGTTCGCAGTTTTGTGGACTACGGGCTGAAGACACTCAACATCATCAGCTGCCCAAGCTGTTCACGCGTGGAGAACGAAGCGTTTGTGGAACTGGCTGAACAAGTTCGCGACATGACTCGCTACGCAGAGCAGTACCGAATTACGATCGCCGTCATGGGATGCCGGGTCAACGGGCCTGGAGAAACCGACGACGCAGATCTTGGGCTCTGGTGCGGACCAACGCACGTGAACCTGAAGCGGGGCCGTGAAGCACTCGGCGCGTTTCCGTACGATCAGATTCTGCCAAAGCTCAGGAGCGAACTGGATGCGCTGATCGCTCGAAAATTCGCTGGCACGGCGGGATGATGGTCGAGTACACGATCTGAGATTGCGAACGTCTTTCGACCCTCAGATGAATTTGCTGGCCATTCACCAATCAAGGAGCGAATCATGCAGCGCAGGACGGGACGTCGTCAATGGCTTGCGGCAGCGACTGCTGCGGTGGCTTCTGCTTCCGGGCTGTTGAGGGCTCAGGAAGTCGGCGAACGTCCGCAGCAGGACGATACAGTCACGATCCTGAATCCCTGCGATCGTGTTCCGGTGGGACTGATCATTGACGATTCCACGTGCCTCGTGAACCTGAATCGTTTCGCCGTTCCTCAGTTTGCCGAAGCACTGGGACCGAATTCTCCTCATGCGTCACTTCCCTGGCGCGAGTGGCCGCAGGAAATTCCCGATTCGTTTGTTCGAAAGTTTGGTGAATGGTGTGCGGAAGAAGGCGTCAAAGGGAAGTACAGCATTGTGCCTTACCCGGCCTGTGTCGGGCGAATCGATCGCATCCTGCCCGGCTGGACTCGCAAGGAGCTGGAACAGAGCATTGACCTTGTGCGAAATCTGATGTTGCCGAACTGGGATATTCACCCTGAGATGGTGACTCATACTCGAGTGATCGACCTTTCGACGGGTCACCCCTATCAGGATGCTTCTCTGAAGTTCATGGAGAACTGGGACTGGGCAACCGGACGCTCCACAGACGAACTTGCATCGTACATGGCGTACGCACTGAGCATCCTGAAGAATGTTGGACTTCCCTGCGAAGGGGTGACCACGCCGGGAGGCTTCGCAAGCAAAGCACGTCCGCAGCTG
The DNA here is from genome assembly GCA_016795145.1 of Planctomycetaceae bacterium. GTDB lineage: Bacteria > Planctomycetota > Planctomycetia > Planctomycetales > Planctomycetaceae > SXXK01. The sequence goes on from JAEUII010000471.1 coordinate 24,868, forward strand.
GCCGAAGGAACCTTTCAGTCTGTGCGCGACGTTTTCCAGGCGGAGATTCCACACTACTTTCGCGACCTGTCCTCTGAAGGAACGGCAAGTGTCGCGCCGCTGGTGCAAAACGTTCGAGGCCTGAAGACGAATGATCCACAATGCGTCGTTCATGTTCGAGGCTGCACGGGTGACTGGACGGGTGGCTGGGACAATCAAACGCCCGAAGGAGCCGACCGATTCATCACCGCCGATCTTTCTTCAGGCCGAATGGTGGATGTGATTCGCCGAGGCGAGCCTGCGCTGATGGTTTGTCACTGGACCGGGATTCATTTCAATGGCCGCGAGCTGGGCTTTGACGTTTTCCGCGAAGTCGTCCGTCGATTGAAGGCTGCCTTTGAAAATTTGATCTGGATGAAGCTGAGCGAAGTCTCCCGTTACTGGGCGGCAAAAGAGCTCACGGAAACTCGCATCGACGGCCGCACGCTGAAGTTCACCGCTCCCTATCGGTGCTCTAATTTCACGGTTCAGTTCAAGCCGGGTTCGGCAGACAAGATCGTGTATCAAACCGACAGCGGCGAACAGTCGCTCGAGAAGGTCAGCCACCGTCGTAATCTTCGGAGTGGCAGCTGGCATCTGGACGGTTCCACGGCTGTTGCCTGTGTCGAACTCCCCAAAGGCAACTCGCAACTGAAATTCTAGTTTTCGCTCGGCAGCATGTCCGCGCTGCGACCATGAAGACTCTCCGATCGGGAATAGCAGGAGGCGCTACGGCGTCTGTTTCGGAGACGTTGTGCCTGCCTTCTGCAAGCCGTCACGGGAAGAGTTGTCGATTACTTCGGTGACCGTGATTCGGAGCCTTATCATGGGGGATTTTGGACTGTAGGATGGGGACGATTTGTCCATCCTGCATCCTGCCCTGCTGAGTATTCTTCGATGATTGTTGGCATTGATCTCGGAACCACCAATTCTCTGGTTGCGTGGCTGACTCCGAATGGACCGGAACTGATTCCCAATTCGCTGGGAGAGTATTTGACGCCGTCGGCCGTTGGCATCGATCGCGATGGACAATTGCTGGTGGGAAGAGCAGCCAAAGAACTTCAGGTCGTGGCTCCGGAACGCTGTGCGACGGTCTTCAAACGCCTGATGGGCACAGATCGAAAAGTCAGCGTGGCCGACAAGACCTTTCGAGCGGAGGAACTGTCTTCGCTTGTCCTGAAATCTCTTAAAGCGGATGCAGAGAAGCACATTGGACAGGAAGTCACGGAAGCCGTGATTACGGTTCCTGCATATTTCAGCGACCTGCAGCGGAAGGCAACGATTCACGCCGGACAGTTGGCAGGCTTCAATGTGCGACGCATTATCAATGAGCCAACGGCTGCGGCGATTGCGTATGGCCTTCATGAACTTCAGAAGGAACGGGTCGCTCTTGTCTTTGATCTTGGTGGTGGCACGTTCGACGTTTCAATCCTCGACCAGTTTGAGTCGACGCTCGAGATCAAGGCCTCCGCCGGTGAGATCTTTCTTGGGGGCGAGGACTTTACCCGGACACTGGCGTCGCAAATCCTCGCTGCGAAAGGAATGAACTTTGAACATACGGAGACGCGTCATCCCCAGCTCGTTTCCAGACTGATTCATGAGTGCGAGAAAGCCAAACGCCGACTGACGACTGGTGAAGATGCTTCCGTCAAGTTCCCCGATACCGACGGCCTTGTTTCCGAATCGTCTGAATCAGTGACTGTGTCTCGCACCGATTTTCTTCGGTGGACTGAATCACTTCTGGCGAAGACACGACTGCCGCTGCAGCGAGCGATGTCCGATGCCGGACTGACACGAGCTCAGATCGAAGACGTCATTCTCGTGGGTGGCGCGACTCGTATGCCGCAAATCGCGGCGATGTTGAAAGAGATCTTTGGCCGCGAACCGTTATGTCAGCTGGATCCGGATCATGTCGTCGCGCTCGGTGCGGCGATTCAGGGAGGTCTCGTCCATCTGGACAGCGCGGTTACCGAAATGGTCGTGACGGATATTTGCCCGTTTACTCTGGGCGTTGAAGTGTCCAAGGACATTGCCGGAACGAATCGTGGTGGCTACTTCAGCCCGCTCATCAGTCGGAATACAACGATCCCGGTAAGTCGAATGGAGACTTTCTGCACCACGACGGCAAATCAAAGCACAGTGAAGATTCGAGTATTTCAGGGTGAGGGTAGACGCATTGACGACAATCTCTTCCTGGCAGAGTTTGAGCTCAAAGGAATCCCGCGTGGTCCGGCAGGACAAGTGATCACAATCCGTTTCACGTACGACCTGAATGGAGTGCTTGAGGTGGAGGCTGCTGCGGACGGTTCAGGAAGCAAGGCGTCCTGCGTTATTACTCACCATGCACAGAATCTGTCGCCTGAAGAGCTGAAGAGGGCGATTGAAAAGCTCCAGGAACTCAAGGTGGATCCAGCCGAAGATCAGGTCAATCGCCATGTTCTCAAGTGGGCGGATCGAGTCTACCGTGAGCTCAGCGGCGATGCGCGAAGGATGCTTGAAATGCTCATCACGGGTTTCGAAGAAGCCCTGGCACTTCAGGACCCATCGGCGATCGAGAACCATCGGACGACCCTTGAACAGTTTCTGGAGAGTGTCGATCCTTCAATCGAATAGTGAACCATCGGTCGCTTCCCCAGGCTGCGTTGTTCCCAATTTCAATTTGACACGGAACATTGACTCAAACCACGAACACCTCCGGAAACGTCACGATGAACAACTGGGTGCCTCAGAACCGAAGACAGCCCGCGTTCCAGAAATATCTGGATGCTGCTGCAGTCGATTATTCTCGCCATCAGCTTGGAATCGCCTCGTCGTCGGATGGCAGCAACGCAGTCACAAACCACGAGGCTGTCTGTCACTATCTGAAATCATGTGGGTTTCGTCCGCCGGAAACTGAACACCTCGACGTGGTTGCCGTCGTGAGTCCGCAAACAGCAATGGAGGACATCGAATACCGTGATCTGGTATTGCGCGAGGTCACGGCGCGTTTTTGCGCGGAGTACTTCAGTCTTCCTGCAGAATCGAGGAAGGACCGGTGGGATCAGATTTGGCAGGAGGCTGCAGACAATCCGCCAATTCGCTGGCGTCTCGATCGGTTACGGCATGGACTGTCACTGTCTCATGAGAAACTGGCGGAAATCGACGTTCGGAAAGCGGGGACCTTCACCGATCCGTTTGTGATGTCGCCGGAACAGTCAGCAAGGTCCGGACGCGTTCTTGCCTCGCGGTTGATCGGGGAGCGTGCTGCCATCAAAGCGGCTCAACGGCAATTTCGTCAGGATTGTCTGCTTTGTGGAGAAGTGGCCCGGCTTCAACCTGCTTGCGGATTGACGCTGGAGCAGCGATTGACGTGGCTTCAGGCCCGTGAAAAGCACAAGCTGCCACTCAACACGTGGCTAACCATCATCGCGCTGTTGTGCGTGATTGTCGGAGCCTTCGGTTCGATTTATTTCACGATCCCGGATCGACCTGCAGGCGGCGGAAATCAGATTCCCATGTCCGCCTATTCGCCTCCACAGGCCCCCGCGAATTCCACGAAGAAAAGTCTGTCGCCGGAAGCGACCAGCAAACTGCTTTTGGAAATGACGCCCGAAGGAAGGGCCGCATTACTCGGGCCGGAGAAAGCGCGTGAATTCGAAGCGGCAGCACAACGTCTGCAGGATGCAAAGGAGAAACTCGAAAAGGCTGAAGCAAAGCAACGTGAGTCCGCAGCGAACCGGAAGTCAACGGAAGTGGCGGTTCCCTGGAGTCTGATGCAGAAGCTGCTGGACGAGGCGAAGCAAAAGGCAGCGAGTGATTCAGAGAACCCCTCGTCGTCTTCTTCCCCATCGCCAAACGAATCAGGGAGTCCTTCGGCATCTCCTCCTTCCGCAATGTTCATGAAAGACAAAGATGGCAACCTCGTTCCTGTGCCACCTGAGGTGGCGGAGAAGTGGCAGAACCTGCTTCGCAAGAACACAAAGGCGAAGCCATGAGTAGTTACCTGCCTGATGATCTGGCAAGCTGGCCGCTGGCTCCGAGCCAGGTCCTGAATGTGTCGACGACTGCCGACAAGGCAGAGATTCGTCGCGCGTATGCGACGCTGATCCGTCGTTTTCGCCCGGAAACTCACCCGGCCCACTTTCAGCGTCTTCGCGAGGCGATGGAGATTCTTCTTGCTGAACTGCAGCGAGGAGGCAGTCCTGTCGCTGGCGGACTTGATCTTGCTCCGGTCGTGTCACCTGTGTCCGGCGAACTCAAACCTTCGAAATCCGATGCTGCAAAGAGCCCTCAGAACGATAATGAGGTTGCAGCACCATTCCGTGATCGGGCGGCTTCGGAAGGAAAGTCGCCAGCGAATGATGCTGATCAGCTGTGGGAGGAGTATTCGCGGTCACCTTCGGCAGTTGTCGTGCAGAAGATTCATGCACTTGCTCTCAGTCTTCGGGACGACGTCACACCTTTCCTGATGGGATACTGGACTTCAAAGCTGACACCGACATTGTGTCCGGACCTTTCGCCGCTGAGATGGCTGACAGACGGTCTTGAACGTTTTGGGGGGGACGCGGAACTCGTGAGATTGCTGGTTGCAGAACTCAAGCTGCAGCCAGGCCTGCTGGATTCAAAGTACACCGGACACCTGAGCGAGCGGATTCTGAACTCTGCCAATTTGCAGGTCTACCTTTCTGAGCGCTGGCAACTTCTTGCTGCAAAGGGCGATTGGAAGCAACTGGAACAGGAGTCAGAGGAAGCACGACGCAGGCTTGCATTTTCACATCCGGGCGTTTGGTTTCATTTGTTGTCCCGAATCTATGAGCTTGGCATCCTTGCCGAACACTCTGATGGGCGATACCTCGCCAGGAAGTTGTTCGATGAAATGGAGGCGATGACCGGCGGCAGTAACACTGACCGAGCGATGGAATACGTTGAAACTCTTCGGTTCATTGCGAAGTGCTTTGAGGCGCAGGATCCAAGTTCAAGTGCTGAACTGAACGTGCTGATC
>JAEUII010000473.1 GCA_016795145.1 Planctomycetaceae bacterium
CTCAAATTGCTGCTCTGAAAACCACCCACCAAACCTTGTACCTGAAGTAACTCAAATCGCTTGACCGAGTGTTGCAGAATTGACAAACTGTGTCAAACCATAGTTGGATGGCCCCAGTTTCCGCAAACGTTCTTCAATGAGGTAATTAGGCCAAATGTCGAGGGCATAGAGTACAGTGATGCCAAAGGCTGGACCGTCCCGATAGATGCAGATGTGCATCAAGGGTTTGAGAAGGCTCGCTGGTGGGAAGACCTACTCCAAGAAGACATCGAGAATGCGGTTGAGAGAAATGGAGGTCAACCCATCCCCAAGGAGCAACTCTTTGACATCGCAAATAAACTACTTGACCGAGTTGAAGCCTTCCACGGTGGCAAGCCAATACCACGATAGGCAACGTCATGCTTACAGATGATGAGATCTCAACCTTCGCAAAGAATGCCCTGCAGCGACGAGAGAAGCGGCGACCGAGCACATGGGCGTTTGAGGATGCACTGACTTCGCAGGCCACCAAAAGATTGACGGACCTAGGCATAAACTTAGTGCCGGCCTTGGAACAGGATCCGACAAAGAGTTACGTTCAAATTGCACGCGAAATTGGAAATGTTACCGCACTGGGTCTGGAAAGGGTCACATTTCAAGCATTCGCAGCCCGTGGCCTTGTCAAGGAGTTCGCTGCTGATCTGCTAGTAAGGTATATTCACGACACGTTTCCAAACGGCTGGCCCAGCTTAGCAAACAACATTCTGAATCTGAGATTCTCCAGTTGGGTGACCGATCTTGTGGGTATAACCGAGGACGAGGCACGAATTGTTGCGGCCGAAAAAACGGTTCGCGAGTTGGTCTTTATTACCCCACCCAAATCTGGATGGCTACCAAACGGTGTCCGTGACCCCATAATATCGCAGGTTATAGATAAGTTCTGGACGTGATGGAGTTGGACGCGGCCGCTGATGTGGCTCGAAACAGTGGGGGCGATGACGACGGTTTGCGTCTGGCTGGAGTTTAAAGAACTGCGAAGTTGAGCGATGAACGGAAGAAAAAGAAAGCCGGCGCATTCTTGCCAGAATGTCACGACGGGTTGTTCGCTGATCCTGAAATTCGCTTCTTGGATGAGGGGGGTTGAATTGGCTCCCGATTCCGTGGCGATAGGTCGGGCGACTGATCAGCAGGTTACGATGGCAGTTGCTGATCGTGGCGGTTCGCGAGACAATAATGCGATGATTGGTCCATTCGACATTGCTGCACTGCGTACGACGCCCCGAGCGAGCTTTGTGTCCCGGGGCCTTGGAGTGATTACAGTAATTCTGCTCGCAGTCGGCTCTCTACTATCGCTTCGTGATGCAGGCGGTCCGCCGAGCACAATGTCGGTGGCGTCTGCGGATGTGGGATTCGCTGAGCCCAAAGCACCACGATATTTGTCAAAACCTATCCGCGACATTCAACCGATAGCCGACCGAGTGCTTGCGGACAATCCGGGAACGGACGGACAAGCTCCATCCGACTTCGGTGAATACGTTGCTGCCGAATGGAGAATCCTGCGACTCATCGTTCCGAAGCCGGATCGCGAGTGGATGAAGGTGACTCTCGCACGACCGAAATCATGGATCGAGGCTGCAAAACGAGATTCAGAGGGTCGCCTGTGGCTTGAGTTCAAAGAACTTGGCATCGCCAATTGGGCGAATGTGCTGGCCATTGAACCGTGCCCCGAAGCGGCTGTTGGTCAAGGCCGACTCGTCACCGGCAAATTTGAACACTCGTCTGCGGAAGTGATTGACTTGCATGTTGCCGGTGTCTCCGAACCGATTGGCACGACCAGCAATCACCCATTCTGGAGCGAAGACCGCAGTGATTTCGTCCAGGCCGGACGACTGAGACTCGGAGAACGCCTGCGCCTCCGAGACAACTCCACCCCCGCCGTCACCGCCAGCGTGCCACGCTCACAGTCCGTGCCAGTCTTCAACCTCGAAGTCGATGGTGAACATGTCTACTACGTGGCTGCCAGCGGCGTGCTCGTTCATAACAGCGAAGATTACTATCCCAAGGACGGAGACCCTTGGATAGAAGATGAGAACGGACGCTGGCATGACAAAAACGGGCGATGGGCAGAAAAATATCCGCAAGACTACGGCTTCGCAGGAGACCCAAAGGCAGTTGAACTTGGAGAGGGAACAATCATAAGTCGTTATGGTTCGCCCCGCGGAGAGTTTGCCGCGCCAACAGATGTTCCATTTGATGCTAGAAGCATGCCCGGAGAAGAAGGCGATTGGGATCACAATTACTATCGCATACTGCAACCTATTGATGGAGTAATTGAAGGACCCGCTAGCCCAGCTTATGGCAAACCGGGAGGTGGAACACAATGGCTACTGCCAGATACAATTGAAGAGCTTCTGCGACAAGGCGTAATAGAACCTCTATAGGTTAGCACGTGACGCAAAAGAGATAGGTTTATGAATCTCAAATTGATCATCTCATTGCACGAACAACTAGATGCTCTTGTTGGTGACAACATTCGCCAGTGGGCAAAGTCTCGGCTGCCAAACGACGTGGATATCGCCGATGTAACATTCGGTGATTTCATCACCATCCAGCCACAACAGCTCTTCGAGTATCTGTTTGAAGCACCTCGTCGAACAACTGGCTATTGGGAAGCCGCAGGCGTTTCGGAACTCCCTCAGAAAGAGCGCGGTGGGCGTGTTGTGGTAATCCAAAGAAACGGCAAGTGGGCGACGTATCACTCAGGCGTATCTCGGCTTCCGACCGACGAGGAGTTGTTCGCAACTCGCGACGAGGCCATTGATCGAGCTGCGAACAGATTATGGACGACGGGAGTGATTATGTTGAACTCCTCATACTGTGCGAAACGTCACATAGTGCCCGTGGATTCCATTGGTACAGCACCATCATCGTTGCTTTCCGATCGGAGATAAAGTCTCCGGTAAGAAGCGGTAGATGGCTGAATCGTGCTGGATACAGGGGATCGGGTCTGCAGTGGTTGCGTTTGCGGCGGTCAACAGTTGCTCACGATCGCCGGAAGGCGTGAAGGGTGCTGGATGTTCATGCCGTTTTGGATGCCTGTTTTGGACGATCCGGAGAACAAATTCCTTGTGCTACTTCATGTCCTGGACTTCATCCGGCGTGAATTTGTTGTCGATTGAGTCACCGTCGGCCAGCATCTTCCGCATGCGGGAGAGCTTGCGAGTGGCAGCTGCATGAGCTGCTGACACTTTGTCCGGGGAGTAATTCGCGATTCCGGATGAGTCGATGCCAAGTTGCCCGCCTTCGGCAAAGGCATCCTGATTTGCCGCGAGGAACGTGAACTTCCAGCTGTAGACGCTTTGCTGGTGGTCGATCATCTCTCGGATCTTGTCACGAGAAAACTCGCGGCTCGCATTCTCCTGACCGTCAGTCACAATCACGAACACGACAAGCCCATGACGCTGGCTCTCTTCCATTGCTCGCAGACGAGCGCCCGTTTCAATAATGGCTCGTCCAACCGCATCGAGGAGTGCCGTGCTTCCCCGAGGCTTGAGCACAAAGGGATGAGCCTTTCGAATCGGGATCCCGCGAAAAAACAAAATCGTACCGAGTATCAAACTGAACCAGCGTCAAGCTTGCTTCGCCCGGCTGTACCTGCTGTTCGCGGATGAAGCTGTTCGCACCGCCTTCCGCATCTTCTCGGATCGAGTGCATCGAACCGCTGCGATCCACAACAAGCGTAATGTCGGTCAGGTCTGTCCTCATAGGTGACCTCCGGGTCATATGAGTGAAGGAGACACCTCTCCATTGGCACAGGTTCGCCTAACATCAAATCTGCTCAGTCGGATTGCACAGACCGCAATTTTTGAGCGTTGAACTTCCCCCATCGCCACTTCAATGCTTCTGTGTCAGGGTTCGCGTGTGATTTGCCGGCAAGTTGCAATTTGAGTCCGTCAAGTGTCTTGTAGCTTGTAGCCTTGAGCACTGTGGCAAGCTCAACTGTCATTGAGACCGGATTGATTCCTAGATTAGTAGAATGCTTTTCCCAGTTCTGGTGGCACGGGATAGACTTGCTCAACTGGCAGCAGACGTTTGGCTGCAGCCTCGTTTCCTGCACGTAACGAATCCCTGATCCGAACGACTGTTGGAGTGATATCTTTGATCTCGACGATCCAGTCTTCGACATATTCGAGAATCAGTTGCCGGCTGATGCCAACCTGAATGCTGAAGTGGTTGAGACTCGCTCCTCGATGGCTACGTTCCGGATCCCACTGGATGTGAACCGGAGCTTTGGTGAATTCAGCCTGCCATTGGTCCGCATTTCGATACACGGATGGTTCCGGGTTTGTCAGGACTCCAAGTTTCAGTGCTCGGTCCCATCCAGTGCGCTTGATTCGCACCGCAAGAATTCTCTCCTGATTGGCCTTTTGTGCCCATTGACTTCGATGCATCAGCCAGAGGAAGGATGGCTTGATCCAGGTCATACGCTGAAACGAAAACGGAGCGACAAACCGCTGATGAACTACTGCTGGATCCGCGATTCCGGGCGCATAGGCCTGATAGACCACGATTGTGTTCTGATCATACTGAGCGCGGATTTCATGAAGTGCGACCATATGAGCAGAGTATCTTGCGGCCCAAAATGTTCAGACACCGTACAGACTCACTGCCTTGGCGGACGGATGTGTGCGAAGCGTTTGCGGAAGGCTTCGGCATCGTTCTTTGTTGTTCCCCAGAGGAACAGTTTGCCCGCTTCGTCTGCTCGGATGTCGAAACCGAGTTCGTACTTCTCGGCGATTGACGAAAGCAGTCGGAAGGGAGAGAGTTTTTCGTTACGCGTGTAGAGAATCTTCTCCAGGTCGATCTGCTCGGAAGCCAGTGCCTGGGTCGACACGAACAGAGGGACACCTAACTTCTCCGCGACCGCATTGAGAAGAGTGCTGAGTTCGGCTTCTTCGGTTTCAATGGGAATCGCTTTGAGCCAGGCGGGCAGGACATCGAGAAACAAGAAACATAGGGCCAAGAAACATAGGAAACAAGAAACATAGGGCCATCCATCTGTGTATTCCAACCGAACGACCGCACAATCCCAGCTAAATCTCACTTGGAAATCTGCTACGCAAACACCCGCCTCGATGAACTGATACTGATCGCGCGGTTATGCCCTTTCGACGTGGCATGCTCCGTCATCGAGTTCGGCCGTCCCACGCTGGAGCGGAACCACTTGCGGAAATTCTTCACGCAGTCCACCCACAGCTCTGCCGAGATCTCCAGTCGCTCAAACAGAGGCTCCAACTCAGCAGGAGTTGAACCTCGTTTGTCCGTTCGAATCTGTCGCGCGGTCCAGTCCAGCAACTGCAGGTACTCTGCCAGACTCAGCGTGAGAAACCCTTTGTTCGATGCTCGCCGTTCTGTCTTCTTCGCTCGCACCGCCTGACGCTTCGGCTCCAACCCGACAGGAGCCAGCCAGCCGGCCGATGCACCATGCTCCGCGGCCGCATCAAACTTGTTCCGATCGGAAGCTGGAACGTCGTTTCCGTCTGCGAACTTCGGCTCAGGCACAGACAAACGCTTGGCAGTCTCCTCGTCACTCGCCTCTCGCACCTCGCTGCTCGCCGCTTTCAGGTCGGCGATGCGATCGAACACGCTGGTGAACTGGCTGGTTTCCAGAGTCTTCGCGATGCCCGCTCGAATGGGATTCAGGTCCACGTACTGCATGCACGCCAGAATCGCCGCGTCATCCAGGAGCACCTGAGCCTTAAAACGGCCTTCCCAAAATCGCCCGGAACACTCGTCCTGTTTATTGGCTTCCTTCGCCACTTTCTCGGACAGGAACCGCATGAACCACGAGATGCTCGACAGCCTTCGACGCTTTTCCTTCAGGCCTTTTTTGTCCTTCCGAATCTCCTTGAGTTCCAGTTCCGTTGGTTCGGCCGGGCTGCCGTCTTTGTTCTTGCGAACCGGGCAGAGCATCCACCATTTGAAGGCGATCTGTTCGTCAGACCATGTCTGCACGATGTCATGCCGAGATCTCAGGATGCAGTGAAAATGGTTGCTCAGAACCGCATAGCCCAGGACCTCAATGCCCATGATCCCCGCCAGAAACTCCAGCCGCTGCCGAATCAGTTCGCGGCGATGGTCATAGTTCTTCCCCGAGACGCTGTCCTTCCCGCAAAGAAACGCCCGCCGCACGCACCGATTGACGCAGTGGACAATCTGAATTTCCCCATCCACCAACAAATCCCGCCGATTCCTACGAGCCATCGCCGCTGTCTCCTCAAATTGCTGCTCTGAAAACCACCCACCAAACCTTGTACCTGAAGTAACTCAAATCGCTTGACCGAGTGTTGCAGAATTGACAAACTGTGTCAAACCATAGTTGGATGGCCCCAGTTTCCGCAAACGTTCTTCAATGAG
>JAEUII010000007.1 GCA_016795145.1 Planctomycetaceae bacterium
CGTGAATTCGCGGTTCATACTGCTTCGTCGTGACAGATGTTGTAGGATGGTAACGTCAGTGTAGAGCGATTGTCCTCAATCGCTTGTCCGCCTGCCAATCGCAACCAACCAAACGACTGAGGACAGTCGTTCCACACTGACCGACAAACCATCCCGCCTTATTTGCGCGAATTCGCGTCCATTCGCGGTTCAAACTCCTGCGACCTGACACCCCTTGAAGCCAGGCACCCAAAGTGTAGAGCGATTGTCCTCAATCGCTTGTCCGCCGGCCAATCGCAACCAACCAAACGACTGAGGACAGTCGTTCCACACTGACCGACAAACCCCCCTGCCCTATTCGCGCGAATTCGCGTCCATTCGCGGTTCAAACCCCTGCGATCTGACACCTCCATCGGATGTCATTCGAACCGTTGCCACTTGAAGCCAGGCATCTACAGTGTAGAGCGATTGTCCTCAATCGCTTGTCAATTGAGGCCGCCGTTCGGTGAATCGTTGCAACAGCCGGCGATCAACATTTCCCTCTGGAATTGCACGAACCAGCGATCCTGCTGTAACTTGATCGCCCTCAAGAGGTTTTGCTTCCCGGATTGTTCGTGTGAGAACCGAAGATCCTCAGACAGGGCTCCGTTTAGCGTAAACGTCTTCCTTCCAATGGCAAGTCCATTTCATAGATCGCGACCAGGTGCCCCTGCAATCACACCATGAGGATTGAAATGACTGAGCCTCCAAAAGCACTTCAGCGGATCATGTCGGAGATCACCCATGATGAATTTCGCCTCGAGTCCTCGCTGAGGAAGGCTGACTTAGCAATTCCTGAATCTATTGATCGATCGACTCCGGCGTTTGGTGCATGGCTGAGGGCTTCCGTGACTTACGAAGTTGACGTGACAGCGAGAAACCTCTGTTCGCCGCCGGACGAGGAAGGAATCAAGCCCCTGTCAGAATTCAAGCTCAGGGTACTGTTCTGGGAGAGGCCGGATGGAATGTCCACTCTTTGGCTGCTCTATCCGGTTTCCGCGGCCTCCTTCGAAAACTGCAAATCTGTTCGGTCAGAATTGTTGCAGGCAATATGGCGTGATCTTGGAACCTTCGAAATCCGGCATTCAAGCCATGTTGGTGCAGGTATGCGATTGTTATTCCCATTAAAAGAGCCTGGACCTGATGACGCTTTCGATTTGTATAAGGCTCTTGAAGAAGATGAGCTTGCAGATGGGCTTGTGTTCCGGAAATTTCCGTTTCAGAGGGCCACAAGAATTGCCACAGCACACTCAGGAGCAACTGTGGCTCTCTGCGACGATCAAATCTACTTCATGTATGGAAGCGATTACGATGAGTTTAGTTGCCTAAGAATCAAGTTCAGCCGAACGGGGAACTTTCATATCGCAAAGGCTGATGAAGTGAAAGCAGTACATGACTTTATTGATTTGGTTGGCCAACGTCAGCTTGAGTGGCTGAAAGATGGCCATGCACCGTGAGTTTCAACCTGTCGGTGGCGAAGTCGCAAAATTACTCGAGGGAATGAAAAATGTTCGCACGACTGTTCCTCGCCGCCACCGGCATTCTTTACCTCTATCTCGCCCTGTGGTGTTCCGTCAGCCCGCAGACAACTTCGGCCCTGGTGGGTTTTCAGTTGCAGGGAGGATCCGGCCAATCGGAATTCCTGACGGTTTACGGCGGACTCGAATTTGGCATGGCACTGGTCTTCCTTTGGCCGCTGGTCCATTCCAGAGTCACTCGCGATATTCTGTGGGCCTGCTTTGTGATCCATGCCAGCCTTGTCGTCTTTCGAACGATTGGCTTTGTCCTCTACTCGGACATCAAAACCATCACATGGAAACTAGCCGCCGGTGAATGGGCCCTGACGATCGCCGCTGCCGCGCTTCTGTTCCTCGCGAGACCCCGCAGAGATTCACAAACGGTGGCCTAAATCGCCAGCCTCCTCTCCCAACGAAGTTAGGGAGAGGTCGAGGGAGCGCTAGCAAGCTCGGGAGAGGGCATCGTGTGGAACTCACGACACTGCGTGAGTGCATCTTAGTGAGCCGCAAGGCGCTAGCCGCGGGTGTTGCTCGTGTGTTTTTCTGACACTCACCCGCAGCTAGCGCTTTGCGGCTCACTCAATCAACAGCGTAGCCAAGCACGAAGGGTCGACACACCGGACTCGGCATTGCACGATCTCTTGTGTCGACCCTCCGGGCCTTCCATTGGTTTGCCAGTATTCCGGGGCCTGACGGCCCCGGCAGGGGATGTTCCGGGCTTCCAGCCCTGTGAATCTGCGCCTATCAGCGGTTCACACATCCTGCTCTCAAAAAAGCTGGGAGCATCGCTGATGCGGCAATTTGCATTTTTCAATTTCCATTCATCAATAATCCTTCTCCTCCACATCCCAGCGGCTCGCCGAGTGCCGTGGGTCCTGCCTGCCAGGCAACGCTGTGAAGGATGACGACCGACACCAACAGCGAACACCCCTTCATCCGACCTGTCGGCCACCTTCCCCCCTTGCCAGGGGAGAAAGGACATTACTTCGCGGCACTCGATGCGCAACATCGTGTCAAGAACGCAGTCTTTTTGCTGAAGAAACTGGCACAGGTGCATGGCACCATCGTAGAGCGATTGTCCTCAATCGCTTCCGAGACGCCCCAAACCGATCACAGAAACGGCTGAGGACAGCCGTGCTACACCATCGGTGGATGGGAATTCCGAGAACGGAACACTTCGGAAATGAAGGCCCTCCGCCTAAGATTGGACGCAGAAATTTCGTCGGGTTCAGCGGGCACGGAAGACTGCAAGGAGCATCTTGGGCGGCGAATGGTCAGGAAGGTCAGATCGGTGAAATTTGGACTCACGGCGATCTTCCGCACCCTGGAGAATCTGACTCATGCACTGGACATCTCGCTTTGGCTTCATTGCCGGTGTCTGTGTTGTTCTGTTCATGTGTTCCGCTGCAACGTTTGCCGACAAAGCGACTGATGACTTCAACCTGGCGGTCGGTCTCTATCGGACTCAGCGGTACGACACTGCGGCGCAGACCTTCGAGAAGTTCCTGGCGGATTTCCCGGAACATCCCCGGCGCAACCTTGCTCGGCTGTACCTGGCTCTGTCGTTGAACTCGCTGGAAAAATACGAGCCCGCTCGTGCGCAGCTTGTTGAGTTTCTGAAGGCTGATCCGGATGGAAAGAACTCCGCGGAAGCGCGCTATCGTCTTGGGGAATGCAGCTACTATCTGCGTGATTACAAAGCGGCCTCAGAGCAGCTTTCGGATTTTCTGAAACGCCACAGTGAGAACCCTCTGGCCGACTGGGCTCGGCTGTTTCTTGGTGATTCCCGAGTGGCCCTGGGCGAGTATGACGCGGCCATCCAAACGCTTGACCCACTCCTGAAGGGCAAAGCGGATGCGACGATGCAGTCGGATGCTCGCTTCAGTCTGGGGAAAGCCTACGAAGGTCTTCAACAGCCTGAAAAAGCGGCCGAGCAATACCGAGCCGTCATCGCCACTAAGAGTTCAACCTCGACGCCTCGCGCGTTGAATCGACTGGGTCAACTTCTGCTGACTCAGGAAAAGTACACCGACGCACTCACAACGTACGAACAGCTCCTGGCAGCCAGGCCAGTGGACTCTTTGCTGATCAGTGCGAAGCTGGGTGCCGGACGAGCCGCATTGAAGCTGAAGCAGTACGAAAAGGCCGGGGAGTATCTGAAGTCGATCCCGGCGGATTCACCGTCCGGTCCACAGGCGCTGATGCTGAGTGCCAGCGCGTTGCAGGAAACGGGCAAGCTCGATGAAGCACGGCAGGTTCTGACGGATGCTCAAAAGGCCGCTGGCAATTCTCCGCTGGCGTTTGACATCGCCTTCCAGCGCGCTCAGATTGAACAACAGGCTGGCCAGGGAGCGACAGCAGCCAAGTACTATGAAGACATCGCAGATCGCTGGCCTGATCATGAACGCGTGACCGATTGTCTGTTCAACGCCACGGAACTCAACATTGAGCAGGGACAAACCGAACAGGCCGAACGACTGTGGCGCCGGATGGCGAAAGACTTTCCGGATAAAGTCACGGGCCTTCGAGAGCAGATCCTTCTTGCCCGACTGCTGATGGCTCGCAAGGAACCCGACAAAGCCATTTCCGCACTGCAGCAGGCTCTGCCCAAAGCCGCCGATCCGACATCACGAGTCGTTGCGGTTGGCCGTTACTATTTGATTCGCGCGGCGTGGGAATCACGACAGCACGAACTCGTCACTTCGGAACTCGAGCAGCTTCTGAAACAGGTGCCGCCCGCCAGCCTCGGTGAAATGCAGGGCGTGCTCGCCATCGGAGCACTCAGCAGCCTCGAGCGAAAAGAGTACGCCGAGACTCTTCGGCTCGCGGACGTTTTCCTCGCGTCAGCCAAGCCATCGACTCAGCGAGATGATGTCCTGGCAGCAAGAGCCGTCGCGTGCTGTTCGCTGAAGAAGTTCCCGGAGGCCCTGGAAAACCTGAAAAGCCTGATCGCAGCGTCCCCGAAGAACCCACAGACATGGACGGCTGTCTTGCGTTCCGCAGAATCTGCTCTGGAACAGGGTGCGACAGCAGACGCCGAATTGATGTTTGCTCTGGCGATTCAACATCCCAGCGATGCCATCATTCAGGAAGCAGGCCGCGCGGGAATTGCCTGGAGCCGTTTTCGCGGCAAGAAGTTCGCTGAATCAGAGAAGGCGTTTGAGGAACTGATCAGCCTGTATCCGTCATCCGCCGACCTCGCCCAGAATCATTTCATGCGTGCTCGCAGCATCGACGAACAAAAGGATCCTGCAAAGACCATCGCGGCATGGCAAAGCGTCTTTGATGTGCTGACGAAAGACCAGGCACCGGCCGCGGCAGGTGCCGATGAAAAGCCGCCGTTGCAGTACGCGTTTGATGCCGGTCGGCAGGTCGCGCGAGGACTCGAGAAGCTTCAGAAGATTGATGAAGCCGATCGTGCCTGGGAAGCGCTGGCGCGACAGTTTCCGAATGCGAAACAGGCGGACCAGGTCCTTGATGAATGGGCGTGGATGAACGCTTCTGCAGAACGGTACGAGCGATCAGACTCCATTCACAAACAGCTGCTGGAAAAATTCCCCGACAGCCCGTTCGCCGGACAGGCTCGACTGTCTCTTGCGGAGAGCAGTCTTCAGTCAGGAAAACTGGACGACGCGCTGAAGGAGATGAACGCGATCGTCGACGATGCTCGATACGGTGCTTCGGAAAAGGAACGAGCCCTTTTCCATATCGTTGAGATCCAGGCAGCCAGTCGCAAATGGGAACCAATGAAAGTCGCCGCTGACCAGTTCATCGAAAGCTACAGCGGCAGTCCTCTTGCCCCACAAGTTCGACTCTTCATGGGGGACGCCCTGCTGCAGCTCGGTAAGCCAACAGAAGCATTGACTGTCCTGAACGAGCTGAAGAAAGAGATTCTTGCTGGCAAAGCGGCGAAGGAAGACTGGACAGATCGAGTCTGGATTGTGATGGCGGAAGTGTCGCTCGCAACGAAACAATATGATCAGCTGGATGTCCTGGAGAAGGAGTTGCGAGAACGCAATTCGGCATCGCCCTTTCTGTTTCAGATGCTGGATGTCCAGGGACGGCGCTGGAAGCAGCAGGCGCCACCGAATTTTGAAAAGGCACGTGAATATCTGACTCAGGTTGTTACCGATCCGCATGCAGAAGGAACAGAAACGGCAGCACGGTGCCAGTCACTGATCGGCGACACACTTGTTCTTCAATCGCGTCTGGATGAGGCGGTGATGGAGTACTTCAAGGTGTATCTGAACTATGGTCGTTACGACGAACTGCGTGCTCAGGCCCTGATGCAGGCCGCACTGTGCGAAGTTCAGCTGGACAAGCGTGACGCTGCAGTTCGGGACCTCAAAGAGTTGATTGTGAAGTTTCCTACATCGTCAGCTGCTCCGAAGGCGAAAGAAGAACTAAGCAAACTCGGAGAAACTGTAACGACCAGCGAATGAGTTTCGTGACAAAACCTGGCCTGCTGTGATCTCATGCAGTGCCTTGATAGTATGTGGAAGCAGATGATGAATAGTGGTTTGTCAAACCAACATTTTGGGTTGAACCGTCATTCCCGCGCAGGCGGGAACCCAGAGCGTACACGGTTGGATTCCCGCCTGCGCGGGAATGACGAAATCTCGTTATTGCTCTGACGGAGCACTCGTCATCGCTTCAGTCAAAGGACGGTATCGTTCTCCATGATGGTCTTCGCTAAATCTTCAATCCACCTGAAACTTGCCGCCGCAACAGCCCTGCTGGCGGCCATTCTGGTGTCGTGCCACGGACTGGCCCAGGACGCTCCGCCGGATCCTCGCAAGTCGCCTGCTGCCGCCGACTCCGGTTCCGCAGCGCAACCGGCGGGCGGTAATGCGGGAGCAAACTCCCAGAGCGGAACTGCTCCGGAGAACGCAGCACCGGCCGGGATCCCGACCGACCCGCTGGGCATTGCCGATGCCATGGGGCGGCCGTTCACTGCCGCCTTCATCGCGGCATCGATCATCGGTGTCTGGTCGGTCATTGAACGTCTGGTCGTTCTTCGTCGGCGAAGAGTGATTCCGAAAGCCTTTGTCGAACGATTTCTGATGCACCTCCGCGCGGGGCGTATGGATAAGACAGAAGCCATCTCGGTCTGCCAGCAAAACGAAAGTCCGATGGCGGATGTGTTTCTGCACGGTGTTCGAAAGTGGGGACGCCCCAGTGTCGAAGTCGAACAAGCGGTGCTTGATGGCGGCGAACGCCAGATCAGCCAGCTGAAGAAGGGACTTCGCGTTCTGAACGGTGTCTCGACACTCAGCCCGCTGATTGGTCTTCTTGGAACCGTCGTCGGGATGATTCGCTCGTTTAATGACATCGCGACAGCCGGAGCCATGGGGCAAACGCAAACTCTGGCCAACGGAATCGCGCTGGCACTTTTGACGACGGCCGTTGGGCTGCTGATCGCGATCCCCGCCATGGCCGCGTATCTGTATCTCGCCGGCAAGGTTGACTCGCTGGTCATGGAGATGGACAGACTCGGACAGGAGCTCGTCAATCTCATCTCTGCCGAAGCACTTCGCGACCGAGCCGTCCTGGCACCTCCGCCTGCGCCGGCCGCCCTGCCCCCGGTTGAGCAGCCTCCTCGAACGCGAAAGCCCGTGCCTGAAAAATGAGTACCGTCGTTCCGGAACATCCCGCCTCGGCTGCTCGCCGACTGTCCGTCATTGTTCCTGTTTACAATGAACAGGCCAGTCTTGGACAACTGATCCAGGAGATCACAGCGGGAGTCAAAGGGTGTGTCGATTCGTTTGAGGTTCTGCTGATTGATGACGGAAGCTCGGATGAGTCCTGGAAGGTCATCTGCTCGTTGTCGCAAAGCGAACCAGCAGTCTCCGGAATTCGTTTTCGTCGCAACTTCGGAAAAGCCGCCGCGCTGACAGCAGGAATGCAGGCCGCAACGGGTGATCTGATCCTGATGCTGGACGCTGATCTTCAGGATGATCCGGCAGAATTTCGACACATGCTCAGTCGCATTGACGAAGGTTACGACGTCGTCAATGGCTGGAAACAGCGTCGACTGGATCCGTGGCACAAAGTGTATCCCAGCAAAGTCTTTAACTGGATGGTCGGTTATCTGACCGGGCTTGAACTTCATGATCACAACTGCGGCCTGAAGTTGTTTCGAAGTTCAGTCGCACAGGAAGTTCGCATCTACGGGGAGCTGCATCGGTTCATTCCTGTTCTCGCCCATGCGCGCGGATTTCGAGTGACGGAAGTCGCGGTGAATCATCGGCCTCGGCAATTTGGCTATTCCAAGTATGGGGTACGACGATTCCTTCGAGGACTGCTGGACCTGTGCACGGTCAAATTCCTGACCAGCTTTGGCAGTCGCCCCCTGCACGCTCTGGGCGGTATCGGGCTGACGCTGTTTTTGATCGGCCTGTGTGGGCTCAGCTATCTTGGAATGATCTGGGTCCTGATGCGACTGAACCTGGTTGGCATGGCGTCGATCGGCAGTCGCCCTCTTCTGACGTATTCGATTGTCTCCATTCTGCTCGGCGGCCAGGTGCTTTCACTCGGTCTGCTGGCCGAGCTGATCGTTGCGAATACGACTCGGGATGTTGACACGTTCAGCATTCGCGAAGTGACAAAGAAGGCCTAAGTCGCGGTTCGCTCCGCCGAACCAGGCGTTACGTCTTCCGCGTAGCATGACCTGCCGTATTGCCGTGAGGTGACAGGCACCTTTACTGCCACCGCTGTGGGCGGGACAAGGTGGCGATGTTTATTGGTGGGCGAGATTGGCGTTCTGTTCGGCGGAGCGAACAACGACTTAGTCGCGGTTCGCTCCGCGAACCAGGCGTTACGTCTCCCGCGAGATCTTAGAACCAACACACCCACCCCTTGCGGCGTGATGAACCGTTTTGTTCGCAGAGCGAACAACGACAGTGCCTCCGGCCGCGGAATAATCGGACTAATCGCTACAGTCAGCCGGGCGTAGAGAATCTGCAACGGTGATGCAAAAAAACAGCAGAATCGTGGCGGGTTGCTCGGGATGCTGGCACACTCGAAAGCGGCGTTACTCCACCGTCACTCCGTGTTCTGGATAAGCCCGTGCCCCACGATATTTCCAAAGGCCTGAATGTACTTGCTCGCGGTCTGCGACCTTACGTCGCCGCGCGCATTCAGCAGGCCGGGGAGATTCGGGATCCTCGACTCTCCGGAGACGTCGAGTCATGGGATGCACAAGCGCTGCTCCTCTTTATGTGGGACTATTGGAACGACTTATTCCGCACCGACCTGACTTTTGTTGAACGAAGCCTGATCAGCGAACTTCGCGAGTTCCGTAATCGCTGGGCTCATCAGAATCGGCTCAGTGACGCCGATGTATATCGCATTCTGGATGACGTTGAGCGACTACTTCGAGCGATTCACAGCAACGAAGCAGAACAGGCGGCTTCACTGCGAAAGGAAGCCCTGAATCGACTCTGGAACGAGGAAGTGCGAGACAAGCAGGAATCTCGAATCTTCAGCCAGCTTTGGCCCTACATCATGTGCGGAGCCAGCGCATTCGCGCTTGATGCAGCCATCATTTCCTTTGGCAAAGCTCCGTGGTCCTGGCTGCTGGCGATGCTTGTGTTTCTCGCCATGATGCGGATCGCGTGGCGTCAGGCTATGCGAGAAAACCTGCACCGACCTGGTCCGCATGAGTGCACATCATGCGGCTGCATCATCTACACGGTTGACTGTCCTTACTGTCAGGCGGCCAAGTCGGACCCGGCAGCTGAAGCAGCGGAAATCCTGCTGCCACTGTCCAGGTCATGGAAAAACTTCCGCCTGACACGATCCTCCGCGCCGGGCAGCCGGGAATCAGCCTCCGAAACGTCGCGTTAGCTTTTGCACTCTTCAGAAGACGGCAAAAGCCTCTGATTTTCGCGAAATCCAGGGACTTTCCGTGTGCGGATTTTTGTCCCGGCAACAGCGTGGTTACACTCCGACCTCCGAGGTGTTCTTCAACTGCGTTGATTTTGCGCGCTGAGGGTGGGGGGAAACATGGCAGGTCGACCGGCGAAACTCGCACTGGCAAACGGTGTTATTTATTCAGGTGAAGCCTTCGGAGCAGACGGCGAAGTCGACGGTGAAGTGGTGTTCAACACCAGCATGACGGGATACCAGGAAATCCTGACGGACCCATCTTACACCGGACAGATCGTCACAATGACGTATCCTCTGATCGGCAACTATGGGGTCAATGCCGAGGACGTCGAAAGCCGTGGCCTGTTCCTGAAGGGCTTCATCGTGAAGGAGCTTTGCGAAGCTCCCAGCAACTTCCGATCAAACGAATCGCTCGACGCTTATCTACGAAGAAACAACATCATCGGAATTCAGGGCATCGATACTCGATCACTGGTCCGACAGATTCGGACTCAGGGAGCCATGAAGGGCATTCTGTCCACGACGGACCTTGATGATGCCTCACTGCTGAAGAAAGTGGCCGCGGCACCAGGCCTTGTTGGCCGCGATCTGGTTCAGGAAGTGATGCCTCAGGAAAGCTGCGGCTGGAATGATCCGCTCAGCGAACTTGGACGACCATCCGACTTCGTTTCCGGAGCCGAGCGAACTGACGGGCCACACGTGGTCGCTATCGACTATGGAATGAAGTGGAACATCGCTCGCTACCTGCGCGATCTTGGCTGCCGAGTCACTGTCGTCCCTGGAACATCAACCGCCGACCAGATTCTTGCGATGAATCCGGACGGTGTCTTTCTGTCGAACGGCCCTGGGGACCCGGAGCCGTTGACTTACGCGATTGAAACAATTCGCGGACTTCTGGGGAAGAAGCCGATCTTCGGGATTTGTCTGGGACTGCAGCTGCTGGGCCTGGCCTTTGGTGGAAAGACCTACAAGCTGCGATTCGGTCACCGCGGTGCGAATCAGCCTGTTCTGAATAAGCGGACAGGACGCGTCGAGATTACCTCCCAGAACCACGGTTTTGCTGTCGATGCCACCAGTCTTCCGGACGATATCGAGGTCACTCATATCAACCTGAATGACCAGACTGTTGAAGGAATCCGCCATAAGGTCCATCCGGCCTTCGGCGTTCAATACCATCCGGAAGCTGCGGCCGGTCCTCACGACAGCCATTATCTCTTTACCGAATTTCTGCAGATGATGCAGGGCACAGCCGTCTAACCTGGCCCGCAACTCAGATCTGCTCTTTGATTTTCCTGACATTCTGAAACGTTACGAAAGCAACCTGCCATGGCCCTTGAACGTACTCTGATCCTGGTAAAACCTGACGCTGTCCAGCGACGCCTGATTGGCCGCATCGTGTCCCGCATCGAAGATAAGGGACTCAGCATCGTTGGCATGAAGATGCTGCAGGTCACGCCGGAACTGAGCAAGCAGCACTATGCGGAGCATGTTGCGAAGTCGTTCTATCCCGATCTGGAAGCGTTCATCACTTCCGGCCCGGTCGTCGCGATGGTCGTTGAAGGTCCTGAAGCCATCACCGTGATGCGAACTCTGATGGGCAAAACCAACGCTCGCGAATCAGCACCAGGCACAATCCGAGGCGATCTCGGGGCAAGCCGTCAGATGAATCTGATTCACGGCAGCGATGGTCCAGATGCCGCAAAACGCGAAATCGCCACGTACTTCAAGGACTGCGAAATCGTGTCCGCCCCAACAGGACTCGCTCCATTCCTGTGGGCCAAGGAAGAAGAATAAGTCGTCGCACGGAAAGTCAGTTAGCGGAACGGCGCGAGCCGTCCGGTGCCGACCAAATAGAATCAGGCATTTCGCCGGACGGATCGCACCCTTCCGCTATTTGTCAATCGAACAACTCCGCGTTTACAACCAATCAACGCGTCACTCTCATCAGTGACGCGTTTTTTGTTTTGCTGCGATCAGACACCTCACGTGAGCCGCGGCAAGTCAGCGCGGAGATGCTGGGATCCACGGATTCCACGACGCGTAGTACATCGCCTTCGGACTGGCCGCATCAAGAAACTGACTGGTCATATCCGGTGTGTCGACAGCCACTCCGATCAGTGCGTCAACAAGACCTGGCGTAGATCGATATTCAAACGCTTCATAATCAGAACCCAGCTTGAGTT
>JAEUII010000026.1 GCA_016795145.1 Planctomycetaceae bacterium
ATTCGGTCGGCTGCCATGATCGGCATGCTGGTCTCGTTTGCTTTGCTGATCATGCTGGCAGCGAGACTCAATACCTTTGTTGATTCCCTGCCCGCTCCATCGGAATTCTTCGGTCCGTCGAATGCTCTGCTTCTGCTGGCTGCGTTTGTGACTGTGAAGCTGCTGCACGAAGCGGGGCACATGTTGATGGCAAGTTACTACCGTGTTGAATGCCACGAAGCAGGCTTCATGTTTCTGCTGTTCACTCCCGTGATGTACACCGACGTGTCGGACGCCTCCAGATTACCATCGCGACAGCGCGCGGCGGTGGCTGCGGCGGGGATTGTTGTGGAGCTGGTGATCGCGTCCGCGGCCTTTGTGATCTGGATGTTCGCAGCGCCGGGACTTGTACGATCTCTGATGGCCAATGTGATTTGCATCTGCACCATCGGAACGATTCTGTTCAACGGAAATCCTCTGCTTCGTTACGACGGTTACTTTGTCCTGTCAGACCTCGCACGAATCCCCAACCTTGGAGAACTTGCTGCGAGACGAATTCGTTCGATTGTGGAATGGAGCTTTACCGGCGTGCCTTCCGTGGAGCATCGTTTTCGAAGGCTGAGTTCCGTGCAGAAGGGACTAGTGACGATCTGGGGATTCAGTTCGATCCTCTGGCGAGGCCTGATGGCAATGGCGTTGCTTCGATGGCTGCCAGATTTGTTTGAATACTGGGGACTTCGTTCGGCTGGATCGCTGCTTGCGTTCATGCTGGTTATTCCGCTCACCATACCTTTGCTCAGCACCGCACTGAGTATCGTTGCGATCACTCTTCAGGATCGTCGCAGTTCGCGCATGCGGGCGATCGTGGTCACTGCGGTTCTGTTGCTGGTTCTGTGTTTGCCTCTTCCATCCAGTGTTGTGATTCCAGGAACCATCGAACCTGACGGGGCGCCGCTGTATCTGACAGTCGCTGGGCAACTTGAATCTCTAGTGCCGTATGGCAGTCGTGTTGACTCGGGTTCTGTCGTTGCTAAGTTCATCAGCCCCGAGTTACAGCGGCAGCGAATTCAGCTGGAAGGTGAGATTCAGGAGCTCACGGCCATCCTTCGCGCGATGGAGATTCAGTCGGACGAAAGGACTCTGGTGGCATTACCGGCCACACGCGAATCACTGCTCAATGCAACGAAGAGGCTTGAAGACCTGGACCAGGAACTTCGCCGGCTGACTGTGACGGCGGCAACTGGCGGGCTATTGGTTCCACCGAGAGCCAGGTTTGTTGCACCCGACCAGGATTCACTGTCTGGCTGGAGCGGCGTCCCGATTTCTTCCCAAAACTCCGGGGCGCTGATTGAAGAAGGCACGGCCCTGGGAGTTGTGTCCAATGGTCGAACGGCTCGGCTTCGACTGGCCGTTGCGGAACGACAGCTTCGGGACCTGAAAGAAGGGCAGCCGCTGGAATTTTGGATGATGGGGGTTGAGACCTCATTGCCCGGAAAGCTGCTGAATCTGTCAGCACTGCCGTCGCACGAACCGCACCCCGAACTGACGGTTGAGGGCTTTGTTCCGCCTTTCACCAGCGGGATGCCGAACGGACCTCGCTACCAGGCAGTTGCAGAGGTGGAACTTCCAGAGGACGGCATGGCCCGTGGTTATTATCAGGCCGGGCTGGTTCGGATTCGCACACCGTCGAGTTCACTGCTGACTCGGGGAATTCGGCTGGTCCGGGAAACGTTTCTGTAAATTTGAACATCAGACGGCGCCGGCGTGCTTTTCCAGACTTCCAGGTTAACTCGCTGACGGCCGGAAATTCCCAGTGATGGTGGATTCCTTACCGACTTCGGGCAGGAAACCGGGGCGAAACTTGAGATTTGAACGAAACTCCGCCATCATGCCGCACCTCATGTCGAACGGACATGTCCTGTCTTAAAAAGGGGCGAAAAGCCCTTGTTCCCAGGAGCCTACCGGCTCGATGCCTGTTAGTCGCTTACGATGTTCGCTTGCCTGAAACACGCGCGCACCGGGCGCGAATGAAGCAGAGCAAGAGTCCAGGGCTCGCTGTCATTTGTTCACCTGTCCAGTACGGCGTCATTGTTTAGTCTGATCCTTGGTCCTCAGGTTTGGTCAGCCGCGTGAAACCGCAGAACATTCGATTTTTGTTCGAGGACAGGTCTCGTGAGCGTCAGTGATCGAGAACCGAAGTCGGTTCTGCGTGTGTTGTTCGTTTGTACGGGCAACACGTGTCGCAGTCCGATGGCGGAAATGTTGTTTCGCAGACTGGCGGCGGAGAAGCTGGGTTGTCGCGACTGGGAACTGCGTGAGCGGGGCATTGATGTGTTCTCTGCCGGCATAGCTGCTTACGACAGCTGCCCGGCGTCACCAGAAGCAGTTCAGGTGATGAAGGAGTGCGGCATCGACATGTCCGAACATCTGAGCCAGCAGGTGACATCGAACATGCTGGAGCAGTCGAGTCTGGTGTTGGCCCTGACAGAACGTCATCGTAGAGCACTTGTAGAAGCCAGGCCGGACCTTTCGGAACGAATTGTGCTGTTAAGTCGCGCAGGGGAAGACATTCAGGATCCCATTGGCGGGACGATGGCTGATTATCAGGAATGTGCCGCACAGATCAGTGAGAACCTGCGTTTCTGGGTCGAAGACTTGTTGAAGAAAGACTCATAGATCCCATGAAGATTGGCATTGCCAGTGATCATCGAGGTGTGCAGCTGAAGGCGCGGCTCACACAACTCCTTCAAAGCCTTGAATGCGAAGTCAAGGACTTTGGACCGTTTGAAGTTCAGAGCGTGGACTATCCCGACTACGCCGCTCAGGTCGCGCGCGAAGTGTCCAGCGGCAAGATCGATCGCGGCATCCTGATCTGTGGGACGGGTATCGGGATGTGCATCACTGCCAATAAATTCACCGGTGTGCGAGCGGCGCCATGTCACGATAGTGTGACGGCGGAATACAGTCGCATGCACAACGACGCCAACGTGATTTGTCTGTCGGCCGATCAGCTGAGCGACCAGCTGGCCGATCAGGTCATCCGAATCTGGCTGAAGACACCGTTCGAAGAAGGCCGTCACGCACGCCGTTTACAGAAGATCTCGGAGCTGGAGCGAGAAATCGCTCAGCAGCTTTGCAATTCGGAAACAAAAGACGGCTGTCAGTAGTCGTGTCGAACCTGATGGCCTGACGATAAAGACGCAACTGGATTCTGCTTCCCTGATTAATGCAACCCGTTGAAAGAAACTCGATGAAACCCGAAGATCTGAAGTACGCCAAAACCCACGAATGGGTCGCAGTTGACGGAGACACCGCGACGATCGGCATTACCGATTTTGCGGTGCAGCTGCTGACCGATATCGTGTACCTGTCTTTGCCGACAGTTGGCAAAAAGTTTGCCCCTGGCGAATCGATGGGCGAAATTGAAAGCGTGAAGGCTGTCAGCGACATCTACGCACCGGTTCGCGGGGAGATTGTTGCTGTCAATCAGTCACTTCCCGACAACCTGGCACTTCTGTCTGACAGCCCATTTGAAAAGGCGTGGATCGCAAAGCTCCGCATCGCAGATCCAACTCAGCTGTCTCAGTTGATGAATCGTGCAGAATACCTGAAGCACTGCGAAAAAGATCATCACTAGGCTGTGAACAATCCCCTCCTGAACCCGGCTTTCATGGCCGGGTTTTTGCATTCCTGAAACTGCGAGCCACCACGCTTTCAGGAACTGCAGCGAACACTGTGAATTGATGCTCTAACCGGAACACTGTTTCAAAGGCTTACTGTGGCGTATCTCTTTGACACTCCCGAACAGCGCCGTCGCATGCTGGAAGCGATCGGCATTTCTTCCATTGATGAGTTGTTTACCCAGATCCCCGCTGAATTGCAGTTGAAAAGGGAGCTTCATCTGCCGGAGCCCGTTTCAGAGCTGGCTCTTGAGCAGGATATGACCCGTCGATTGGGGCAGGGCGGTACTTCCGCCGGAATCTGCTTTCTGGGTGGCGGCGTTTATGATCACTTCATCCCGGCTGTCGTGGATGAGATCACATCACGCGGTGAGTTTTACACTGCTTACACGCCGTACCAGGCAGAGGCCAGCCAGGGAACTCTGCAGGCGTTCTATGAATATCAGACTCTGATCAGTCAGCTGACCGGCATGGATGTTTCCAATGCCAGTCTGTACGAAGGTGGCACCGCAGTCAGCGAAGCCGTCTTCATGGCGATGCGAGTCAACGGCCGACACAACAAAGTGGTGTTTGCCGGAACGCTGCATCCTGAATATCGCCAGGTACTGGAAACGTACTTCTCGCGTCTTGGCACGACACTCGTTGAGATCCCTCATGAGAATGGCGTGATCACCGCCGAAGCCTGTCGCGCGGCGGTTGATGATCAGACGTGTGCAGTGGTGATGCAGCAGCCGAACTTCTTTGGCTGCATCGAAGACATCACAACGCTCACCGAAATTGCTCACGCTGCCGGTGCACTCGCGATCCTTGCATTCGATGCGGTCAGTCCAGGACTGTTGAAGCGTCCTGGTGAATATGGTGTCGATATCGCCGTGGCCGAAGGTCAGCCTCTGGGAACGCCATTGCAATTCGGCGGACCGTTGCTGGGGATCTTCACCTGCCGTAACGAATACGTCCGCAAGATGCCAGGACGCCTGATTGGCAAGACGACCGATCGCAAAGGCAAGGAGTGTTTCGTTCTGAACCTGCAGGCTCGTGAGCAGCACATTCGTCGTGATAAAGCGACAAGCAACATCTGCACGAATCAAGGGCTGCTGGCTTTGCGAACAACCGTCTTCCTTGCAACGGTTGGTCCCAATGGAATGCGCCAGATGGCAACGCTCAGCCATCAGAAAGCGCGCTACGCAGCAAGCGTGCTGACAAAGATCCCTGGTGTGTCGCTGAAGTTTCAGCAGCCGTTCTTCCGTGAGTTTGTTCTGCAAACGAGCAAGCCAGCGGAAGCGGTTCTGTCTGCACTGACCGCGAAGGGAATCAATGTCGGCCCGCATCTCAGCCGCTTTGATCTGCATAATGTTTCAGGCATGGAAAACTGCTTCCTGGTGGCACTGACGGAGAAGCGAACTCGTGAAGAGATTGATGGCCTCGCGGAAGCGCTGAAGGCTGTGCTTTCCTGATTGGCGACGACCTTCATCTCGCCCGCGTGCTTTCTCCGAACCATTGACCAGCGTTGAAATTGGGAACCTTTGATCATGCGAAACCAAACAGCGACTCAGCTTCTGTTTCAGATGTCCAGTCCCGGTCGAGGAACGATTGTGTTTCCGCCGAGTGACGTGCCTGCTGTCAGTGGCGTGCCGGAACTTCCAGCTCAGTGTCTTGGCAGCGCTCAGCTTCCTCTGCCTGAGATTGCGGAGCCGGATGTTGTTCGACACTTTGTGAATTTGTCGACTCTAAATATGAGCGTCGATTCTCACTTCTATCCGCTGGGCAGTTGTACGATGAAGTACAACCCCAAGCGGCATGAGCGACTGGCACGACTTCCTCAGGCAGCGACAAGTCATCCGTACCAGCCGGAGAGTCAGCTTCAGGGACTGTTGAGTGTGTTGTATGAAATGCAACACATGCTGGCTGAGATTTCCGGGCTGCCCGGCGTTTCTCTACATCCCGCCGCGGGGGCTCAGGGTGAATTCACAGCTTTGCTGACGGCGGCCGCGTACTTCCGCGATCGAGGTGAAAATCGGACACGCGTGCTGTTCCCTGCGAGTGCTCACGGGACGAATCCGGCGAGTGCCGCGTTGGCGGGGTTCGAATGCGTTCAGTTGTCCGGCGGAAAGAACGGCTTCGTCGATCTGGATGAACTCAAAGCGCAGCTGGATGATCGAACGGCCGTCTTCATGGTGACGAACCCGAATACTCTCGGACTGTTCGAACGTGACATCGCCAAGGTGGCTCAGCTGCTTCACGATGTCGGCGGTCTCGTCTACATCGACGGCGCCAACATGAATGCGATCCTCGGCAAGACTCGTCCTGGCGATTTCGGCGGCGATATGATGCACTACAACGTGCACAAGACCTTCACTGGTCCTCACGGTGCCGGTGGACCAGGTGCCGGCCCGATCGCGGTGCGAGACTTCCTGGCCCCGTTCCTGCCAGCACCGATTGTGACGTACGACGCTGCGAAGAACTGGTACTCACTGAGCAAGCCAGCGAAGTCGATTGGGCAGGTGCGAACGTTCTTCGGCAACGTCGGTATTCTGCTCCGTGGTTACTTCTACATTCGTACTCTGGGCGGTAAGGGACTGCGTGAAGCGTCTGAGCTGGCCGTACTGAACGCGAATTACCTGCTGAGCCAGGTGAAGGACTTCCTGGAAGTTCCTCATGGCGATCGCTGCATGCACGAGTTCGTTGCCAGTGGCCGCAAGCTCAAGGAAGAAACCGGCGTCACGACCATGGACGTTGCCAAGCGACTGCTGGACTATGGCTTCCACGCACCAACGGTCTACTTCCCGCTCGTTGTGGAAGAAGCGTTGATGATGGAGCCAACCGAAACCGAATCCCAGCAGACTCTGGATGCCTTCGCTGCGACGCTTCGGACCATCTGCAGCGAACCTGCGGAACTCGTCAAAGGCGCACCGCATTCGACGGCGGTTTGCCGTCCGGACGAAGTCAACGCGGCGCGTAAGCCGATTCTGTGCTGGTCAGCTCCGAACTGTTAGTGAGTGGCAGCTATGTTGCTGTCTGCGGAACGGCGGACGGAAGTTCTCCGTTCGCTTTCTCCGCGGCTGTGACGGAGTCTACGGTTACGCCAAAGATCCTTGCGTAGACCAGATAGAACGTTGGTACCAGTACCAGCACAAGCACCGTTGATGTCATCAGACCGAAGCAAAGGCTGGCGGCCATCGGAATCACGAGCTGCGCCTGGAATGAGGTCTCGGTCAGGATTGGAGCGAGTCCCGCGATCGTCGTCAGAGATGTCAGCATCACCGGGCGGAATCGACGAGCCCCGGCCTGCAGCACGGCTTCTTTCAGAGGCATTCCACCTCGAACAGCGCTGTTGATGAAGTCGACAAGCACGATGGAGTCGTTCACAACGATCCCGGTCAATGCGACCAGACCGAGCATGCTGAACAAAGTCAGCGGCAATCCCATGACCCAGTGACCCAGCACGGCGCCGACGATTCCAAACGGAATGATGAGCATCACGACCATTGGCTGACCGTACGATGTGAACTCCATGGTCAACAGAACGTACATCGCCAGCAGAGCCACCCCGAGCCCAATTCCGAGGCTTTGTACCGATTCCGTATCCTGTTCCTGCTGACCTTCCCAGCGGACTCGCAGGGCAGGGTACTTCTTCAGCAGCTCCGGAATGAAGGCTGCTTTCAGGTCGGCCACGATCTGCTTGGCATTGCCTTCGCTTTCGTTGATGTCACTGGAAACTGTGATCGATCGTTTCTGATCGATGCGGTTGATCTCGGAATATCCTCGGCTGACTGTGACGTCCGCCAGTTCCGTGATTGGTCGCTGAACTCCGTCACCACCGTCGACTCGAATGTCATCAAATCGCGCGATGGTCTGCCGATCTTCTTCCGGATAACGTACCATCAGTTTGACTTCATGACGGCCTCGCTGAAGACGCATGACTTCTTCGCCGTAGTACGACGCACGGACAGTGCGCGCAATATTCTCCAGCGGGATCCCCATCGCGACGGCCTTTTCCTTCTCGCGAAGCTGCAGCTCCCACTTGCCCGGCCGTGAGTCGTCGGACACGTCGAAGACTCCCTGGTACGTGGCCAGCTTCGCTTTTGTCTCTTCGACAGCCGCTTCGAGGTCTGCCATCTCCGTTGCCGCGGCCAGTAGCTTGAACTCGATCGGCTTGCCGCCCGGACCACGTGACTGAGAACCAAACGTCAGTGTTTCAACCCCTGCGATGGAACCAACAGCGTCACGCCATTCCTGAACAACCTGCTCGCTCGTGCGATCTCGAAGTCCGCTGTCGACCAGCTGTGCGTAAACAAAGCCGGCATGGCTGCCTTCCGTAGTCTGAGCGCCACCAGGGTTCTGGTCACGAACAAGGCCGACCATTCGATGGGTGGCAAGAATCAACGGACGGTCAGGAGTCGAGTACTTTCGGTTGATCTCCAGAATCGCCTTCTCGACCTTTTCCGTCGCCTGTTCGGTCACTCGACTGGGTGTTCCATCCGGGAAGATCACTTTGGCGATGACTTCAGGAGCATCCAGTTTGGGGAAGAAAATGCTTGGGACCGTTCCGCTTGTCACAAGCGTCGCAGCAAGCAGCAGGAAGCTGATCGCCGCACTGATGGTGACGGCTGGAAAACGGACACAAAGATTGATTGTGGGCTGGTAGATGGAACGGATGAACCAGTCGAGGACCAGATTCGTGCCATGATTCAGTCCCTTCGTGAAGGGTGATGGTTTGCCCGAATCATGGGCAAGGTGGCACGGCAGGGCAAAGCAGGCTTCCGTCACAGAGATTGTCAAAATGGCGATGACGGCAAGCGGCATGACGGCAAAGAACTTGCCCATCACACCCGTCACAAAGAACATCGGAACGAACGCAAAGATCGTGGTGGCCACTGAAGAGAACACTGATGGGACAACTTCAATTGTTCCGTCGATGGCGGCCTGCATCGGTGTTTTGCCCATCGCTCGATGGGAGTACACGTTTTCGCCAATGACAATGGCGTCATCGACCACGATCCCAAGCGCGATCAGGAAGGAGAACAGCGACAGCATGTTGAGCGTCTGGTCGAACTGATAAAGAACGGCGCAGGCTCCCAGCAGCGAAATGGGAATTCCCATCGCGACCCAGAAGGCCAGTTTCAGATCCAGAAACAATGACAGAATTACGAAGACCAGAATCAGTCCCTGCATCCCGTTTCGCACCAGAAGGTCCAGACGATCACTCACTTCGATCGATGAATCTCCCCAGACCGTGAATGAATATCCTGCAGGAAGTTCGTGGTTGTTGATGTAATCCTTCACGGCCTTTGTCATGGCCAGCAGGTCTTCGCGAGACGCCGCATTCACATCGATCGCAAGGCCTGGCTTTCCGTTGATTCGGCTGATCGATGTGGTGTCGACGAATTCATCGCGGACTTTGCCCAGCTCACCGACCGTCAGGACCACACCGTCCGCCCGAGTAATCAGGGGGATGGCTGAGATCTCTTCGCCAAGGACGCGTTTGTCTTTGCCGCGCAGAAGATACGTTTCGCCCTGATCGCGAATCGTTCCGCCAGGAAGTTCCAGATTCCGTTGCCGAATTCGACGAGAGACATCCGTCAGAGTCAGGCCGTACTCACGCAGAGTCTTTTCGCCGATCTCCACATCGATCTGGTACTTTCGCTCACCTGTAATCTCCGCCTGAGAAATCTGCGGAATCAGCAATAGGTCATCTCGCACCTGTTCGGTGATTTCACGCAGCTGAAGTTCCGCATTCGGAGCTTCGCTGTTTTCCTGGACGACACCGACCGTAATGGCTTTGTTACGGAACGTGACCTGTTGCACTTCGGGTTCTTCCGCCAGGTCCGGAAAACTGGGGATGCGATCGATCTGCGACTTCACTTCATTCAGCACTCGCTGCACATCAGGCACATCGCTGCGCACTTCGATGACGACATTGCCCATGCCTT
>JAEUII010000097.1 GCA_016795145.1 Planctomycetaceae bacterium
GGTGCCATGCACCTGAATCGAGTCATGCGAAAAACAGGCGAGCGGCCGGTGTCAACCGGCCGGTACAACTTCCCTTACTTCGGCGTACCACCACGCCACAGGACTCAGAAACCGTGACTGAACGCAAATGGAGCAGCAGTCTGACAAAAGATGGTGGACAGAAAATGACGTGGCGCCGCTAGAGACGGGCTGAGGCTATTCGGCGGGGATCGCAGATGAGTTTTCGTCCACGTCGGTTTTCATTTGCAGTCGAAGCTGGCTCACGTGTTCCACGGCTGTGGCGGCGAATGAGCTGCCCGGATTCTCGAGCCATTTCATGACGCTGCTGATCATCAGTTCTTTGAGGTACGCGAATGAGAATCCAGCAGTCGATTCTGCTACGGCAGGAACTTCGTCTGGTCTCCAGCCTGTCTCATCCGCCAGCTTCGTTTGCCACAAGGCCAGATACCGCGAGCGCAGATCGGTTGTTGGCAGTTCGAAATGGTACTTCCGGTCGAAACGGCTTGGGCGATCGATGATCGCGGAGTCAATACGTTCCGGATGGTTCGTGGTCGCGAGCACGATCAGTCCGTGATTCTGCTGAAGTCCATCCAGCTGATTCAGAAAGAACGAGCGGTTCTCCGGCTTAACCAGAGCATCGAGGTCTTCCAGAATCAGAACACATGGTTTCAGCCCGCGTGCTCGCTGAAACACCTGGTACCACATTTGTTCCGGCGTGTAGTGGTGGTGGCTGAGGCTTTGAACATAGAGCACCGGGATTCCCATCTCGCGAATCAGCGCTCTCAGGAAGTGCGTCTTTCCGTTGCCGGGCGGACCGATCAACAATGCTCCTCGCTTCCAGGAAATCCCAAGCCGCAGATACTGCTTTTCCGCGTCGAGGAACTGGCGGAAGTCACGGCGAAGATCCTCCTTGAATTTGTCTGGCAGAATCAGGTCGTCAAAGGATGCCGACCGGATCAGACGATACAGCGTGCGATTGCGGCCCCAATAGCCATTCGCAAAGACCAGGACCGATTCCCCGGGTGAATGAGTTTTTCGTGCGACATCCAGGATCAGTGAATCCGCAAGTTCTTCCGTATCGGCAACGACGTAATAGCGTTGGTTTCGCCCGCAGCTGGCTTCCCACTGCAGTTGGACCACCATGAGTTCACTCTGGTTCCACTGAACCGACCAGACAACCTGTTCGTACGTGTCGAGCAGCGCGTCGTGCTCTTCGCCGCCCCAGTACTTGTAAAGGTGAGGGGCAGGTGTTTCAAGAGGTGTCAGCTTGCAGAATCCAAGCGACTGGAATTCTTCAAGTTCAAGGTCCTGACAAACGACGACGGCCTTCCCCGCATTCTTTTCTCGAAGAAAGTCATACGCCCGCAGCGAGAACGCAATCGGGTTGTCAGCAAGGATTTCAGCGAAGAAGTTTGGTTGCATCAGGTGAATATCGTCCCGCAGGACCGATCAGCTGGTTTGAACCGTCAAAATCAAAGTCAGTACTTCCAACTCGGTGACCCGCACAATACCACAGTGGTTCGGGGATCACGGCGTCAGGTAACCAGGAAACATGAAACTTAGACCCTTGAGTGCTGCCGCCACGATGCAGCAATCCAAAGAAGGCACTGCCATCTACCTACGTGGTCTTCATGCTTCGAGCGTAGTCGATCCTGAGACTTGCGGACGAAAGAAATCCAACGACTCCGCCGATGTACGGGGCCCAGGGTGAAGCTGCGATTGTGACAAGGGCGAATCCCAGAACAATGGCGAGAGCGTCTGATCGAATACGCTGATTGATGCCAAACTCCATGACGATCGAATAGACAAGCCATGGAAGTCCGAAGAGAAAAAACGATAACAGGAAGATGAATGGGAAAAGGTCTGGACTTGCCAATTGCAGAATCACCGAGGGCAGCAAGAAGCCTAGAAACAGCCGTCGGCCCTCACCTGGAGGAGGAAGTCTGTTGGACGAATGATTGGCGTGTGGCATTCACTTGGTCCCCATCAAGACAGTATGAGCATCAGGGTGCCATGCACCTAAACCGTGATTCCTCATGCACTTAAACAGAGATTCTTCAAAAGGTCTCTCCTAATTGTGGGGCACTCAGCGATGACCCCCAGCCGCTCGCCAGCCGAGCCCGAGGTGCCAGCCGAGTCCGAGGTGCCAGGCACCTGAATAAAGTCGTGCGAAAAACAGGCGAGCGGCCGGTGTCAACCGGCCGGTACAACTCCCAACGCCCGTCATTTGTCAGGTGAATAAGCCCGGTGCATTGCATGCTCAGCCATCAACCGCAAGTAGAAAGGCGTCACGCGGGTAGTGCAGAAGCCGTGATCCACCGAGGTGAACTCGGTGGGGAAATGGATTACTCGCACTGCGACTTAGAGATGATTTCGCATGCACACTTGGGCTTCCGGCGCCTGCGGCACACGCACTGTGTACGTGCTACCCATTGGCCCCATCAACCGATCGACTATCTCGAAAACGGCCCCTTGCCGGTGGTTGGACGGTTGGCGAAACCGGTGGCGAAGCAGTCGCGAGTTGCGGAAAGGATGGTTTGGATGTCGTCAGCGGAGACGTCCAGGTGAGTCACCATGCGGACTCGCTGGCCGCCCATGGGGCCGATCAGGATGCCTTTCTCCCGCATTGCGCCGGCGAACTGAACGGCCGTGCCAACGTGTGGGGCCAGCTGGAAGAAGACTAGGTTGGTTTCGATTTTTGTCGGGACATCTGTAATTCCGTCAATCGTGCGAAGACCATCCGCAAGGACCTGTGCGTTTCTGTGGTCTTCGGCCAGCCGGTCGACGTTGTGCTCAAGAGCATACAGCGCCGCGGCGGCGACGATGCCGGATTGCCGCATGGCTCCGCCGAAGATCTTTCGGATACGGCGCGCCTTCGCAATGTCCTCACGACTTCCGGTCAGCATCGATCCAAATGGGCAGCCGAGGCCTTTAGAAAAACAGATCGAGATCGTATCGAAGTGCTGCCCGATCTCCCTGGCGGAATATCCTCCTGCAACGATCGCGTTGAAGACTCTAGCGCCGTCGAGATGACGTTTCAGCTGATGCTCCATCGCCCACTCAGAAACTCGCTGCATCTGGTCCAGTGAATAGACGCAGCCACCGCCCAGATTCGTCGTGTTCTCAAGACAGACCAGTCGAGTCCTGCAGAAGTGCTGATCATTGACTCGCACTTTTCCATCCAGTTCCGCAAGGTCCAGCATGCCGCGAGCGCCAGGCAGTGTTCGGATCGAAACGCCGCTCAGAGCCGCCGCGGCACCACCTTCGAAGTTGAAGATGTGGCCCGTTTCATGAATCAGCAGCTCGTCGCCCGGAATGCAGTGAACTCGAACTCCCATCTGATTACTTTGAGTACCCGAACATGCGAGCACAGCGGATTCATGTCCGAACATCTCTGCAATCATCTCTTCCAGACGATTGACCGTGGGATCTTCTCCCATCACATCATCGCCGACTTCCGCATTGGCCATGGCCTGACGCATGCCCTGCGAGGGCCGTGTAACTGTATCGCTGCGGAGATCAATGGGGGCAGCCGACGATTTCGAATTGTTCATAGCGACGAGTGCTCCGTCAGAGCAATGAAGAGGGGTTCGTCATTCCCGCGCGGGCGGGAATCCAGAGCGTCAAAAGCTGGGTTCCCGCCTGCGCGGGAATGACGGTTCAACACAGAAGGTTGATCAGACAAACCGCTAACCGTGAATCCTTGCGAGGAACTGGTCGATGTGAGTCTGCTGAGTATGCGGGTTCATGAAGACCGCTTTCTCACCGGGGATTGGAACCCACTGTCCCTGCTCATCATAATCAGAATGAGTCACGTACTGGATCCAGTTGGTATACAGTCCGACCTTGCCGCGTTCCACAAAGACTCGACGATG
Source organism: Planctomycetaceae bacterium (assembly GCA_016795145.1). Taxonomy (GTDB): domain Bacteria; phylum Planctomycetota; class Planctomycetia; order Planctomycetales; family Planctomycetaceae; genus SXXK01. Next base: position 3,876 of record JAEUII010000097.1, read on the forward strand.
ATAAGCCGTATTCTCAGCCAGACGCTTTCGGCCGTCGTCCGTTCCCGTTGACTGTTTTTCGATCGCAAGCTCCGCGGCTGGATCTGCAATTCGAGCTGGATCGTAGACTCGAAAGCCAACCGACGGTCCGCAGTTTTCCGGAGCAACCACGATGGCACCTCGCGTTTTTTCGAGGCGTCGTCGCAGATAGTCCGCATTCTGAAGCCCGTGAGCAATCAGAACCTGATAGCCCTGCTTGCCCAGCGAATTCAGAGCCGCGTAGGCTCCGAAGAGTCCTGCGGCACCACGAGAACATTCAATGGTTGACTGAAGATGAGTCTGTCCCTGCACGTCTTTTTCGAAGTAGGAAAAGTTCTCGGGATCATGCTCCAGGGCCTGCATGGAAGCTCGATCTTTGACCATCACCAGGCTGGACGTGTAGGGCACATAGCCCCACTTCTGGAAGTCGACGGTGAAGGAGTCTGCGTACTTCAGTTCGCGGAAACGGTCGACGTTCTTTCGAAGCCCTTCAAGCGTTTGAGGAAGGATGTGCAGCGGGTTTTTGTCAAAGTCGTAGTCGAGGAAGAAGATCAGTGGCCAGCCGACCGCTGAGTCCACATGAATATGCGGCTGAGCGATGGAAAACTTCTTCGCAAGTCGATCTGCCAGCTCACGAACGGGCTTGACCTGATCCACAGCGAACGTGTCCGTCGTCCCCATCGTCAGCATGATGGTCGGAACGATGCAGCCCAGCCGGAAGCAAGCAGTGAGCTGATCTTCGAGATCCTTTAGGTCGATGTTGCTGGCCTGAGTCAGCTTGATGCGAATGGTCTTCTTCGAAATGTTCACGCCAAGCAGTGAGAGGTTTGTGGTATTCGAATAATGACCTCCCTGCGAGTTGATCATTCGATAGTCCTGGCCATACTCAAGGCCCAGGTGAAGCGATTGAGGCATCGCTTTTCGAATTCCAAACAGGTAGCCATAAAGGTTGCAAAACGTTCCGCCCTGTGTGAACACACCGGTTGCGACGTTCGGGTCGTAGCCAACCAGGTTTGCGATCTGACGAACGACAACGCGTTCGAGTTCCTCTGCCATGCCGGCGTATTCGCTGTAGACAAGATTTGGGTTCGCCAGGATCCCGATGGCCGCTCCCTGGATCGCCGCGTCACACGGCGTGGTCACAACGTTTTCAACGCTGGCTGGATCTTCCCAGCACTTCGAAAGAGCACCGACGAAGACGAGGCGGCGATTGACTTCCGAAAGGGGCCGGCCGACCTCCGGAATGGTCTGGTCCTGCAGCAGCTCTTCATGCTCGGTCATCCCGTTCGGATAGGCCGCCAGTCGGTCGTCCGGCGGAAGATGACTTCCCCGAAAGTGGATGATGTCGGCCAGAGCCGGGTCGGCAAAAATCGGCCAGCGCCGGGAGTCCCGCGAGAAGAACTCTTTTCGAATCCTTGCGATGTGCGACGCAAACTGAGGAGTCTGGCTGGATTTCGAGGTCGGTGTGACCGTGGACATAGTGGGTGCTCAGGAAGAAGGAGTCTCGGCACGGTGCGGGAAGTCGAAGTCCGTGACCGGATGCGCTGAATCAGCAGTTTAACAGAAGTTCAGTAGGGCGGAACGGGATTCCGGTGCGGCCGATTTCTGCCAGCGAGTGGATTCCGGGAGGGGGAATTACGAAGGAAACCGGCCCCTGGATTCTCAATCCGGTGAAGCCCCTGCAGGAGGCTTTGGAACGCCAGAACGTACTTGCAGTTTATGGCGTGCATTGCTACCGTTCCGGCTCGTTTTCCGGCTGGAACCGCTAACGGTTCCGGTGCGCGCTTCGGAGGCCAGAATTTTCTGGCTGAAGCGGGGGCTGCAGCAATCCATTTCGAAGGCTCGGTTGAGAATCAGAATCTCCCGGCGGTCTTTGAGGCAAATTGCGGAAGCGACGAGTCCTGATTTCCTGGCTGGCTGTGACAGTTCACAGCCGAACTTCTTCATAGGGTCTGTTCGATGGCAAAAGCGAAGTACGTTTATACCTGGGGTGATGGCAAGGCTGATGGCGACGGCTCAATGAAGGCGTTGCTGGGCGGCAAAGGCGCGAATCTCGCGGAAATGACCCGCATTGGTCTGCCAGTGCCTCCGGGATTCACCATCACGACGGAAGTTTGTACCTACTTCTACGCGAACAAGAAGTCCTATCCGAAGGAACTTCAGGCTCAGATGGAAGCCGGCATCAAGAATATGGAAAAGATCATGGGCTGCAAGTTCGGCGATGCCAAGGGCATGCCGCTGCTGGTCGCCGTACGATCTGGTGCCCGTGACTCCATGCCAGGCATGATGGACACGATTTTGAACCTTGGACTGAACGACGACACCGTTCTGTCACTGGTTGCTGCAACAAAGAACGAGCGATTCGCGTGGGACTGCTACCGCCGCTTCATCCAGATGTACGGTGACGTGGTTCTGGGCGTGCAGAAGCGCGAAGGCGAAGATCATGAGCCGTTCGAAGTTGTCATCGAAGGCTACAAGCATCAGAAGTATCATCGCGACATCGTTGACAGCGAACTGACAGCGGACGACCAGAAAGAACTGGTCAAGCGATTCAAGGCTCTGGTGAAGGAACGAACCGGCAAGGTGTTCCCGAACGATCCATGGGATCAGCTCCGCGGAGCCGCGGGTGCGGTCTTCGGATCGTGGATGAATGACCGAGCGATTGTTTATCGCCGCAAGTACAACATTCCAGCGGAATGGGGTACTGCAGTGAACGTTCAGGCCATGGTTTACGGTAACACAGGCGATGACTCCGGTTCCGGCGTTGCCTTCACTCGTAACCCAGCCAACGGTGCCAACGAGTTCTACGGCGAGTTCCTGATCAACGCTCAGGGCGAAGACGTGGTCGCCGGTGTGCGAACTCCAGAGCCAGTTGCGAAGCTGGAAAAGGCGATGCCAAAGGCATTTGCTGAACTCCTGAAGGTTCGTGCGACTCTTGAGAAGCACTTCAAGGACGTGCAGGACATCGAGTTTACGATTCAGCAGGGCAAGCTGTTCATGCTGCAGACTCGAAACGGCAAGCGAACCGCCGCTGCCGCTCTGAAGTTCAGCATGGACATGGTCAAGGAAAAGCTGATCGACTGGGAAACCGCGATCCTGCGAAATCCAGCCGACCAGCTGGAGCAGCTGCTTGCTCCGGACTTCGACGCCGCAGAAATCAAGAAGGCGAAGGCACTGGCGACTGGTCTTCCAGCTGGTCCAGGTGCGGCTTCCGGTATCATTTATCTGAATGCCGACCGAGCCGCCGCTGCTGCTGAAAAGGGCGAAAGCGTTCTGCTGGTTCGTAACGAAACCTCGCCGGAAGACCTTCGCGGCATGATCGCCGCTGTGGGCATTCTGACAGCCAAGGGTGGTGTGTCTTCACACGCCGCTCTCGTGGCTCGCCAGATGGGTAAGGTTTGTATCTGCGGTGCCAGCGCCGTAGAGATCGACTACAACAAGAAGACCGTCAAGATTGCCGGCCAGACCTTCAAGGAAGGCGTCGACTATCTCAGCATCGACGGAACTGCCGGCACGATTTACGGCGGCAAGGTCAAGACTGGTCCATCCAGCATCGTGATGGGTCTGTTGTTTGGCGACAAGGCTGCTGCGAAGACCGAAAAGTTCCAGTCCTTCAAGCAGTTGATGGATTGGTGCTCCAAGGTGACTCGCCTGGCTGTTCGCACGAACGCCGACAATCCAGAGCAGACCGAGCAGGCGATTGCCTTCGGTGCGCAGGGGATCGGCCTGACTCGAACCGAGCACATGTTCTTCGAAGGTGATCGTATCGACGCCGTGCGTGAGATGATTCTTGCGGACAACGTCGAAGATCGTAAGAAGGCCATTGCGAAGCTGCTGCCTTATCAGCGAGAAGACTTCACTGGTATCTTCAAGGCACTGAAGGGTCTGCCAGCGACCATTCGACTGCTCGACCCGCCACTGCATGAATTCGTCCCACACGACAGCAAGGCGCAAGCTGATCTTGCGAAGAAGATGGGCGTGAAGCCAGACAAGGTGAAGGCTCGCGTTGATGCACTGCACGAGTTCAACCCGATGCTGGGTCATCGCGGTTGCCGACTGGGCATTGCATATCCGGAAATCACCGAGATGCAGGCACGAGCGATCTTCGAAGCGGCTGCTGACGTCGCGAAGAAGAAGATCCCTGTGAATCCTGAAGTGATGGTCCCACTCGTCGGCTTCAAGAAGGAGCTTGACCTGCAGGTTGAGATCATCCACCGCGTTGCGAAGGAAGTGATGGCCGAGAAGAAGGTCACCTTCGACTACATGGTTGGAACGATGATCGAAGTTCCTCGAGGTGCTCTGACCGCTGACGAAATCGCAACGACTGCGGAGTTCTTCAGCTTCGGTACGAACGACCTGACTCAGACCGCTCTCGGCATCAGCCGCGACGACATGGGCAGCTTCCTCATGCCGTACACAGAGAACGAAATCTTCAAGAAGAACCCATTCGCAACTCTGGACCAGACTGGCGTTGGTCAGCTGATGCAGATCGCGGTGGAAAAGGGCAATAAGACTCGTCCAGGCATTAAGCTTGGCATTTGCGGCGAGCACGGTGGTGACCCAGAGAGCGTGAAGTTCTGCCACAAGATCGGCCTGAACTACGTGAGCTGCAGTCCTTACCGCGTTCCAGTCGCCCGACTGGCCGCTGCTCAGGCTGCTCTGGAAGAAGCCAAAGCTGAAAAGTCAGCCAAGGCAAAGAAGTAGTCCATCAACGAAGGAGGGCACTACCTTCCATCAATCGTTGACCAAACCAAAGGCCCGGCGTCGAAAGATGCCGGGCCTTTTTTCGTAGGATCGACGTCCTCGTCCGTCTGCATTTGCATTCGCATTAGGACAAGACGGCCGAGGGCGGCCATCCTGCGGGAACGGCGGTTGGAGTCAGTATCCACGTCCGGGGACTTGCGATATTCTTCGGAGTCAGTTCTCCGGGTGTCCGGAGGACGGTTTCCGGGCACGTACTCTGATGTCTTCCTGAATGTCGCTGCAGTTTGAACCTGTTTGGTCCTGGCTGTTCGCCATTGCGGTTTTCGCAGCGGTGCTGAGCGTCATTCGAATCGCGTATCCTCGCCGCATTCAGCATCTGTCTGCCGGAGCTCGCAACAGCCTGATCGCACTGCGTGTCCTGATCGCTGTCGTCCTGTTCTTGATGACTCTGCGGCCCGTGGTTCTGCTGGAAAGTGATGATCAGTCGAACGCCGTCATGTACCTGCTGTGCGATGCCAGCAAGAGTATGAATACGGAAGACATTCCCGAAGGCGGAACGCGCCGGCAGGCTTTGCAGAAGCTGAAAGAAGCGGCGGATGCGTCTTTCGAAGCGATTGGCAAGAAGGCCGAGATTCGCATTCGTGACTTTTCTGATTCGATTCAGACGACTGCAACCGTTGGGAATTCTGCCGACGGTTCCATGACAGCGATTGGAAAAGTCCTTGAGCTGTCTGCTGAAGAGATGGGGAAAGAAAAAGTCCCCGCTGTGATTCTGCTTAGCGACGGCAAGCAGGCAGCACCCGGAGCACTCGATGTGGATCCGGTGGCCGTTGCTCGTCGCTATGGTCGTCAGCAGCGACCGGTTTACTCCGTTGGATTTGGAAGCACCGAGGCGGCAACCGCATCGCTCGACCTGGCCCTTGAAGATCTCGACCTTTCGCGCGAAGTGTTTCAGGGGAATGTGCTGCCGATCAAAGTGCGACTTCGTTCCGCAGGTGCTCAGGGGCAGCGAGTCAACGTTCGCGTCCTGCTGGAAAATCGAACGGGGCTGTTTGACGGCAAGAGCGGGCCGCTGGAGCCTCTGCTGCCAACAGAGACTGTCCGTCCGCTTGCGAATGTGACACCTCAGTCGCCGTCCGAGGAGCAGACTATTCAGCTTCAGATTGTGCCGGAGCAGATTGGTGATCTGAAGCTTGTCGTTCAGGCTGAACCGCTGCCAGGAGAAGTGCGTCAGACCAATAACCGAGTCGAGACAATCATCCGAGTCCGGCGCGGCGGTATTCGGGTCGCCTACTTTGACATCATTCGATCAGAGCAGAAGTGGCTTCGACGAATCAACGATAGTACTCGCGTACAACTGGACTTCCATCCGATCCGCGGCGGGGAGATGCTTGGCAACAATCAGATCCCGGATCGGTTCTTCCAGCCTGGCAACTATGACGGCTACATCATTGGGGACGTTCCGGCGAGTGCCTTCAAGCCGGCTCAGTTGAAGGAGATGGCTCGCTGCCTGACACAGGGAGCCGGCTTGATGATGACTGGCGGAGCATCCAACCTGGGCCAGGGAGGTTATACGGTTTCGCCACTGGCCGCGTTTCTGCCGATCGAGCTTGGCGCGGAAAATCGACAGCTCAATCAGCCGCAGAAGATGCTTCCCTCACGAGACGGTCTGAGCCACTATGTCATGCAGATCGCCGCACCGGATCAGAACCGTGCGCACTGGGAAGCTCTGCCGCCGCTCGCAGGTGCCAATGCCATTGCGCCAAAGCAGAATTCGCTTGCTCAGGTTCTGGCGACGTCTGATCAGGGGTTTCCACTGTTGATTGGACAGGGAACAGGCCAGGGACGATCGCTTGTCTTCGCAGGCGACACAACCTGGCTCTGGGCGACTCAGGGCTTTGAAGAAGAACACATGCGGTTCTGGCGTCAGGTCATCTTCTGGCTGACTCGCAAAGAGACGGACGATTCGCAGGCCGTCTGGATTCAGGCCACACCGCGTGATCTCACACCGGGACAGGCGACGGAGCTGACCTTTGGAGCGCGCGATCCGCAGGGCAACGCCATTCCCGATGCAACATTCGTTGTCGAAGTGACGGATCCTGAAGGAAAGATCCATCCCGTCGTTCCTCGAGCTGGCACGGGGATGAGTCTTGGCGACTTCAAGGAAACGCTGGCCCCTGGAGACTACTGGGCTCGCGTGAAGGCCAGCCGTAATGGTGAGGCCTTTGGCGGCATTGGCGTGACTCGCTTCTATGTGAATGCACGCGACCCGGAACTCGATGATCCTTCCGCTGATTATTCGTTGCTTCGTGAAGTCTCACATGCCAGTGGCGGAGAGTTCCTTTCGCAGGAACAGTTTCTGGAGAAGCTGAAGCAATGGGCCGAAGATGGCCTGCCCGGTTTGTCACTTGTTCGACAGGAACGGATCACCCTCTGGGACAACTGGGGAACCCTGCTCTTCCTGATCCTGCTCATGACCGCCGAATGGGCTCTGCGCAAGAAGGTCGGGCTGGTGTAACCGTATTTGGTTCAACCCAAAATGTTCATTGACAAACCACTACGGTCGTCGGACGCGGCGAGCAATATCCTGGAATGAAAAGCCCGCTTTGAAGCGAGTATCGATCGCTTTACCGGCTTCAATCAGGGCAGGATTTTCCACGCGAGTCTTCTGCATGGAACCAACGACGACGACACCGCCTCGATTCGGCAGATTAAAGACATAGGTCTGTGGAAACGCTTCTTTGATCGTCGCGATATCAGCTTCCATTCGATCATGAGGATTAATGTTGTAAACGACGGATCCATTCTCCGTCAGCAAGCCCTGCATCTGTTTGTAGAACTCGATCGTTCGCAGGTTGAGAGGCACGCCGGTGTCGTCGGTGTCTTCGGACGGTTTCAGGAAAGCGTCCATGTAGATTGTGTCATACTTCGCCTTGGTTGTTTTCAGATATTCAAAGGCGTCAGCAACGATCAGTTTCACCTTTTCGTTCTGCTTCACCTTGAAGTACTTCTCCGCGAGCTGAACAACGACCGGGTCAATCTCAACGGCTTCGATGGAAACTTCCGGATCGTACTTCTGCAGGAAGTGCACCATGGAACCGCCGCCAAGCCCGACAATCATTACGTTCTTCTGTTCGGGCTGAACGAGATAACTGGCAAACATGTGCTGCAGGTAGTTGAACTTCAGCACATGAGGCGCTCGCAGATTGACCTGGCTTTCGAAGGCTTCCTCCCCGGAATCACGGACGAACACCAACGTCAGGACGTTTCCGTTCCGACGAATTCGGATGTGCGAATACGTCGACTTCACTTCGTAGACGACGCTGCCTGCATCCCGATCCGCTGCAACCGCTGCCTGGTAAAGTGCGATTCCCAGAACGACCGTCAGAACGGAAGCAACTCCCAGCACCGTTCGGCGAGACACCAGCTGCGCGGGAGGATTCGCAGACGCAGAACCCGAAATGGGGGTCTGATCGGAGGAGAATCCAAAAGCGGCCTTCAGCAGTCGAAGAAATGACATAGGATGTTCCAGGCTGCAAGTTGCAGCATTTTTGATGTTTTACAAACGCGC
>JAEUII010000172.1 GCA_016795145.1 Planctomycetaceae bacterium
GCTTTCGCTTTGGCTTCCGGCCGCTGCGCGTCACAGGCTTCGCCTGTGCTACCCGGTTCGAGTGTCGAGCGAATGTCAGCGTAGAGCGACTGTCCTCACTCGCTTCCCTTCATCTTCAAAAACACAAACGGCTGAGGACAGCCGTTCTACACTGGATCTTGATTGCCCAAACGGATTGTTCCCCGTTACACTTCCATCCCCGGCCGAAGTCTTTCCCCACCGAAATTTGGCCCCTCGCCACCCCGTCCCACCTTCCAACTTTCTTCCTCTTGCAGGCCAACCGCAAGATGAACAGATCATGGTTCCCCACATTCACCAGCGTCCTCGCGCTCATTGTGTGCTACAGCGAGGTTCGTGCTGACGATCAGCCTACTGCCGAGCAACTGGAGTTCTTCGAATCGAAGATCCGCCCTGTGCTGATCGAGCACTGCTACGAATGCCACTCAGGCGATCAGGGAACTCCGAAAGGCGGACTGCGTCTGGACCTGAAGGCTTCCATCCTTGAGGGAGGCGATTCCGGGACTGCTCTGATTGCGGGTAAGCCCAATGAGAGCATCCTTCTGCAGGCGATGCGTTACGAAGGCCTGGAGATGCCTCCGAAAGGCAAACTCCCCGCGAACATCATCGCGGACTTTGAACACTGGATTCAAAACGGTGCTGCGGATCCAAGAACCGAAAACGCGGCTCGTAAGCCAACCGGTATCGACTATGCAAAAGGGCTTGAGTTCTGGGCCTTCCAGCCGCCCGTTCGAAAGCCTCTGCCTGACACTGGAACTGACGCACGAGTTTTCACGGACGTTGACCGCTTTGTCCTGCAGGAACTCGACAAACACGGGCTGAAACCGTCTCCACTCGCTGATCGTCGGACTTTGATTCGACGCGTGTACTTCGATCTCACAGGATTACCACCGGAGCCAGAAGCCGTGGATGCCTTCGTGAATGACCCAAGTCCGGATGCTTATGCGAAGCTGGTCGATCAGCTTCTGGCATCGCCGCACTATGGCGAGCGATGGGGACGTTACTGGCTGGACCTTGCGAGGTTCGCCGAAGATCAGGCTCACACGTTTCAGGCACGCATGTATCCTCAGGGCTATCTTTACCGAGACTGGGTGATCAAAGCGTTCAACGATGACATGCCGTACGATCAGTTCCTGCGACTTCAGATTGCTGGCGACCTTCTGGAGATGCCGGACGCGTATCAGCATCGTCCGGCGCTGGGTCTGTTCGCTCTCGGGCCTGTGTACTATCAGGACAACGGCGAACAGGAGAAAGCTCAGGCCGATGAATGGGATGATCGCATTGATACGTTGATGCGAGGGACTCAGGCGCTGACCGCATCGTGTGCTCGCTGTCATGATCACAAATACGATCCGATCTCGATGTCGGACTATTACGGCCTCGCCGGTGTCTTCGCGAGTTCTGCCTACCGAGAAGTCCCCTCGGTATCAGACGACATCGTCGCATCTCGATCCCGCGCTGATCGTGCTGTCCAGGAGAAGCAGCTTGAGATTGATCGGCTGCGAATGATCCACGCACCCCAGGCTCGCCAGAAGCTGCTGCCGTCGCTTCCTGAGTATCTAAGAGCAGCCGTGCAACTACTGAAAAATCCCCAACCGAACCGCAAGAAGAAATCTGAAGAGCTCGCGAAGTCCTCCAGTCTGAATGCAGAACTCATTCAGCGTTGTGCCGCATGGCTTGCCGAAGAAAAGAACTCGGGAGCCCTGCATCTGCGACGCGACTATCTGGCCGAATGGCGTGCAGCTCGCGCTTCGATCATTGATGGCTCTGCGGAGACAGCTTCACAAACAGAAGCCGTCAATACCGTGGCCACTCAACTACAGGCCAAAGCGGAGTCGCTTCTTCCACTGCGTGAGTCTCTGCGAAAACAATTCGGCGAGCAGTTCGCGTTTGTCTCCGTGGAAGATCGAGCCGTTGTCGTTCCTGGCATCATTCCGTTGGGCAATCTGTTCGACGATCGGAAGGGAGCGTCTCTGTCGTCCGCGCTGATGACAGACCCGTTCCGATTTCAGGCGACCCCGGCAAGTCTTGGCGTGGATCGAGTTGCCTACGGCTGGGGCGGCTCAACCGAGATTGCTGCTGGTGTTCAGTTTGACTTTGCATCAATCGGCAGTGATTCACGGCGGCACGGAGCCGTCACGAACGATGGCTGGTCTGACGAAGGTGGCATTCAGACTCTGGGCAAGCGATGCAGTCCCGCGATTGGTCGGACAGAGCAGGGCATTGGCATGCACGCAAATGCTCTGATCACTTTCAATCTGAATGAACTTCGCCGAGCGGGCCTGATTCCTGCTTCAGAAACGATGACGTTCAAAGTGGATCGTGCCGGGATCAACGATGACTCTTTCGGCGTCGGCTCCACGGTCCATATCGCAGTCATTGTGTCCAGGCCGCAGTCAAAGCCCAGTGAGTTTGATTCAATCATCGCTGCCTACCTCGATGGCAAGCCAGCTCCGATAGAAGAGAACGATGCGGTGTATTCGTTTTCCGGGCCGATGCCGCCAGCCATTGGTTCGGATGGCCGGTTTGTGTCGTTCGACATTTCACTTCCGCCCGAAAGTACGTCGGTCACGATCGCCGTGACGGGTGCTCAGATCTCCGACGCAGACAACACGATCAGCAGCGACCACGCGGTTCTGTCCAACGTTCGGATTGAATATCCCGCTGCGGCTGTTCAGGTCGCGAATCAGGATTCGACACTGTCGCCGGAACAGCTTTCTGAGGACGAACGCAAGGCGCGGGAAGACGATGCGGCTTTGCTGTCAGAACTGTTCGACGATCGAGGAATTCTGGGACTGCCGACCGACCAGATCGATCCACTGCTGGAAGGTGATGTGGCTGCGCAGCTGAATCAGCACAAGCAGACACTGGCGGATCTCAAGACAGCCGCCGACGCCATTCGAATTCCGGTCGCTCATTCGCTGACGGAAGGGACTCTTCGGGACGTTCCTGTGTACATTGCTGGTGATCCTCACAAGAAGGGCCCCATTGCAGAAAGGTCGTTCCCGGTCGTTCTGACAGCCGGTCAGCGTGAGCCGTTTCAGAGCAAGGGCAGTGGTCGACTGGAACTTGCGAACGCGATCGCTTCCCGCAACAACCCGTTGACCGCGCGAGTCATTGCGAACCGAATCTGGGCGGGTCATTTTGGACAGGGTCTTGTTCGAACGCTGAGCAATTTTGGTCAGCTTGGCGAACGTCCAACTCATCCCGAGCTGCTGGATTATCTTGCGGTCGAACTGATGGAAAATGGCTGGTCCCTTAAGAAGCTGCATCGAACGATTCTGTTGTCGGCAACGTATCAGCAGACAAGTGACGGCAATGCTGCGAATTCCGAGTTGGATCCGGAGAACCGCTTTCTGTGGAAGATGAACCGACGGCGACTGGAAGTTGAACCGTGGCGAGATTCCCTTCTTGCCGTGTCCGGACAGCTTGTGCGAGAACTCGGCGGGCCATCTTCCGAACTGGATGGTGGCAATCGACGTCGTACGATTTACGGAGCCGTCAGTCGCCATCGGCTGAATGATCTGCTGCGGCTGTTTGATTTTCCGGATCCGAACATCACTTCCGGCGAACGTTCTGTCACCACGGTGCCTCTGCAGCAACTGTTTGTTCTAAACAGCGACTTCATGGTCAATCAGTCTCGTGCGCTGGCCGAACGATTGAACCGGGAAGCCAGCTCGGATGATGGTCGAGTGGATCGGCTGTTTGCACTGTTGTTTGGCCGCAAGCCAACCGATGATGAAAAGAACGCAGCGATGGGATTTCTGCAGTCAAAGGAATCAGATCCGTCCGATCGTCTGTCCCGCCTTGAACAATTCTGCCTGGCGATGCTGGGCACGAACGAATTTGCCTACGTCGATTAGGTCCTTGCCTCATGAACCACCCCGATTTGAATTCTCTTTCAACCAGCGTTTCCCGACGCACCATGCTGGCCCGCGCTGCTGGCGGTTTTGGCATGGTGGGGCTGGCTGGTGTTTGCTCGGCCGAGCAGGCTCAGAATCCGCTGGCGCCCAAAGCGTCCCACTTTCCGGCTCGCGCGAAGCATGTGATCTTCCTGTTCATGAACGGCGGGCCTTCGCATGTGGACACGTTTGACCCGAAGCCCGAGCTGAAGACTCAGGCCGGAAAGCCCGGGCCCGGCGGAAACTTCATGCCATCCCCGTTTGCGTTCAAACGCATGGGAGAAAGCGGCATTGAGGTCAGCGAGCTGTATCCTCACGTCGGCAACTGCATCGACGATATCTGTGTTCTGCGGTCGATGTACACGAGCACTCCGAACCATGAACCTGGCCTGTTCATGATGAACTCCGGAAACCAGCAGCCCGTCCGCCCGTCACTGGGATCATGGCTGACCTATGGGCTGGGAACAGAGAATCAGAACCTGCCAGGCTTCGTTGTGCTGTGTCCTGGCAAACCCGTCGTCGGCCCGGCGCTGTGGTCGAACAGCTTTCTTCCCGGGATCTTTCAGGGGACTCACGTGAACAACTCCGGAATTGATCCGGCAAAAGTGATCGGTCACCTGAAGAATCAGGGAGTCTCGCCTGGGTCACAGCGACGCCTGCTGGATTTGATGCAGCAGATGAATCACAAGCATCTGGAAAAGCGTGAACAGGATTCACAGCTGGAAGCCAGAATTCTGTCATTGGAAATCGCCTGGCGAATGCAGGCGGATGCTCAGGAGGCCTTCGATATCGGCCGCGAAACAGAAACCACTCGCAAGGCCTACGGCAGCGGCGAATTCGCCGACGGCTGCCTGATTGCTCGTCGCCTTGTTGAACGAGGCGTGCGGATGGTGCAGGTGTTTTACGGAAGCGGTCAGCCGTGGGATGCTCATGGTGACATCATGGATCATCGTCGTGACGCCCTGAAAAGTGATCAGCCAATCGCCGCGCTGATTCAGGATCTGAAATCACGCGGCCTGTTTGAAGAAACGCTGATTGTCTGGGGCGGAGAATTCGGCAGAACACCGACGGCCCAGGGCGACAAAGGCCGCAATCACCATGCGACGGGCTTCAGCATGTGGCTCGCTGGTGGTGGTATTCGAGGCGGCATGACCTACGGTGCGACGGACGATCTGGGAATCAAGGCCATCGACAAGCGAATGAGCGTGCACGATCTTCACGCGACGATCCTGCATCTGATGGGCATCAATCACGAACAGCTCACCTACCGCTATTCCGGCCGCGACTTCCGCCTGACTGATATCTACGGCAACGTCGCACATGAGATCATTGCGTAAGACACCGATGCAACCAGTCAGCGATGATCCTTGCGAACAGCCCAGATCCCACCAGTCCGCAGAAACAGTCGATCGAACCACGGCCTGACGACCGTCAACTGGAAACCCGCCTGTTCGAGCCTTCGAACAAGGACGCGATGATCGTGTGAGGCATGGATTTCATGAAACTCCATACAGATCCGGTCAAAGTGACGCAGCACGTCATTCGAAGCCCCAGCCAGGATGTCGTATTCACCACCTTCGCAGTCGATCTTAAGTAGTCTTACGCGGTCAAACTTAGTTTCCTGCAGCACCGACTCAAGCGTACGACATTCACATTCGACACGGACCGGAGGAAGCACTTTCCGTCGATGCAGTAGTCGGATAAAGAACTGCCCCCACGGTGCCGGAACAAAATCTGCCCTGTGGTTCACACCATTGAACTCCGGGTACTCCAGCAGTTCGAATGTTCCTTCCTTTGCCCCCACCGCGCAGCGGATCGTGCGTACGTTATGAATCGAGTTCTGCAGAAGGTTGGCCTGCAATGTGTCCATCGTGGACGATGGCTCAACACAGACAATTTCTCCGTCTCCAACTCTTGGGGAAGCCCAAAGAGCAAACAGACCCATGTTCGCACCAATATCGATCACCCGATCACCAGGAGAAATTTCAAATCCAGGCTTGTCGTAATAGCCTCGAACAAAGATTTCCTTAATAAGAAACTTTGCAGAGACAGCCTGGGTTGAATGGAGCCCAACAAAGGTCATTCCGTTTGGGAGCGGAATTGAAAAGCCATTTGAAGTCTTCGCCAATTCGGACACTGTAAGAATTTCCCATCAAAAACTGTGACAACGCCCTGGTAAGGAACCAAGACCTGAGGCGAGGAAACCACCGAAGGCCAGTCCGTCAGAATGCAAATCATGGTTGACGACATTCATTACTGTTCCGGCATTGAGTGTCGTTAGCAGACGAAACCGCCTCGTTTGCCGCCATGTGTTTCGACTATTTCTTTAGCTGACTGTCGAAGTACTCAAACAGCGCAGCTTCAGCTTTCTCGGCATCCATTCCTTTAAATCCGTGCCCCGCACCTTCCAGCGTCAGAAGTTTCGCTTCCACAGAGGCTGCCTGAAGCTTTTCAACCAGCCACACTGCCTGTTCGTAAGCGACATACTTGTCTTCGGTTCCGTGGATGCAAAGCGTCGGTGCCGCGTTCGGTGTGACCCAGTACAACGGGCTTCCCTGAATGTGCAGTGCACGATGAGTACTGAGGTCGCCGCCAAACCAGAGTGGCAAGACTTCGTGAGCATCAACGCTTTTGCCGTACGACTTTGTGAAATCGCTTGGACCGTACACGTTCACGACACACGTGACGGCACTGCTCTGATCAGGATTGCCTCCGGTTCCTTCGAATTGAGGAACATTCGCGGTGACTCCCAGAAACTGAGCCAGATGTCCGCCGGCCGATCCACCCGTCACACCAATTCGATTCGGATCGATCTTGTATTTCTCTGCATTCGCTCGCAGCCACCGAACTGCCGCCTTGGTGTCATGAACTGCGGCAGGAAACTTGTGCTGAGGTGCCAGGCGATACGTGATGGTTGCCGCCACATAGCCACGTTCGGCCAGTTTCACACACAAGCCATCGTAGCTTTCTCGCTTGCCGGCTCGAAAACCACCTCCGTGAATGCAAAGCACCGCGGGGAATGGACCGTCACCCGTTTTAGGACGGCACAGATTCAACTGCAGTTGAACACCATCGAGATTCGAGTATTCGATTCCTTCTTCACGAATGACCGTGTCCGGCACCTGCTGAGCCAAACATGTTGCACTGTCGATAAAGCAAAGCCCGGCCGCGACAACAGGGACAATCGTCTTCAGAAACGCGTTCAGTCGATGAAACATGCTGAGCCCCCGGGAACAGTAAAACGTGCAAAGTGACAGTGTGCTATGACCGAGTCATCGGTCTGGCTTCGGTGGTGATGAACTTCCACCCGATCAGATACCATCCTTTGCCATAAGCGTCACACCAGCGAACTTCACTGCGGAGACAGACGGGGTAACTCGTCGTGCTGTGAATTTCCAGAATGGCAATGGAACCAGCCTGAAACGACACATCACTAATGAGCCCAATCCCCTGGCTCGACAAGTCCTTGGAGAAAGACTGAATCGTTGGACCATTGGGCAGGTGGATCTTGACCGGACGGACAAAGGCCTGCCGTGTTTCTGTACGTCGCTCTGTATACTTCGAACGCTGAATTTCCATCAGCATCCGATCCACTTCTTCTTTCAGCTCCACGGCAGGAACCCCAATCTATCGTTGACTCGATTCACCATTGCAAACAGACGGCCAAGTTCAGCCCAGCTGCTTTTTCAGTTCAGCAGCCCCCGCAGCAATCGCTTCATCCAGTTTTTCGACAAGGCGTGCACCGGCTTCCGCCATGTCCGGACGACCGCCGCCACCGCCACCGGCAATGGTTGCAGCTGCTTTAACAACGTTGCCAGCGTGCAGATTTTTGTCTTTCACAAGAGGCTTGCTGACCGCTGCAATCAGCGCGACCTTGCCTTCAATTTCTGCTCCCAGAATCAGAGCCACCGGACTATGCTTGTCACGCAGCTGGTCTGCAAAGTCTCGCAGGGCATCACGATTGACGCCTTCCAGTTTCTTCGCAACGAGTTTCACACCACCGATGACTTCTGCCTGAGCCACCAGCCCTCCAATGGCATCAGCGACGGATGCTGAGGTCATATCAGCGATTTGCTTCGACAGAGTCTTCACTTCGTTCTGCAGAGCCTCAACGCGCGTAATCAGTTCCGCAGGCTGCGGCGATTTCAATAGACGCTGAAGCTGAGCAACCAGTTCATCCGTATCGCGTCCCTTCTGAACGGCCTTCGGACCAGTGATCGCAGTGATTCGGCGAACGCCCTTTGCAATCGGCTCTTCCGAAGTAATACGACACAGTCCGACCTGTCCGGTATTCGACAGGTGAGTTCCGCCGCAAAGTTCGACACTGAAGTCGCCCATGCTGACGACTCGAACTTCGTCCGGATACTTTTCACCGAATAGCGCCATCGCGCCTTTCTTTCGAGCTTCTTCGATGGGAAGAAGTTCGGTTGAGACAGGAGCGCCCTTGGCAACACATTCGTTGATGATGTCTTCCACCTGACGAATTTCATCCGGTGTCAGTGCCTGATTGTGAGCAAAGTCAAATCGCAGTTCGTCCTGCTGAACCTTGGATCCTCGCTGCGTCGCATTCTTGCCGACCGTGCAGTGCAGGGCATGGTGCAAAATGTGCGTCGCCGAGTGGGCTCGACGAATACCGGAACGACGATCGTCGTCCACTGTTGCCGTGACCGCCTGTCCAACGTACAGCTTGCCTTTGGTCAGGTGCCCGACATGAATCCAGAGATCGCCGTCCTTCTGAGTATCCGCGACCGAGAATTCGACGCCATCGCCAATCAGAAGGCCGACGTCGCCGACCTGCCCACCGGATTCCGCATAGAACGGAGTCTGGTTCAGTGCCACGCCGATCGGCTGCTCATGGCCTGCCACTGTGAAATCCGTGACCAGTTCCTTGTTGGAGATAATCCCGACAATGCGAGCATCCGATGTGAGCGATTCGTAACCCAGGAACTTTGTTCCACCCTGCTTCTTGAGCGAATCGATCGGACCGGCGCTCATCACGGAATCCGCAAACGCGCCGCTGCCGCTGGTGAGTTCATGACGCTTGCGAGCACGAGTGTAGCCTTCGTAGTCGACCTTCAGGCCCTTTTCTGTCGCCAGCGTTTCTGTCAGCTCGATCAGGAAGCCATAAGTCGACTGCAGATCGAATGCATCTTCACCGGAAATGACGCCGGAAGACTTCGCCTTATTCGCCAGTTTTTCGAAGCGTGGCATTCCGCGGTCCACGACATCCAGGAACTGCTCTTCTTCCAGTTTGATCACGTTCGAAACGCTCTGAACCGTTTCCGTAATCTCCGGATACGGATGCTTCATGCCGGCCACGATTGCAGGGACCAGTGTGTGCAGGAACGGCTGCTTTCTGCCAAGCAGATAGCCTTCCATCGCTGCTCGACGAAGCAACAGTCGAACAATGTAGTCGGCCTTTTCAGGTCCCGGCACCGCACCTTCGTGAATTGCAAACGTACACGCGCGAACGTGGTCAGCGATTCGTCGACAGGCACGGCCCCATGCAGCGTCGTAGCTGTACTTCAGACCAAGGGCATCGCCGGCGGCTATGCACATCGGCTTCAGGATATCAATCTCGAAGTTGCTGAGGACTCCCTGGAGACACGATGCACAGCGTTCCAGTCCCATGCCGGTATCGATGTTCTTCTTTGGCAGCGGGTGAAGATTGTTCGGCGGATCTCCGACGCGATTGAACTGAGTGAACACGAGGTTCCAGATTTCGACGGGCTTAGTCGCACCAGGAGCCAGGTAATAGATTTCAGAACATGGACCACAGACGCCATCGGGGCCCTGTGACGGCGATGATGCGGGCCAGAAGTTTTCCGATTCATCACAGCGGCTGATTCGTTCCGCCGGAAGCTTGATTTCCTTATTCCAGATGTCGAACGCTTCATCATCATCCAGATAGACGGTGACAGTTAGGCGTTCCGCATCAAGTCCCAGCCATTGCTTTGACGTCAGGAACTCCCACGCCCAGTGGATGGCTTCTCGCTTGAAGTAATCACCAAACGAAAAGTTCCCCAGCATTTCGAAGAACGTGTGATGGTAGGCCGTGATACCGACGTTACCGATGTCGCCCGTTCGAAGACACTTCTGACTGGTCGTTGCCTTGGTAAATTCCAGCGGCCCAATTCCAAGGAACTGATTCTTGAACTGGTTCATACCGGCCGGAGTGAACAAAACAGTCGGGTCGTCTTTTGGAATCAGCACGTCGCTTGAACGTCGCACGCATCCCTTGGTTTCGAAGAACGCCAGGTACTTTTCACGCAGTTCGTCGGTCTTCATGTCCGCAGCAGGTCATCGCGAATCCGTCTGACTCACGATGTTCTAAATCTGAAAGTTGCAAAATCACCGTCCGCCGCCCAGTGCCAGCTTCAGGAGGGGCGGTATGGTAATGTCTTTCGATTCCCGCCGAAACCCTTCGTGGAACCCCGGGAGACGACTGCAGTCAGCGTTCAAATTCCGCAGTAAAACTCCATTGTCCGTCCTTTTCCGCGAGCTGAAACACGCAGCGTCGCCATGCATCGGCGTGCCGTTTGGAGCATAGTTCCAGCATTCGAGTGGCCATCAGAATCTCATCCGTCGCAACAACAATATCCTGAGGATAATCAGGATTGCTGATGCTGTGTTCGAGGCCATTCCCCATCTCCTCAGCACAAACCAGCTCCAGCGTCGCCTTGTTCCACCATTCCGGTGTCGCTTCAATCAGCGCCGTTGCCAGTTGTGGATAGATTTCCGCCTGCTCATCAGACATCGACATGAAGCGCAGCCTTGTTGAATTTTTGAGGGATAAAACTCTGTTGTCATGGCACGCTGGTGACTGCTGGCACAGAGCGTGAGCGACAAACTAACCAAAGGATAATCAGGAATCCGATCGCCGCACAAACAAGGGCGACACACCGATGGATGATAATCCTTGTATAGGTGAATGCCGCTGCAGATTCCACCAGTCGAATCGTGTGGTCATCACGCTCCACGATGACCGCATCCAGAGGCGGCAAAGAAATCTGTTCGGCCGGTGAGGTCAGCGAAAACTTCGAGTGCATGCCGAGCAATGCTGCCGAACCGGCCGTTTCCTGAGTGAGTGTCACATAAACAGAACGTCGGTCAATGACCGACGCGAGACTCCCCGAGTACAGTGGAACATTGTCTCGCTTCGCATGGATTCCCGACGATGTTATGTCCGACTGAACGGCGATCTCACAGTTGCTGATGCGAACATGACTGCCAACGGGCATTGTCTGAAGCTCTTCGGCCGTGATTGCCACCGCCTGTGAGTCTCGACCACGGCACGCGATCATGTCTTTGGCAGACTCGGTGAACAGATACGCCAACGGCGTCACAGCCAGCAATGGTCCCACGATCCAAAGTACGAGCCGGAATGATGCCATGGATTTAGCCCTCTCTTTCGGGGGCAACTTTGCAATGGCTTCTTTGGCCAGTTGAAGGCGATGTGAAAATGAAAAACTGGACATATTGTCATCCTGTTTGAAAGTGAGTCTGGCTTTCGGAACCGACCATCCTGAGTCTGTTTCAGCGAGGTGCTGCGAAGGACACAATCTGGCTCCAGCAGTCGCTGGATGTCTCTAAATCCTGCACGTTGTCGCCCTCGTAGGTGACCATCTGAAGCATCAGCAGGTCGGCGTCTTCCTCGAGTGCCGGCATACGAGGATCTGGCCACGCCAGTTCGTAGTTCACCGCTTCACCGACTTCTGCCACTTTCTCCAGGACCGTCGTGGAGCGGTAGAGTCCTTTGCTCGTCCTGACGCAGACCGCCTGCTTCTTGCTGAGGTCCGGTGCACTGACTGTTTCGATTCGAAACTTGATGCGAATCTTGTGGCCTTCGTGAGCAGGGTTGCCTTCGGCCTCAACAGGAGTGATCTGCACGCGGGAGATTCTGAACACAACATCGCCCTGACAGATGATCATTCCGTTCTTGTCGCCATCGACAACACCGGGCTGGATCCCCATCGTTGCTGCCAGAGATTCGCTCACCGGGTGTGCAGCGAAGCTGCCATTCTGAAGCGAAACGATCCACGACTGCTCATTGCGACAGGCCAGTGCACCACATCGAAGGATATAGTTCTTGCCAGCGGTTCTGACTGCCTCTTGTGTCTCAATCAGCTGTCTCGCCAGTTCCGGATCCTTAATGTTGTCATGCAGCCATTCTTCGAATTGCCGGCTCTGTTGGTATTCATTGGACATTTCCGTTCGGGACAGTTCGCGTTCGACAGACTCGTCTGACGATCTCTCCACGACATCACCGGTCGACTCCTCGGAGTCAGTGGTCCTGATTGTAAAATCAGGCTGGCTCACAGCAGGAACGCCAGCATTCTTTGCATCCTCTCTGAAACTTTCGACCACCCGTCGGCCTCCGGTGAGTTCCAGTCTCAGTTCATTCTCCTGATAATCAACAAAGAGACTCTGGAGCAAATCAAGATCCATCTCATCGGTGACCGGCACGTCGTTGATCGTGATAACCACATCTCCGATCTTCAACTCGCTGCACTGGTCAGCCCGGGTAACTTCCAGCCCGAACTGGTGGTCGCGGTCCCCCTCATTGTCTGACAGCGGAATCTGGCGCCATTCAAACGGGAAACGTTTTCGCGGAATTTTTTCATACGCTGAAAGACAGGAAAAGGCGTAGCTGCAGTCGCATGAGTCCTTATACGACTGAACCAGTTTTTCTGCTCCAGGTATCCCGACGGACCTTTCGTGGATCATTGCGACTATCTCACCGAAGTCATTAAAGACAACAGCACCCGCCGGAACCTGGTTCTCAAGCAATCGCTGCGCCAAATCCTGCTCGGTGACAGTATGAACGACGGGGCGATCACCTGATGCCTGAAACTCAGCGTAATGAAGCCGAGTGTTTGCCGGTGGGCTATCCAGAAAGTAGTCCGCTGCAATTCGAGCAGTCCTCAGACCCTTGACACCGGTCAGTGGATCCAGGTCGCGATGGTCGAACATTGCAAGAAGACCGAAACCGGATGGTTCGTCCACTGCCGCCACAATTGCCGTTCCGAGAGACTCCATGCTGTTTGATTCTGCGTTCCATCGACTCAGAGTCAGTTTCGGAGGCTCTGCCCACTCTGCCTGTTTGCCTGAGGCCTGATTCTTCGGCGTCTCCAGAAGCTTTGCACTGACAAGCAAGTCACCGAGCGAGCCGACAACAACCGCAGGCATCTCGCGTGTCACGACAGACTCCACCGCCGCGGTGTTCGGACCATCAGGAGTGATGCGCAAACGGCCTTCAAGGTGAACGATCAGAACGGAGCCGAAGATGAGTTCTCTCAATTCTGCTTCGCTGCGAACCGACTGCTCCCATGTGATCGCTCTTTTTAAGTCTTCACGATTTCGAATACGCTCCTGAAGTTCTCTGATCCGAGCTCGGGTTTCCGCCGGTGTCACGGCCAATGCACGCTGAATACTGGCTGTCGCAAGTTCCCAGGAGTTATCAAGCGCCGCGGCGATGGCTAGCGTTTCATAAACATAAACATTGGACGCGGCAGGATCGCCCGACTTCAGAATCGGTCCGAGAAGGCTCATCGCATGTTTCGCGTGCGACGGAGAACATTCGGGCGCATCAAGAAACGCTCTCGCAAGTTCAAGTCTTGTGCTCCAGTCGTCCGGACAGAGTTCGAGGCATCGTATAAGAGCTTCTCGTTCTGCACGATGTTGCCCGAGACTTCGATGTACTCGGGCTCGAAGCCGATAGGCAGAAGTGTGATCAGGGATGTGATGATGCATCCGCAGCAGCGTATGCAAGGCCATTTCCGGACGGTCGCTGGCAAAGTAACAGCATGCGAGTCCGAACATTGCACCGCCAGCCATCCGGATTGCTGTTGCGGATCGACGTGGATGTTGGAGTCCATTCCAGAATTGCTGAATGGCATCGTCATAGAGCCCCTGTCCAGCCAAATCTGACGCCATGAAGAAGCACCGTTCTACTTCTTGACCTGATTCCGACGACTCACTGGTGCTTCCGCTCTCAGATGGACTGCTTTCCTGAGTCGATGGTGTTTCCACGGGCGCAACCGGGGATCCGACTAATTCTTCCTGAGCTGAAGCACAGGCAGCCAGCATGCTCACAGTGCCGGCAACGGGAATGAACTGTCGCAGCAGACGATAAATCGAAAACCGAATGAACATTATCACACTCCTGTAAGTGGCGAGTTCGGGCCGACAGTCAGGAATCGCATGGCAAGCGAAAGTCGGACAGAGAATTTCAAGTTTCCTGATGAGCCGGAATGATGCCATGACTTCAGCCCTCTTTTTCGGGGCATCCTGAGTCTGTTTCAGCGAGGTGCTGCGAAAGACACAATCTGGCTCCAGCAGTCGCTGGAGGTTTTTGGATCCTGGGCATTTTCGCTCTGGTAGGTGACCATCTGGAGTGTCAGCAGGTCGGCGTCTTCAAGGAGCGCCGGCATGCGAGGATCAGGCCAGATCAGTTCGGCGTTCACCGCTTCGCCGACGTCGGCTACGTTTTCAATCGCGGTCATGGAGCGGAAGTTTCCTTTGCTGGTTTCCACGCAGATGGCGTGTTTTTTGGAAGAATCCGGAGCACTGAGTGTTTCGATTCGAAACTTGATGCGAATCTTGTGGCCTTCGTGAGCAGGGTTGCCTTCGGCCTCAACAGGAGTGATCTGCACGCGGGAGATTCTGAACACAACATCGCCCTGAGAGATGATCATTCCGTTCTTGTCGCCATCGACAACACCGGGCTGGATCCCCATCGTTGCTGCCAGAGATTCGCTCACCGGGTGTGCAGCGAAGCTGCCATTCTGAAGCGAAACGATCCACGACTGTTGATTGCGACAGGCCAGTGCACCACATCGAAGGATATAGTTCTTGCCAGCGGTTCTGACTGCCTCTTGTGTCTCAATCAGCTGTCTGGCAAGTTCCGGGTCCTTAATGTTGTCATGCAGCCATTCTTCGAATTGGCGGCTCTGTTGGTATTCATTGGACATTTCCGTTCGGGACAGTTCGCGTTCGACTGGCTCATCCGCAGGGACCTCAGCCGTTTCCGTCGCAGAATCCTCAGAACTCTCATCAGCCGCCGGAGCAACAGGCTTGCTGGCAGTCTGAGTAGAGTCCGGCACAGCATTTTGCCCGAAAGGCTCTGTCACCAGACGTCCATTGGTGAGCTTCAGGACCAGTTCTTCGGTCTGAAGATCGTGAAACAGGTTCTGAAACAGATCGAAGTCAACGGAGTAGTTCAACGGAATGCTGTTGACTTCTGTGATGACATCTCCAACTTGCAGATTCGTACATGCCTCGGCGCTGGTTACCTCCATCCCGATGGTGTGATCACCGTTCTGCATGTCCAGTGGAAGCGGGACCATTCGCCACTGAAACGGGAAGGATCGGCGTGGGATTTTGCCATAGGCTGCCAGGCAGGCGTAAGCGTAACTGCAGTCTGAAGGGATTTTCAGAAACGGCCTTTGGTCACTGGTCGGATCGGAGGGTCTTGCCCGCTTCTGGTGAACAACTGAGACGATTTCGCCAAAGCTGTTGAAAATCGGCGTTCCGGCTGGCAGAAGATTATTGTGCAGCTTAAGCAAAAGTGCCTCTTCTGACAGGCTGTACATCTCGGGCTCAATTGTTCCCGACAGAGGCTGGAGATAATGGTACTGAGCGTTCGCAGGGGGACTAGCAAAGTAGTAATCCGCAGCAATCCTCGCTGTCTGTAGTCCTTTCACTCCCGTCAGTGGATCCATGTCAGAATTGTCGGCAAGAGACAGCAGTCCGAGGCCCATGGCTTCATCAACCGCATGCAGGAACGCATCACCCGCGTGTTCCAGTTTGCCGGTCTTTGGGTTCCATCGCGCCAGTGTCATTGCCGGAGCTTTGACCCAGTCGACCTGATGCTCCGGAAAATCCTTCTTCGGCAGTTCCATGAGATTCGCACTGACAAGCAGCTCGCCAAAACCACCAACGACGACAGCCGGCATGTCCCGAACTATCGGGTATTCCTGCACAGGTCGCTCGCGGTCATTTGGGACGAGTCGCACGCGGCCTTCCAGATGAACAGTAAGAACCGCACCGTACAGAAGTTCTCTGAGTTCTGCGGGACTTCGTTCGTACTGGCGCCACTCCACGGGAACTCTGAGGCTTTGTCCCTTTTCAATCTGTTGCTGCAATCGCTGTAGACGAGGATGACTTTCCATCGGGGCAACCATGAATGCTCGCTCAATTGCGGTTTTTGCCAGCACATCGACTTCAGCGATTGAGCCGGCACGCGCCAGTGTTTCGCAGAATTCAACATTGTCTGCAGCCGGGTCTGCTGATTCGAGAATTGGTGCGAGCATTGCGATGACAAGCTTTGCATCATCAGACGAACACTCTGGCGAATGGACATAGGCCTTAGCCAGAGCCAGTTTCGCAGTCCAGTCATCCGGACTAAGTTGCATGCAATGAATCAGGGCCTCTCGCTCTGCACGATGCTGCCCGAGACTTTGATGCACGCGAGCTCGCAGCTGCCATGCGTCTCGACGATCAGGATGATGACTGTGCATCAGCAGGAGTGTTTGCAGAGACAGTTCCGAACGATCGCTCGCTGCGTAACTGCCGGCAAGGCCGAACATCGCATCTGCGAGCATTTGTTTTGACGAGGCTGAATACGATGTTTTGTTCAGCCCCAGAGAGAACTGCCGAATCGCCTCGTCGTGCATTCCGCGTTCGGCCAGAATTCGTGCCATGTCGAAGCTGTCTTCCGGCGATTGGTTCTTCTCTCGTTCGCTCAGTTCGCCGGTTCCGGTTGTCATCAACTCGGCCGGATCCTGAGCCACCGGAGACTCGACTGGCGCTACGAGTTCGACAAACTCCCGAAACGAGCGTTCCTGGGCAAACCCGTTGCCATGATCCACCAGAGCTGCGGCGAAACATACAGCCGGGATCGAACGCCGTAACAGGTATGAAAGAGATGAGAAACCAAACATCGCAAGACTCCTGAATGAGACAGATGTGAGCTGACATGCAGGAATCGCACTGGCTGTCCAGGTCGGACAAATTTCCTCAGATTCTCCGTCCGTCGCAAAGAAAACACCCAAAAAGACTGCATTTTTCGAAGCAGGCAGCAGTCGGACGGTTATGTCCGGCGAAATACAGAAGTTTCCTGTCCGGGTTCCGCGACCTTTGCGATCTCATGGAGTCCTTTCGAGGTTTCAATGGTCAATCTACAATCTCCGGGTCTCAAATTTCCGGAGGACTTCATGGATACAGAAGACAGTTTCGTGGACCTCATCGCCCGGATTCAGAACGGAGACACGGCCGCCGAACAGGTGTTCTTCACCCGTTATGAAGCGGCCGTCCGTCGCGCGGCACGAGTTCGCTTCATGCATTCTCGCCTTCGTCGCCTGGTGGATTCGGAAGACGTGCGGCAGTCCGTGATGCGAAGCTTCTTCGTTCGACTGAGATCGGGTGAACTGGAAGTGCGTTCGCCTGGAGAGCTCATTTCACTTCTGCTGACAATGACGACGCATAAGGTCGCTGATCAGGTCCGACGCGTCGCCGCCATGAAACGCGGCGGACATGTTGACTTTGAAGAGCTCGGCGACAATGAAGAGAAATTTCGGAAGGCTGACGAGTCCGATCCGGAAACGGACGTGTCTCATCAGGAAATCCAGAAGCTGGTCGACGAGTGTCTGAGTCCGGAAGAGAAGCAGATCATCGAACTACGCAAAGAAGGCTTCGACTGGCCAGCGATTGCCGAGCAAACCGGAACGACGCCGGAAGCTGTTCGAAAACGACATGAACGCACCATCAAGCGTCTTTCTTCAGAACTGGGGCTGGACGAAAACTCATGAGCTCTTCCGATCGAGTTGCACAAATTCTGGAAACTCACCATCTGGACTGGATGCGAGGCAAGCGTCTGTCTGCTGAAGAAGTCTTCCGGGTTCATGCTGATATGCTATGGACAACGGAGGATCAGCTGGATGTGATTTACTCGGAGGTGCTACTCCGGGAACAGGCTGACGAAATTGTGACGTTGCAGAGCCTTGTAGAGCGGTTTCCCAAGCTGGCAGAAGAGCTGAAGGTTCAATGGGAAGTACATACTTCACTGCGTCCCACTGCGGAGACAAGGCCTGCGGCCGTCAGTGAGACTGTTCCTTCGAGTCAATCCACTGATGCCGTGCTTCCACCATCACCGCCCGGATTTCAGCTGCTGCATTTGCTTGGCCGCGGCGGGGCAGGGCGAGTCTACCTGGCGAAGGATCTGACACTTGATCGACTGGCCGCTATCAAAATCCTGGACGTTCATGTGAAGAATGTGACACAGAGTCTCGAGCGTGAGGCCACGACTCTGGCAAAGATCAACCATGCGCAGATCGTGCAGATTTATTCTGTTGGAACGATGCAGCAGCAATGCTGGATGGCAATGGAATATGTTCCGGGCGGATCGCTGCGAAGTGTCCTGCGAGGGCGCCCGCTGGATGCCCGAACAGCGGCAAGTCTGCTGGTCAAAGTCTGTCGGGCAGTCGGTGCGGCGCATGGGATTCAGATCGTGCACTGCGATCTCAACCCCGCCAATATTCTGATCCGCGAGGTTGCGACAGACGATTCATCCACCAGGTGGCTCGAATCTGCTGATTTGCGAGTCACAGATTTTGGACTCGCACGCTTGTTGTCCGTGGACCTGACAGTCTCGTCCGGAATTGAAGGTACGTTTCTGTATATGTCGCCCGAACAGGCAGCCGGACAGAAGGGGGAACTCACTCCTTCAACAGATGTGTATGGACTCGGTGCGACCTTGTATGAGTTACTGACTGGACGGCCGCCGTTTGTCGGAAGCAGCCCACTGGAACTGATTGACCAGATTCGCAACCTGATCCCGGTCTCGCCCAGTGCACTCAGGTCAGAGATTCCGCGGGACATCGAGACGATCTGTCTGAAATGCCTGGAAAAGGAGCCTATAAGGCGATACGGAAATGCTTCAGAGCTGGCGGATGATCTGCAGCGTTTTCTGGACGGCTATCCAGTGCTTGCGCGGCCAGTCAGCTTTGCCGGTGCTGCCGCGCGCTGGGCGAAGCGCAATCGTTCGCTTGCGACAGCGATGCTCTCCGCACTGGCCATCCTGGTGACTGGTATCGTGGCGACATCAGTGGCAGCCCTCATGGCCGTGAATTATGCCAACGATGCAACAAACGCCGCGATGACGGCAAATCAGGAATCTCGAAAGGCAAAAGAGGAAGCGGAAAAAGCTCGCGAGGCGCAACGGAAGGCGGATGCAGAGGCAAAGGAAAGTACACTTCTGGCAGACAGTCTTGTGCGGATTATTCAGTCCGCAGATCCCCGAGTGAACCAGCGTGTCATTTCCATCTCCGAACTTTCGCTGCGGATCCTGAGTGACAAGGAACTGATGGCAGGTTTGTCGCACCAGCGCCAATTCAGGCTCAAGCTCGCGCTCGCGCGTACCTTACAGGGTCTTGCAAAAGACAGTGTGGCAGTTTCGCTGTTCGAAGAGCTGATGAAGGACAGTCAGCAGTTCCTCGAAAAGGACGATGAACGCCGGCTTCATATTCAGCTCGACCTGGCAATTCTGCTGACCCCAAAGGACCCTCAGCGTTCGATATCTCTCATGCAGGATCTGGTCGGCAATTCGGCGTTCTCAGCAATGCAGCGCAGTCACGTGTCCTTCAAGCTCACAGAGGCATTATTCAACACAGGTGATGTAAGGGCGGCGATGAAGCAGCTGGAGGTGACTCGCCAACTGCATGCTCTGGACCCTTCCGATACGGTCGGCCCATTTCGAAACCGAATGCTGGAATGCCGAATGATGTATTCCAGCGGACAGGCCGAAAAAGCGCTGCCGATTTGTCGTGCACTTTACAGCAACACTCCGGAAGGACTATTCCCCCTGGTCGCGGTGGAGCCCGTCCTGCAACTGGGCGAATGTCTTGAGGTTCTGGGGCAACTGGAAGAAGCGTCGGAACGGTTTGCAGAAGCCGCCGCAAGAACCAAAGCGGTCGCGGGTCCCAGCCATCCTCTGACTCTCGAATGCCTCCTGAAGCTGGCAGAAGTCTCCGGCCGGCTTGAACGTCATGATGAGGTCATTGGAATTCTCGAACCACTCGTGGCAACCCTGACGGAAGTCACTGAGATGACGCCAAACGGACTGATGGCACGTCTGCTTCTGCTCCGTTCCAAATGGGTCAGGGATTCGAACGATGACACGCTGCCGGAAAGCACCGACGTCGCTCAGAAACTGCTGGCAAGGCTGTCGCGGGACTCACGAACAGGACTGCTGATTGTTTTGACGTTTGCAAAGACGGCCGCAAACAAAGCTCCGGAGACCGCCGCGGCGATACGACTTCAGCTCAAAGCGGCTCTCGATTCAAATCGCTTCAATTCGGAACTAAGCGGGCTCATTCGGAGTGATCTGAATGAGTCACTTCAGCGTTAGCCGCAAGCGAACGACTGAGTGGAAATCCGACTGACGATCATCAGAGGGCGCGTACCATGCTTTGGGAAATTTTCCAGATGAATCGCATCGAACGGGCGAAGTCCGACGCGATCGACGCGAAGCAGGCGGCAAGAGATGCCCTCTGCGATACGCGGGAGCTCCAGACCAAGGTTCGCAACCTCGAACAGCAATGCGAACGACTCAACCTTGCTCTGATGGCACTGGCAGAAATCCTGCGAGACAAGCTGGGAATTACTGAAGAGCAAATCGAAGAGAAACTGGAGGAAATCGACCTTCGCGACGGACAACTGGATGGAAAGTATCGTCCGGTGCCGGAACCAAGTCGGTGTCCGGCGTGTGCGCGTCCAAATGCGCCAAATCGCAAGAGCTGCCTGTACTGCGGCACCCAGATTTCGGTTCGGTCGAACCTATTCCCAGAGCCTCCAGCGTAACCAGTTTGATCTTTCGATGTTCAATCGCTGATTCTGC
Source organism: Planctomycetaceae bacterium (assembly GCA_016795145.1). Classification (GTDB taxonomy): domain Bacteria; phylum Planctomycetota; class Planctomycetia; order Planctomycetales; family Planctomycetaceae; genus SXXK01. The sequence continues at coordinate 20,818 of JAEUII010000172.1, forward strand.
ACGCCCATTTTGGCATTCCAGACATTGTCAGAACAAAACACACATACGTCATTATTGACATCTTTCATTTTCAACATATTATTTCACAACAATTGAAACTTCGCAACCGGAGCCACACATGAAAGCAAATCCAGGCGGAAACCTTGACCCAGACAAGGTTTATGGACGTGATCAGCTCATCACATTGCTTTGGGATCGACTGGCAACTCAAAGCGTTGTCATCAACGCTGAGCGACGAATTGGTAAGACGCAGATTCTTCGGAAGATGGTAGCTCAGCCAAAACCGGGTTGGCGGCCTGTGTTTCGCGATCTTGAACGTGTCCACTCGGCTCAGGAGTTTGCTGAGCTTGTTTACGACGATGTCCAGTTGTTTTTGGGAACGGCGATTCGGGCAAAGAACTTCCTGCAGCGACTGTTGGAGGACCATGAAACGGACTATGTGAATCTGAAGGCTCGGACATGGAAGCAGTTGCTGGTTTCGGCCGTCGGAGATTTGATGCGGTCGAATCAGACAGAGAGACTGGTGTTCTTCTGGGACGAAGTTCCTTACATGCTGGAGAGCATTCGCCAGAAAGACGGTTCAGAGGTTGCTGCGGAGGTTCTGGACACGCTTCGGAGTCTCAGGATCGAGCACGAACGGTTCCGTGTGATCTTTACGGGATCGATTGGACTGCACCACATCCTTGGTAAGCTGTCAGCCGTCGGAATTCCGACATCAGCAAAGAACGACATGTTCCACGTGACAGTGACGCCATTGTCGCCATCAGATGCGGAACAACTTGCTGCCGATCTTATTGATGGGGAAAGGATTCGCTGTGACAATCGTTCAGAGGCCGCAGCGACGATAGCAGAAGAAGTCGATTACTTCCCGTTCTACATCCACCATGTGATCGCGGGACTGCAGGTGGAGCAACTTCCTGCAACGGACGGCAACATTCGCAACTTTGTTTCTCGGCAGCTTGTTGACGCGTCAGATCCATGGCAACTGGCTCACTATCGCACACGTCTTTCAACGTACTACCCGGAGAACGACGATGCTCGAAATGTGGCGATCGTTCTGGATGTCATTGCGACGGCGAGAAGTGCTGCCGAGTCATTCTCTGTCGCCCGGATCCTGGAGGAGTCCTTGCAGAAGGGCTCCTCCGTCAAGAACCGGGACGATCTTCTGCGCTTGTTGCGACTGATGGATGCAGATCATTACCTGTCGCGTGATGCTGATGG
>JAEUII010000265.1 GCA_016795145.1 Planctomycetaceae bacterium
GCTTTCGACGTGATGCAAGGATGCGAATGGTCGCCAGTTCATGCCAATGGCTGACAAACGCCAGTTTTCGCTCGTCGCCAAGTCCTGTTTCAACAGCAGCAGCTAGCGCCGCATCCAGGTCAATTCCAGAGCTGCTCTGAAGAACCTCCGAGGCTGGGACTCCCGCTGCAACGGCGACGTCTGCCATCGCTGCTGTCGGCACCGCCTGATCGGCTTCACCCGCACTGCAGAGAAGCACTTTCTTTGCCCATCCGTCAGTGACAAGTCGAGCAGCCGTTTCGATACGATCTTTTAACGCTTCCGACATTGAGCCGTCAGTTTCCGGCGGAAGACTGGTCACAACGACAACCGGGAGTGCCGTCGGAGGAATGACGTCCGACACGCCGCCTGACTGAATCGACACGACAAGAAAGGCGAGCATCGACATGACGGAGGCAAACAGGATCGCGAGGAACGATGACCGTCCTCGTACATGGATCGAGTTGCCTGCGATGACACCAAATCCTGCGACGGAACAAATCAACATCAGTCCCAGCGGCTTCAACATCGCGGCAGTTCGATCAACTTCCGGGATCTGCTTCTGAATGATCCAAATCCGCCACGCACAGAAACCACCCAGAGTCAACAAGGTGCCCATGGATGCCAGCTGGACCGGACCAGGCAACGCTGGTCGCATGACGAACAAAAGCAGCGACGGGATGGCGACTGCCAGGATCGCTGTGCCCGCGGTTTGATTCAACGGGTGAAAGGAACAAAACCAGTTCTGCACCGAACTTGTGCCAAGAGTCAGCACTTCAACCAGATTCAATGCCAGCAAAACAGCCAGCCCCAGCGCAGCTCCCCTGGACACGGCCATCCAGCCCGGGGCCGGAGCGTTGTAGAATCGGTTCAATTGAGTCCGATCAGTTTTCAATTGCACTTGTCCTTACCAAACCTGCCTGCAGCATAGTTCATTGAAACTGACAGCAAAAGTGCGTTTTGAAGTGGTGCATCGCGGAAATGGACTCAGGCTTCAAGGCAGCCGAAGTACTCTCGAATGAAGTTGCGGCGTTCTTCGCTCTGAATGTACTGCACCAGGGCATACAGACGCTTTTGATCACGCAGCAGCTTGGCGGCTCGAGATGATTCGCTGCGAAGTTCTTCCGGAAGCTCACCGTTCAGTTCAAGCTGGCTCAAGTCAATTTCGTCGTCAATGACTCCGTATCGCTGCAGCAACGAAAGGACAGTTTCGATCCGCCGGTCGTGTCTTTGCCGGTCGCACAATCGTTCCCGCAGCCAGTCGATTCCGAACGCACGGATTTGCTCTGTGCTGTGAGTCAACAGGTGCCATGCTCGCTCGTAGAATTCAGCATCCGGATTCGACCATCGGATGAATTCCATCTGAGTATTCAAGTCGCGCTGGTCATACAGAAGCGTGCATTCCGCCGGCTTGCCATCTCGCCCCGCGCGGCCAATCTCCTGATAATACGATTCCATGGAACCAGGAACTTCGGCATGCACCACGAACCGAATGTCTTCCTTGTCGACTCCCATACCAAACGCGTTCGTTGCCAGAACCAGTCGCACGGTTCCTGACATGAATTCATCCTGGATCGCACGACGTTCTCGGCGGTCGAGATCACCGTGGTAGCACACATGCGGAATCTCCGCGGCCTGCAATCGCTCACTGAACTCCGTGAGCGTTCGGATCAGAGTAAAGTAGATGATCCCACTGCCCGGTTCGTCTTCCCACCGTTCAAGTACGTCGGCGATGGCTTCCTGCTTCTCATCGGCGTCCCACACTTCTTCGACTCGCAGTTCCAGGTTCAGTCGATCGATGCCTTCGTGAAAGATGCGTGTTTTCGGAGCAAGATTCAGCTGACTCAAGATGTCGCGCTGAACATCCGGCGTCGCTGTCGCTGTCAACGCCACGGTGACCGGATTGCCGACCAGACGGCGAATCTCACCCAGCTTTGTGTAGTCCGGTCGAAAGTCGTGACCCCATTCACTGATACAGTGCGCTTCGTCAACAGCCAGAAGCCTGATGGTTCGCTTTCCAAGAACGGCAAGAAACTCCGGCTTGCGGAATCTTTCCGGAGTCACATACAGAAGGACATACTTGCCCGACGACACGTCCGCATACCGCTTCTCTCGTTCGTTCTTCGACAACGAGGAATTGATGAACGTCGCCGCGATCTTGCGACGTTGAAGACTGTCCACCTGGTCTTTCATCAATGCGATCAGCGGACTGATCACGACTGTCAGCGGAGCCCCAGTTTCCGATGGTGCCGCTGGCTGTTCAGTTCCGGCCAGCGCAAGAGCGGGAATCTGATAGCACAGCGACTTGCCGCTGCCGGTCGGCATGATCACCACGCAGCTCTCACCGTTCAGCAGCGTCGTGATAATCTCCTGCTGAGATCCTCGAAACGAAGAGTGCCCAAAATGTTCGCCAAGCAGGCGATAAGCTAACTCAGAGGAATTCGATGTCATGTAGCCAGTCAGGGCGAAAGACCCTGGATCCAGAAATGCCTGCCGGTCAGCCAGTGGCGACTGTCACGGGTAATGTAAGAAAGAGAATCGAGCTCGCGCGAAGTGTACTGGCTTCCAACGACGTCGTCGAAGCGGACAGAACAAGTCGACCGGATGTCAGCCAAGAATCCCATTCACGACTTCACCGTGAATATCGGTCAGTCGATACTGACGTCCCTGGTAGCGGAAGGTCAGCCTGGTGTGATCGATGCCACACAGATGCATGATCGTCGCCTGCATGTCATGAACGTGAACCGGATTCGCTGTGATGTTCCACGCGAAATCGTCGGTCTCGCCGTACACTGTTCCCTTCTTGACACCGCCTCCCGCCATCCACCAACTGAAGGCGCGACCGAAGTGGTCGCGGCCTTTGGGATTGGCAGGATCGCCCTGACCGAATGGCGTGCGGCCAAACTCGCCGGCCCAGATCACCAGAGTATCCTCCAGCATACCTCGTTCCTTGAGGTCCTTCACAAGTGCGGCTGCGGGACCTTCTGTGTCTTTGCATTGTTCGGACAGCTGAGTAAACAGGTTGCCGTGCTGATCCCAGCCGGCGTGCATCAACTGCACAAATCGAACGCCGCGTTCCAGGAGCCGCCGAGCAATCAGGCAGTTGTTGGCAAACGTTCCCTTGACCAGCGCGTCCGGTCCATAACGATCAATGACTGGTTTCGTTTCGCCGGAAAAGTCCACAAGCTCCGGGACACTTGACTGCATTCGAAACGCCATTTCGTACTGAGCAATCCGAGTATCAATTTCCGGGTCGCCATACTCCGCGAGATGTTGTCGGTTCAGTTCGGAAATATCGTCGAGCAAACTTCGCCGAGCCTGTGCGGAGACTCCCTGGGGATTGTTGAGGTACGGAACAAGATCGCCCGTGTTGCGGAACCGAACTCCCTGAAACCGACTTGGCAAGAATCCTGTGCCCCAGTAGTAATCGAAGAAGAGCTGGCCGCAGGTCTTGCCTTTGTCGCTGGATGTCATCACGACAAACGCAGGAAGGTTGTCCGTCTCGCAGCCAAGACCGTAAGACAGCCATGCACCCATGCTGGGGCGACCAGGAACCTGCGACCCGGTCATAAAGAAGGTGACACCCGGAGCGTGATTGACCGCTTCGGTCTTCATGCTGCGAACGAGACACAGCTCATCAGCAATCGAACCGACATTCGGCAGCATTTCGCTGAGCCTCATCCCGCATTCGCCATAACTCCGGAATGGCTTGATCGCCGGCAGACACGGCCACTTGGCGTAACCACTGGACATGGTGGAAAGGCGAGTCGTTCCGCGAACGGAATCGGGAATGTCCTTGCCCGCCATCTCACGCATGACCGGCTTCTCATCGAAGAGGTCAACATGCGACGGGCCACCACCCTGCCACAGGATTACAACTCGCTTTGCCCTGGCCGGAAAGTGAGGCATGCCAGGCAGCCCCGTTTCCACACCGGCCGCCGAGTTCTGTCCAAGCAGACTCGCCAACGCAACGGCACCGATTCCCGTAGCGGAAGAACCAAACATCTGACGACGAGTAACTCGTTCAATGTTCTCCTGAAACGGGTTGGTCATAACGAACCTCAGGGCAACGAGTGGAAGTGCGTCGCAGGGAAGGAATCGAAGAAACGTGGCCATGATTCAGCCAGCAGCGTGGATCCGCAGGATGACGCGGCGCTAAGCGCCACGTCAACCGCAGAACAAAAGAAGCCCTGCCTTTCTCAACGAACCTGAAAACCGCTCCCCTCCTGGACGAAGTCCGGGAGGGGTCGAGCGAGCGCCAGCAAGCTCGGGGGAGGGCCCCGCCACATCACCCGACAAATCGTGCGGGACACAAAACAAGGCGAGCGGGCGACGTCAGACCCCTGATTGCGATTTGCCGCTCTGACAAAAATCGTGGGCAAAAATACGGCGAGCGGTGCGGTGTAAACAGCGTGATTTTAGAATCGCGAATGGACGCGAATTCACGCGAATAAGGCAAAGCAAATCGGGCCAAATAATCTCGCGCGTTTCCGGGCCAACGGCCCAGCCATTTACCTAGCCCAGCCCATCGGGCTGGGTTTTCGCGACAAGAACGCAGAAGAGGGCCAACGGCCCGGCAGTTTGGAGCGGTGGTCAATCGGCAAGAGGGACCGTCCCATCGAATCGCAGCAAACGGTCGGGCCGTTGGCCCTCATGGTTTGATTGCCAGTTGACCCAGCCCGTTGGGCTGGGCTAGATAAACGGATGGGCCTTTGGCCCGGAATGCACCAGGAATTGCGAACGGAACCACTTGTGGAAATTCTTCACGCAGTCCACTCACAGCTTCGCGGACAAACTGCGTCAAACGATAGACGGATCCCCGCGTTTTTTGGCCCCCCGTTTTCCCCGCGACAACATGAATCGACGGCTCCCCGACGGGGTTGTCCCGTCTGAAGCCGCGGTTCCTGGGCCAGCTCGGGAGTCGAATTCACCGGAGCCGGCCCTCTCAATATCTACTCTTGATGAGCCTGGCAGTGTGTCACGGCCATTTCCTTGATACCACGCAGGTCCAGTTTGCCTGTGCCCAGCTGTGGAATCTGGTTGACTTCGAAGAAACTATTCGAGCTCGGAATCCATAAGTTCGGCAGTCCGACCAGTTGCAACTGGTCGGTGATTTCTTTCACGCACTTCTGTATCGGCTTGTGCAGCACAATCAGGCGTTCGCCTTTAGAAGCGTCAGGGACCGCGGTAACGGCACACATAATGTCCGCTGCGTCGCCGGGAGTGTCTTCGATGATTCGAGCAATCTCCTGCTCGATCCGAATATGAGGAACCATTTCGCCGCCGATCTTGGAAAAGCGACTTTGGCGACCGGTGATTCTGATAAACCCCTCATCATCGATCACAGCCAAATCGCCCGTCGTGTACCAGCCATCCTGAATCATCTCGGCCGTTTTTTCCGGATGATTTAAATATCCTCGCATTACGTTTGGTCCTTTGATCTTCAGCATGCCCTCCTTGTTGGTCCCAAGACGCTCGTTTGTATCCAGATCGAACACAGCCGCGACCGAGCCAGGGATTACTCGCCCAGTCGTCCCGTGCTTTGTCGAGGTCTGGCCGAAGTTCTCCAGGCTTAGGCGTGATGATGGAATATTGACGGCGGCAATCGGCGAAAGCTCCGTCGTTCCATAGCCTTCGCTCGGTTCAAGGCCGTACTTCTCCCGGAAAGCGTCTCGAAGCTCATCCGGCATCTTGTCTGCGCCGACGATGACCATATTGAGCGAGCTCATCTGTTCCACGCTGCATCGTTTCATATACGAACGCAGGAACGTCGGCGTGGCCAGCAGAATAGTTGACTTGTGCTTTTTGATCAGCTTGCCAACTGTTGACGCATCGAGCGGATTAAAGTGATAGACGCCTGCGGTGTCTGTACACAGGGGCAGCCACATCGACACGGTGTACCCAAACGAATGAAAGAACGGCAGCACTCCCAGTACCGAATCGGTTGTTCGCAGGTCCAGCAGGTGACGCACCGCTTCAATGTTGGAAGCGATATTGTCATGAGTCAGCATCACGCCTTTGGGATTACCAGTCGATCCCGACGTGAAAATAATGGACATCACGTCGTCGGGCTTCAGATGTTCCAGACTCAAACGACGACAGAGCATTCTCAATGGCATAAAGCGAGCCGTCAGGAACGCGATGACCTTCCCCAAACCGCTGATTTGTTCGCTGAGATCCTCCAGATAAAGCAGTTCGGCATTCAGATTCATCGGCCGCCTTTCCATCATACGGCGACTGGTGAGAACCTGCTGGACCCCCGCTTCTTTGATACAGTAATTGACGACATCTTCAGACAACGTGTAGTTCAAATTGACAGCCACTTTTCCAGTCAGTGACACGGCCGCATTAGCCAGTACTCCGCCAACCGACGGCGGAAGAAGTAATCCCACGTATTCATTTTCAGGTTTTAATACCGACGATGCCAGACGCTTGTGTAGTGCCAGCGCCTCGGTCAGGAGCCCGCCTCCGGTCAGTTGTGTCCCCGCAGAATCTGCAACCCTGGTGCGTTTCCACGAAACTCGACACTGGCGAATGAACTGTTTCGCGGGAAGCAAACGGCGACCTTTTCGAAGTTCCATTGACTTCGCTCCAAGTTCAAGGACGCCGTGCCGTACCACGTCCACATCATCAACTCCGTGAAGAGCTGTACCAAATGAGATCGAGATCGGATAAGGCCAGTGACGTGGCTTCTTCCACAGAAACTTGCCTCGATCGCAACTAAAGACGCTGCCCCAAAGCTCATCCAGAAAGACAGGGATGACTGGAGCATCTGTGCCTTTAAGAACCTTCAGGAGACCTCGTTCGAATTTTTGCAGTTGTCCATTTCGAGTCACCTGGCCCTCGGCAAAAATACAAACCAGTTCTCCGGCCAGCAGTGCCTCGCGGGCCGTATTGAGCGATGTCATCAGTGCTCGCGGTCCATCGCCGGAGCGAATTGGGATGATTCCAAACAACCGCGCCAGCCAGCCGATCCATGGGCCTCTCACGTAATCTGCGTAGGCAACCATACGGATATTGCGAGTACTCGAAAGCAGCAGCAGCAGCACGCCATCCAGCCACGAGACATGATTGGCAACCAATAATGCGGGGCCTTTGTTCGGCACGTTCTCGACATCATAAAGACGTACTCGATACACCAAACGACTAAGCAGCCAGACGAAAAAACGTACGGTCGCCTGTGGCAGCAACCAGACGACGTAAGCAAGGACCGGAAGAATGCCGATTCCAGAGATCAGAAAGATCTGGGCCGCACTCAAAGCCAATGAGCTGCGGAGCAGCAGGAAGAGCCCGGCAACAGCCACCATTCCCAGCGATGTCAGCTGATTTCCCGCCGCAAGGATCGCACCAAGTTTCTCATGCGGACTTCGTTCCTGAAGGTAGGCGTTCAAAGGCACGTTGAACAGTCCGCCGCCGAGTCCAATCAAGCCCAGCATTGCGCCGGCGGTCAGAGAAGAGCTCTGGCACAGGAATAACACGACACAGGCCCCCGCCATGAGCATCGCGCCCAGCGGTACCATGCCCAGTTCGACTCGACCACCTGACCACCATCCGGCGAGTACGCTGCCCAGTCCCACTCCCAAAGAAAGCACGGCAAGAAAAATTCCGACTTCCGTCTGGCTCTTCTGCAATTCCCCCGTGACGTAAACATCAATGTTCATCTGAGCCAGCGAAGCCAGTGACCAGAAGAACGCAATGCCAAGAGTGACTCGCAGAATGGGTCGATCGCCCCATAAGAGTTTCATGTCCCGCCATGAATACCGGATCGGGTTCCATGGAAACCCCAGTGTTGGATTTGCCGAGGGTACTCGCTGAATCATCAGACTTCCGATGACTCCAACCACGGCCACAGTTTCCAGAGCGATCGCCGCAATCGCCAGACTATTGCTGGAGAGTGTCCGAGCGGCCAGTTCCATACCGGCCCCTGCACCGACTATAGCGGCGATCAGCGTAACAAGTGCGACCAGTCCGTTGGCAGCTGATAGTGAAGAGCGAGGAACCAGCTCAGAGATGATTCCGTACTTCGCTGTGCTCAGCAGGGCGCTTTGCGTACCCAGAAGGAAGAGCACTGCAAACATGGTCGGTTGATGGCCGGTCGAGATTGACCAGATGCCGAGCGCGACGAGAATAACTTCGGCAACTTTCAGCCAAATCGTCGTCGTGCGTTTGCTGAATCTATCGCCCAGCCAACTGGACCAGGGAGCAAAGATGACAAACGGCAGGACCAGACTTCCGAGCCCAGCCGACAAGATCAGGGATTCGTTCGACTCAATCTGTTCTGGAGTTAGGTTTGATCCCTGCAGCTGTGCCTTGGCGATCGGGATGATCAGCCAGCGGTACATATTGTCCGTAACGGCAGTAAGGAAGCTCATCAGCAGGTAGCCGAGGAACGAAGACGACCAAAGACTCGATCGGTGGTCACTGCCTGGCGATATTTGCGACGACACTGGCGACATCGGTAGCGACTTTCAAGGATTGGAGGCTTGTTTGCTGAGCCCTGGGTGAGTCAGGTCACGGCTGTTTCCTGAGTTTTCCGAGGATATTCCCTGTCGCGTGGAAAGCGTGAAGGAGGGCTAACTTTTTTCTGAGCCAGTGAAAGACGCTGGAGAGCGGGGAATGTCCCAGGAGATTTCGAGAAATCGTTAGCTCAAAATTCCCCGACCGACGCGTTCGCTGTTCAGCGTCTGGAATACTCACGGCACCGTAAAGCAGGAGTCAACAACTATCTGCCATGCAACTCACTTCATGTCATTTGGCAAAGATTGTGGATTTCGTCGCGGTGATTGTGATTTCCTGGTACTCGGGCATACTACTCGACGGACCCTCCACCACCGCCGAGGCTCAGAGAACAATGCCGTTGTTTTCGTGTGGGCGAGTGCTCCGGTGTCTGAGCATTCAACAACAGGTCGACAGGACGACAACGTGCCACAAACAACCGATCTACTGCTCAGCATTTCGTCCGGTGACAGAAATGCAATCAATCTGCTCATGCCATTAGTCTACGACGAGCTGCGGGCGATCGCCGCGAGCCGGCTCAAGCATGAACGATCTGATCATACGCTTCAGCCAACGGCGTTGGTCAATGAGGCCTTTCTACGAATGGCCGATCAGACTCGAGTCGACTGGCAGGGCAAAGCACATTTTTGCGCCGTGGCAGCCACAATGATGCGGCGCATTCTTGTGGACCATGCACGGAGAAGGAATGCGGTCAAGCGTGAAGCTGGAGGACATCAGGTTCCGCTGCAGGATACGCTGCTGCCGTCCATGAGTTCTGACCCTGTCGATGTGGTGGCCGTGAATGACCTGATGGAAAAACTGACGGAGGTGAATCCCCGACAGGCTCAGGTTTTCGAGTTGCGATGCTTTGGCGGGCTCGACGTGAAAGAAACCGCCGCAGTGTTAAATGTCTCAGAGGCAACCGTGAAGAATGACTGGCGGTTTGCCAGAGCCTGGCTGGCCTCGCAGTTACTGTCGGGCGAAAGCTGGTCGCAGAGATCGCAAATCTGAAATCTCAGATTTGAATTGCAGCAGCGCATTGGGAAAACGGAATGCGGAGAAAGCGATGACGGAACCGAAACCGCCTTATGACAATTCGGAGCAACAACAGCAGAAGGCCGTGCGTGATCATGAACGAGTTCAGCAGTTGTTTTGGCAGGCGGTGGAAAAGCCTCCTGAAGAACGCATTCACTGGATAAACGGACAGAGCATCCCTGCCGACATTGCGAAACTGGTAATCGCTGCCGTGCGTGCCGATCTGGAGGCGCCTCCAGATCCACAGGAAGTCGACCCGCAGAAGGCTTCGCTTGCGGAAACAATCAATGTCACTTCCACAAGAATACACGACGCAAACGCAGGGCGGAGACTTCCAGTAATCCCTAATTACGAAATTTTGGAGGAGATAGATCGAGGTGGTATGGGCATCGTTTACAAGGCCCGACAGTTTCGTCCCGACCGACTTGTGGCCGTCAAAATGATGAGGACGGGCGCGTTTTCATCTGCGCAGGACATAGAGCGATTCCTTCACGAAGCCAATGCGGCTTCTCAACTGGCCCACGCGGCCGTGGTACCCGTGCATGAAGTTGGAGAAATCAACGGCGAGCCGTTTATCGTCATGAAGCTCATTAACGGAGCAACTCTGGAAAAGCTGCTAAGAGGCAGCGCTTTGACAACCACCGAGGCTGTTGAAAAGCTGCGCGTGGTGGCTTATGCGATCGCCGATGCTCATGAACATGGCATCATTCATCGCGACCTGAAACCTGCCAACATCCTGATCGAACACACGACAGGTCAGCCGTGGGTAATGGACTTTGGTCTGGCCAAGAACCTGCAGGCGGATTCCAATCTCACTTCGGTCGGCGACATCATGGGAACCCCCGGCTACATGGCTCCGGAACAGGCCACTGGACAGGCGAGTACCGCATCTCCTGCCGCCGATGTTTATGGGCTCGGTGCGATCCTGTATAGAATTCTCACCGGCCGACCGCCGATCGAGGCCGCTGATGGCGACTTTGCGCGAACGATGCAACTGATTCGAGAGCATGACATCATCTCGCCGCGTGAACGTGATCGTCGAATTCCGGTCGACCTCAATGCCTTATGCGTGAAGTCGCTAGAGACGGATCCGGCACGCCGCTATTCCAACGCCGGTGAGTTTGCAGCAGATCTGAGAAGGTGTCTGGAGGGGGAGTCTATTCAGGCACGACCTTCAGGAATCATCCGTCGTGTGCAACGGTGGGCTCGGCATCGCCCAGGCGTGGCCGTCACGATCTGTATGCTTCTGGTCTTTTATACCTACCACCTGATAGCGGATCTGGCGGGCCTGTTGCCCGGCGATGAAGGCTTCAAACGAAGTATCAATTATGTCGTGCCTCTGGCAATCCTGAATGCCGCTATCTGGCAATGGTGGCTGCAGCGTACCAGTGGAGCCGCGTGGACTTTGTATGCGTGGTCGACCGGTGAAGTGCTGCTGCTGACGACGGTGATCTTTTCGGGCGATGGAGCGCGCAGTGGCTTGATACCAGCGATGTTTGTGTTGGTCGCCGCTTCATCGCTGCGATGTCGAGCATTGTTGATCGGGTATGTCACGATCCTGACAATGCTCAGCTACGGATTTCTGTGGATTCACACCTCCGTTGTGCGACAGCAGCCGGTCGGTGCGCTGACAGGAATTCCGGTTCTGCTCGCATTTGCTTTGATGGGCGTTGTCCAATTCATCGCGATCAATCGTTCGAGTGCAAGTTTCGAGGCCCCAGGCGACGGCCTGCCGGGAAAGATTTCAAGGAGTTGATTGTAGGCGGCAAAGTATCGCTTCGACGTCGTTCTCAAGCCGCTTGGTGATACCAATTGACGCTGCAGGATCCATAAAGACGAGCATCATCCCGTCCGCAGCGACTGACGATAATGCAAAATCACATCACCAAATACGCGTCGATTCACTTCGCATTGTAAGCAACACCGGGACAATTCAAAGGACTTCAATTGATGGGCGTTCTGCCTTTCATTAACGGCATTTCTTTTCTAAGGCCTTACAGAATGAAGCACTCGCACTCCTCCGACGAGCCCAGAAAAACGACGCGGCAACCCAATCGGCAGCTTCCCAATTGGCTGGGCGTGCTCTTTGGATTTCTGTTTATGGTCCTCGGGCTTATTTTCCTGTTGTTGACGTTGTCTATGTTGGTGGGAGGAGGTGGACTGCATGCTATCTCGATCACCAGATATGTCATGCAAGCTGCCTGTTTTGCCGTTCCAGGAGTCGTCTTTTTGATCATGGCAATTCGATTTTTGGGTCAAACGCCGAGATGAGACTCGTCTCCTATGGCATGCCAATTGGTATTCACTGTGCATGCTCTTGTGGTTGCCCGTTAAGGAGGACGCGAGCATCTCGGCCCCGTGCCTCCCTTTCCCATTTGCCGCCGGGACATAAGGCAAGATTTGTAGCTGTCAGTTGTCGCTCCGCTGGTGCGAGACCGACGGAAGCGTGAACACGCTTGGTGTAATTCACTTGCGATGATGATCAATGCGGTGGCTCAGCTGGTCAGGCCGCGTGAACACTCCGGCTTCCGGCGCCTGCGGCACACGCACTGCGTACGTGCTACCCAAAACCATGACTCCAAATACAAACTTAGGATGGCTGCCCTCAGCCGTCCCGTCCTGCGTGGCATAGGCAAAGCCTGTGACGCGCAGCGGCCGGAAGCCAATGGACGCGAATTCACGCGAACAAGGCAGAGCAAATCAGGCCAAATGATCTCGCGTGTTTCCCGGCCAGCGGCCCATTCATTTCCCTGGCCCAGCCCATCGGGCTGGGTTTTTGCGACACGAACGCAGAAGAGGGCCAACGGTCCGGCGGCTTCCACAGGAATACGAACGTTGAAACGACAGTCGGCGAGAACAAGAACGCCTGCCGGACACGTAAGCCATCTGTATTTGTAGGGTTCGGTTGATTGTAGCGATCGTAGCGTAGCCTCGATCCTGCGTTACGCGGGTTCTTGAGGAAAGAGGCGGAGTCCACCGACTGGCGGACTATGTTGCAAAAAGGCAACACCCATGACCAATCCTCAGGATTCGGAGCTTTCCTATGTCAGACTCGCACGCGAATCCATTCGTCCCGCTGGCTGAATCATCGCGATCTCGAGTGATCTGGAAGCCCTCTCGGTCGCTTTACGAGTCGCTTCGAATTCTCCATATCGCAATCACTGTTGTTGCTGCCCATTTGTTGATGATGTCGTTTCAGGCGAGTTCAAGCGATCCGCTCAGCGACAGATTCGCGGCCTTGGTGCGTATTGCGATCGTCGTCGCGGCTACCAGCTACATCCTGATCCGAGAACTGCGAGCTTACTGGTCTGAAGATGCTGCGCGTGAACGGAGTGTCATCTGTGTCCATGCCGCCTGTCCGATTCTTGCCACACTGTTGGCGGCTGCGTTTGTTTTTTCCGGGAACGAAGCGGCCTCCGTCTGGTCGATCTTGTTCTTTGTGGTGAGTGCTGGCTGGTATGTGAGTGCGGTGATTCGGCGATCGATCCTTCGACAACGACTGCAGTTTGCAGTGGCTCAATCAGGCGACTCGAAGAGCACAAGTCTTGCTGCACCCGTGGCACCAGAGGACTCACTGCCGGGCACGTGGGGAACAGTCACCGATTGCGCTCGTGAATCTGCAGTTGGAGCGGAAGGACGAGCCGGATTATTGCTTGTCTGGTTACGACACTGCCTGCTCACGCGAAGAGGCGTGGCCGTAATGATGGCAGCATCGGCGTTGATGATCGGAGGTTACCTGGTGGCGGACTATCTGATTCCCGTTGAGGTTGCTCGTTGCGAGCTCGGATGTGACGGAGACTTCTTTGTCGCTTCCCTACACAAGAAACGCGGCGCCCTTTACGCACGGTGTGTTGATTCCCAACAAAGACAGGCGGTTGATGGCAGTTGGCGACAAGAAAAAATCGTTCGAGAAATCTACGTAGGATCATCGACCGAGGTCATACTGGGCGACCCTTCGATCGAATGTGGTGTCAGTCCTTACGCGTTCACGTATCACGTTGGGAATCGTATGGTGGCAGAGTACGATGGTACGTCTCGGCAGTTCACAGTCATCAGGTAGCAAAATGAGGAACGGGTCTTGTGATTGTGGCATGTGGCCCCTGCCATCGAATCGCAGCAAACGGTCGAGCCGATGGCCCTCATGGTTTTATTGCCAATTGACCCAGCCCGTTGGGCTGGGCTAGATAAACGGATGGGCCTTTGGCCCGGATTGCACCGCTCGCCTGTAGCAGTCAGTTGACGCTTCCGCCGGTGCGGGACCGACGGAAGCGTGAACAAGTCTGTTTTGCGTTACCGCAGCAGATTGGAGTGTGCTATTTTCGAGCACCCGTGTACTTCATTGGCAACCAGGCTCCGTTCTGCTGGCTGCTGTTGACGCATTGCTGAATGAAGTACATGCCTTCGGCACCGTCGTACACGTTCGGATAGATCGTGTCCTTCTTCTCAAACGCTTCGCCGGTTGCTCGTGCGACCATAGCGTCGTAGGCGAAACGGTAGACGTTGGCGAAGGCTTCGAAGAATGCTTCCGGGTGACCGGATGGCAGTCGACAGGCGGCCTTGCCCATGCTGTTCATGAACGGAGCATTCGGATCACGTGTGTAGATCTGATGAGGAGATCCGTTGCGACGAACGATCATCGCATTCGGCTCTTCCTGACGCCATGAGAGTGCTCCCTTGGTGCCGTCCACTTCGATGAACAGATCATTCTCACGGCCGTGAGAAATCTGGCTGGCGGTCACGGTTCCAAGTGCACCATTTTCGAAGCGAACAACCGCATGACCGTAATCATCCAGAGCACGACCTTCCGCATAGACTCGCAGATGGCAGGAAATCTCCGCCGGGATCAGGCCCGTCATGTAACGGCCCAGGTTGTAAGCGTGAGTCCCAATGTCGCCGAAGCATCCCGCGGCACCAGATCGCTTTGGGTCGGTTCGCCATGCTGCCTGCTTCTGGTCCGATGATTCAAGGCGAGTTCGAAGCCAGCCCTGAATGTAGTTGCTTCGGATCGCATTGATCTCACCCAGCTCACCGCTCAGGATCATCTCACGCGCCTGGCGAACCAGAGGATAGCCGGTGTAGTTGTGGCTGACGGCGAAGACCACGCCGCTCTTTTCAACCGTCTTGACCAGTTCTTCTGCCTGAGCAAAATCGAAGGTCATCGGCTTGTCGCAGATCACGTTGAAGCCCGCATCGGCAGCAGCCTTCGCGATTTGAAAGTGAGTGTGGTTTGGAGTCGCGACGCTGACGAAGTCAATTCGCTGATCAGCCGGAAGAGCTTTCTCTTTCGTAATCATCTCTTCCACAGAACCGTACGCACGGGACTCCGGAATGTCATACGCCGGAGCACTCGCCTTGGCTCGGGCCGGATCTGATGAAAGAGCACCAGCCACCAATGCCGCTCGGTTATCAAGAACAGCAGCCGTCGCATGGACGCGTCCAATGAACGCTCCCTGCCCGCCGCCAACCAGCGCCATTCGAAGTTTACGATTGAGTTTTCCGTTGGTGGTGTCAGACATTTCGTGTGCCCTGTGGAATGCGTAGAGTCAGGATTTTCTGGGGAATATCAACAAGGGGCCAACTGAGCCCCGCTTTTTCGAGCCTCGAAAGATAATTCTCCTCGAACGGCAACACAACTGAGGCGAGACGGCTGCCGGAAGGCGCTCGCGCCATGCGCTCAGATTGTTGCGAATTCAGTTAGAGGAAGGGCGCAAGCCCTCCGGTGAAATGCCGTAGGCGATTTGGGCGACACCGGACGGCTTGCGCCGTTCCGCTACAAGTCCACGCCCCTTTGCGCCTCCGCGCTTTCGCGAGAAACACCTGCCACATTGATTCCCAAGTTGCATCAGCGGCAATCTGTCACGCCGACGCGCTGATATCTCGCTCATGATTCTGGCACGGTTGTTGCGTTTGGCGTGGATGTATTGTGCGAATGTCACGGCAGTGCCTAGACTTCCGGCGTCCGGAGGCCCTGGCAGCACCATGCCTGCCGAACACTTCGCTGCATTGTGCCCTGAAAACAGGCAAGGCTTTCCGGGCAACGATAAAAAAACGAGCAACTGTGAACCATCGAGGATAAATTCTCGTGACCACCACGGCGAGTAATTTTGATGAGTTGTGGACCCCTGACGGCCAGGCTCGTCATGCGGCGCTTTCCGGCTGTCTGTCAGCCCTGTCTTCTGAGATCCTGGCGGAACGGCAACGGCACGCCGAAGAGGAGCTTCTGGAAAAGGGCATTACCTTCGCCGTATACGGTCATAACGACGGTAACGAAAAGATCTGGCCCTTCGACGTGGTGCCTCGGCCGATTCCCTGGGACGAATGGATCACCATCGAGGCGGGGCTCAAGCAGCGAATTCGCGCGCTGAATCTGTTTCTCGACGACGTCTATTCCGACGGCAAGATCATGAAGGACAAGGTCGTCCCGGAGGACCTCGTTCGGACCGCCAAGACTTACCGTCCGGAGTGCATGGGATTCCGTCCTCCTGGTGGCGTGTGGACTCATGTCGTTGGCACCGACCTGGTTCGCGACAAAGACGGCACGATGTATGTCCTTGAAGACAATCTTCGCTGTCCCTCGGGAGTCAGCTATGTTCTCGAGAACCGCGAGATCATGAAGCGAGTCCTTCCGGAAGTATTCTACGGGTCATCGATCGCGCCGATTGAAGATTATCCGGAACGCCTGCTGGAAACTCTTCTGAAGACCGCGCCGCCATCGGCATCACGTCCGACCGCAGTGGTACTGACTCCAGGGATTTACAACTCTGCGTACTTTGAACATTCGTTTCTCGCTCAGCAGATGGGGATCGAACTGGTCATGGGGCCAGACCTGTTCGTCGACAGCGACGACGTGGTATGGATGAAGACGACTCATGGTCCCCAAAAGGTGGATGTGATCTATCGCCGTATTGACGATGACTTTCTTGATCCGGAAGCCTTCCGTCCGGACAGTATGCTGGGTGTTCCCGGGCTGATGCGAGCTTACCGAGCGGGCAATGTGACGCTGGCGAATGCTCCTGGAACGGGAGTCGCCGACGACAAGGCCGTCTATCGATATGTGCCGGAGATCATCCGGTACTACCTTGGCGAACAGGCGATCCTGAACAACGTCCCGACGTATGTCTGTTCGGATCCGAAGCAGTGCGAATACGTGCTGCAGCACCTCGATGAGCTGGTGGTCAAGCCCACAAATGAATCGGGCGGCTATGGCATTCTGATGGGGCCAAAAGCGTCACAGGATGAGCGGGACAAGTGTGCGGAATCAATCCGCAAGGACCCTCGCAACTACATCGCTCAGCCCATGCTGACTCTGTCGACGGTGCCAACGGTCGTGAATCAGTCTCTGGCTCCCCGGCACGTCGACCTTCGACCATTCATTCTGTACGGGGAAGACATTTTCATCCTGCCCGGTGGCCTGACTCGCGTGGCTCTCCGTGAGGGCTCCATGATTGTGAATTCGTCGCAGGGCGGCGGCAGCAAAGATACGTGGGTGCTTCTGAGTGATACGCCGTTTACTCGGCTGCATGAACAGGAACAGTTCCAGAAGCAGCGTTAATCGCGATCCTCGTTTCTTCATCGAATCTGCGGAAGTGGCTGAATAAGGAAGTCTGATATGTTGTGTCGTGTTGCTGATTCGCTGTTCTGGATGAGTCGTTATCTGGAACGTGCGGAAAACCAGGCTCGCTTTATCGAAGTCACGTCCAACATCGCTCTCGGTTATCGCGGCCGCGAGGAGACATTGTGGTCGTCACTGCTGCATGCCGGTGGCGATGCGGATTCGTTTCGCGAACGGTACACAGAGACGACTCGTGAGAACGTCATTCGCTACCTGCTGTTTGATCGCCAGAATATGAACTCGGTGATCAGCTGTCTGAGTTACGCGCGGGAGAATGCTCGCACGATTCGCGAGAACCTGACGACTCCGATGTGGGAAGCAGTGAATCGGTTCTACCTTCGAGTTCGTCAGGCGGCTTCTCAGCAGGCCAGTGTCCTGCAACATCCGCATCCATTCCTCGAACAGATCAAGCGGTCTGCTCATCAGGTCATCGGAGTCACTGACGCAACATGGTCACACGGCGAAGCCTGGCACTTTTCAACACTGGGCTATCAGCTGGAACGAGCAGACAAGACATCGCGAATTCTGGACGTGAAGTATTTCATCCTGTTGCCGAATCCTTCGCACGTCGGATCGCAGGTGGATGTAGTTCAGTGGGGAGCACTCCTGGAATCAACCAGTGCGCTGCAGATGTATCGTCGCACGTTTGGACGCATTCAGCCCGTCAATGTTGTCGACTTCCTGATGCTGAATGTTCAGTTTCCTCGGTCAATGCGATTCTGTGTGGGAGCGGCGGAGAAGAGCCTCATGGAGATCTGCGGCACCGGTGATTCTGACTCCGCGCCTCTCCGCGAAGTCCGAAGCCTGGGCAGCCAGCTGACAAACGCAAAGGCGAGTGAGATCATCGAGGGTGGTCTGCACCAGTTTGTGGACAACTACCAGTCGCACCTGAATGACATCGGCCAGGCGATTTCAGAGACGTTCTTCCAGGTCGCGACACCGGTTTGAACCTTTCGGCAGTGGTTTTGAAACCGCAGATCCACGCGAATCCACGCCGATAACGCAAAGCAACCGCGTCTTCGTTTTGCGTCGATCGCACGCCCGGCAGAAGCAACAAACGTTAGCACAAGGCGCGCGGGGCGACGTCAGTCCCCTGATTGCGACTCTGCCCGAGGTAGGATGTTCGGTACGGCAGGCGGCGAAAGCCCACAATCGCGCGCACTTCGCCGCACCGGGGACACTCTGTCGTCGTACCGGTGGAATCGGTGAATGAAGCGAGGAGTTTACTTTATTCGCGTCAATTCGCGTTCATTAGCGGTTTCAAACCTGTGTTTCTGGGTTCCCGCGCCACCGCAGTCCTGACGGAGCGGGTTGGTGGTTGTAGGGCGCATTCTCTGATTGTCGGGCGCCAGGGGAATGTCCTGTTGGTCATTTGAGGACAACTGAAGCTGAGGAGAGAAAGAAAAGCACATCTGCGATTCAGGCCCGGCAGGGCCGACAGATCCCCTGCCGGGGTCGAAGGCCCCGGTTTGCGGACCTCGAATCTGCCAAGGCCTGAAAGGCCGACACAACCCGTT
>JAEUII010000278.1 GCA_016795145.1 Planctomycetaceae bacterium
TTCACCGGTGGAGCAAACCCCGTGTCAATCACCGGCTTGTCACTGTTCGCCGGACTGCTCGCCGGATAATTCAGGTCGGCTTTCGGACGATACACTCCGCCCACCGCTTCATAACCGGGCAACGCTTCACCCAGCGGGCCTGTCGCTGCTGCATCTCCGACATGGCTCGCATCTGCCTGCCGAGCCTCCGGATTCTCACGCCCCACCGGAGCTGACAGCATCCACACCAGCAGCACCACCGCCGCTGCCAGCGCGATCCCCGCCGTCCACTGACCTCGAACAACCGCCCGACTCATCGCTGGCTCCTTGCAGGTCCCGCCCGATGCTCCGACAACTGTCATGATGTGACAATCGGGTTCTCACGCATTACGGGAGTCTCTGACCGCCCGCCGTAAGCACCCGCATCACTCCCGCCGAAGAGTAACTCAATGTCTCGGGGCGTCAAGGCTCAACGGACAAGAAAGTCTTAATCACTGATCTCAGAGTTGCTTGAAGTCGAAGCGTTGATTGGGTTTTGGAGTTTCAGCGAAATCGTTTGGAGATGAACTCCGATTGATGCGAACTGAGGAACTCGACACAATTTCAAGGAGATCCCTTCACTTCGATCAAAGCCAGAGTACACAGAGTGCGGAACGTCATCGTCAACATGACCATCATGGCCCTGTGCGTGGCACTGTTGAGTGTGGCGATATGGTCGACAATCGCACCGTTGCCACCAGGAGTCGAAACCGTCATCGCGTCAGTGCCCGAAGCAGTATCATCGGCTCAAAAAGGATTGGCAGGCGATAGCAACGAATTGATCGACATTCCCAAGCGACCATTTGGCCGACCGCGCATTGTGCCTCAGGTAGCCCCCTCTGCAGAAAGCACTGCAGTCATATCGGCTACCCCAGCGACGCCACCGCCGCCACTTGAATTGACTGGCGTGGCCATCGAAGGGGACCATTCATTTGCCGTTCTGAAAGGTGGGACTCAGAGTCATGTCATTCCGCTGAACGCAAACCTTCCACATCCATGGGAGCAATGGACTGTGAAGCTGATCGCCAACGACCATATCATTCTCAGTCACGAGACCCAGGATGCCCGAATTCCGCTGCGCAAAGATTGACATCCTGCCAACTTCAAACCCTGATTGCACGTACCCATGAACTCCGGCTTCGTCTTCGTTCTGGAAGGAAATGCTTGCCGCTGTCTCAGTGAGAACAGCAGTGGCGAATTGCATATCAGACGGCTGTCGCTCTCTGAGACTTCCAGCCACGATGCTGACTTCAGCTTCGCTCAGGGAATACCGGTTCTTGTGGCACTTCCAACAGCGTCCTGCCTTTGGGTTGAACTGCCCGAGAAACTCCCAGGCAATGTTTCGCCAGAACAAGTACGCTTCCTGGCAGAAGAATTCACGCCCTGGGATGCCGACAACACACTGGTGCTTTCGCCCGACTCACAGCGATCTCGACTGCTGGTGACTCAGCGGCAACCACTGTTAATGCTTCTGCGTCAATTGCAGATACAAAGAGCCAGCCTCGCTGCCGTTGTTCCGGCCAGCCTCCTGATCGCACGCTGGAGGTGTGCTGCTAGCGGTAACCACACAACGAGTTTCTCTGCCTGGGGGCGAACCGAGTCTGTCGAGCTTCAGGGTCAATTCGTTCAACATTGGGCTTCAGACCTGCATTCTGGTCTCCGCGATGACCAGAACGAACAGGCGACAGACGCAGATCTGCTGAAGGCCGCCGACTGGTTTCGGATCAATCGTTCCGCTTGCTCCGAAGATTTCCTGAACGAGCCATTGCTTCATGAATTCTCGAACGACACATCTGCCGCATGGCGTCAGCGCATGCTGCTGACGTTGTGCGTTTGCCTGATCATTGGCACGATTGCATTGCACTGGCGTACGTCTCGCCTGAATACCATCGTACAAACCATTGACGCCGACTGTGATGAGGCTCTCGAGGAGTTGCTTCCCAAGCTTCCGCCCCAACGGCGAACTCTGGCTCGCGTCGAACAGGAAAGTAACCGATTGCGCAGACAGTCGGAGTCGTTGAAAAGCCTGCCGCGGCCCATTCTCCCTCTCGATCGCGTCTCAGCCGTACTTCAACAACCGCTGACCGGAACGTCCGTCTGGGTCAAAGCGATCACAGTTGAGCCGCAGAATGTTGTTGTTGAAGTCGAAGCGGAACAGAAGGATCAGATCGAAAGCTGGTTCAGCCAGCTGCATTTTACGTCACCGTCAGATGAAACAGAGCTGACGTCAAGTTCCGGCGGTACACCTCAAGCCAGTCTGATTGTGCGGACTCAGCAGAGTGAGTCCAGCCGATGATCCACCGATTTTCACAACAGCAGATCCTGGTACTCGGAGTTGTACTTCTGGCGACGGCAATCAGTCTGAGCTACGCCAACTATCGTGAGGCGGTCGACAGTTACAGCGAAGCCCGCCAGCGTTACGAATCCGTCGTCGAAGAACAGCAGGCAGTGGAGCGATATCGACGAGACATCGCGACAAGGGCAAGGCACATCACACCGCCAGAACAGGTTCAGAAGGAAATCACAGCAATCAACACTGCCAACGCCTCCTGGCAGCTGTCAGCCAACGTCGGGATTTCTCAAAAGCCACGTTCAGGCACCTCCCCCTTCATCATTCGGGACATTCAGCTGACGGCGGGGCAATTGGAGCTGACGGAACTGGGACTACTGCTCACAGAGCTGCACCGGGTATTTCCCGCGGCAGATTTTGCCGAACTGACACTGACACCTCGCGAGCGCACATCCGATTCTGTAACGGAATACTGGACAGCGACTCTTCTCGTCAGGGAATTCGAGTATGTTCCCCCACAGTAACAGTTCCTCACCTTGCCCCGCAGATCTCGATGCGAACGTCAGTCATCCATCTTTTCGCCTGCGCTTTCCTGCTGCAGTCGGGGTGCGCGCTGTTGACGCACACGGATCGCCGGTCGTACGAAACTGTTACGGCGGAACTGACAGCAGAGACAGAACGAGCGCGGGAGCTGAATGACAAGGCCATTCGGCTGATCGAAAAAGACCATCTCGACCGAGCACGCCATGCCGTTGACGAGGCGTTGATCGCCGACGTTAATTTCGCTCCGGCACACAACACCCTGGGCCAAATCCACTTCCAGCAGGGCAACTTCTATCTCGCGGCATGGGAGTTTGAATTTGCCATCCGGCTCAATCCCAACCTGGGCGAGTTCCATAACAATCTGGGTTTGGTCTATGAGGCGGCCGGGCGTTTCCCGCAGGCGATCGAACAGTTTTCGATGGCCCATCAGCTGGATCCCGAAGACTATCAGTTTGTCTCCAACCTCGCTCGCGCTCGGATTCGGCATGGTGAACGAAATTCGGAGACCCGACAGCTGCTTGAGCAGGTTGTCTTTCTGGACCCGAGGCCCGACTGGAAAGACTGGGCACGACAGCAATTGACTCAGTCGCATCTCAACATACCGGCAACGGACGTGTACCAGACCGTCAGTGAGCCATTGCCGGCTGATGACGTACCGCCGGTTCCAGACAGCCTGCAGATTCCCGCATATTGACCTGCCCCAATAATCAAACTGACTCGAATTCAAGCGGGTGCTGACAGGCTTGTGGCAGGACCTCCGAACCCAGGCCTGCAACTTCTGGAAGCACTTTTCGGTCTATTGGGGGACGCGGACTTTCCGTGCAGGAAAATTTTTCTACTGAATCCTGAGCCTGGCGATCGATTGACGCCCTGGCCTTTTGCCACCCCGCTTGTGAGCTGCCAACAGCGGACGGATTTGAGAGGCATGGCTCACATCGAAGGGCTGGAGAATCGGGGCGGATCGCCTGGATTTGAGGGTATGCGGTCGGGTGGATTTGCAACTGTGCCTGTGACCGCGGCAGACCAACCATGTTCAAGAACCGGTACAGAACTGCGGACAACTCGATCGAAGTGGCAGCCAATTCCGGGTTCTGACCGCGTTTCCTCAGACACAGGGAACTTTCTCGACTACCTTGGTCCACAACGCACGAATGGACCGTGATGCCAGTGATTGAGACGCCAGCATCCTCGCTGGCCGTCTCAATCGTGCTGGGCATCGACGCTTCGACGCGAGACCTGAGTATTCCTTGGCATGGTTGCTTCCCAGCAGTGCCGCCTCCGCTTCCTCAGGTTCGTCCAGGTTGCCACAGCACGATTCACTACTCAAACGTCCCCTCATCACGCCCCTGCCCTGCTCCGCCCCGCTCGGCTTCCAGAATCAAATTGTACACCTTCGTCAATAGCGGGCGCCAATGGTTGAAGCCCGGGCGTTGAAATCACTGATGATCCTGCGGTGTCTCGCCCTGTGACTGTTGGCGAAGGTGCGATCCGACAGCTTCCTGCATCTACGGGCCGATGCGGCCAGAATTCGACTCAGGTGATTTCAGTCGCTCCGATACAGACACCGGCAGATGCTCGCCCACCAACTCAGACCTGCCCCGATCACCAGAACAAAAAGTGTCCGCTATGCGACATAAATCCCTGGGCAACCCATACCACCTCCATCTTCGCCGACTGGCTCGTTGAACACATGAGAACAGGACTCTTTTACATTCCCTGATCCGTGTGCTGACCGAGAGAGAAGGTGTGCGTGAAAGGGTTGTTTCTTTTGGCTGAACAACATTCTTTCAAGGAAAGCGGGGTGCCGTATGGCAAATCGTCCCATTCACGAAATTCGACTCGGCAAAGTGAAAGCAGCGATCTGGAAAAACGAAACGGATTCCGGAATTCGCTACAGCGTAAACATCGTGCGGATCTTCCGAACGGATGATGGCTGGGATTCCAGTACTTCATTCGGTCGTGACGAACTTCCACTGGTTGCCAAGGTCGCTGACAAGGTCCATTCATGGATCTATGAGCAGAATGATCGCGGCGATTCAGGATCTGACAGTGAACCAGAAGTCTCTGAGTCTCCTCAGTCGTCTCCGGATTCACGTCGACAGAAGTCCGGGAACCGCAATCACCGAGGCTGATCACAGAGAGGTTCTTCTCCATGGTTTCACGCACACCAGCCTCTCTCCACCTTTTGCTCCGCGACTGATCGCGTTGAAGCAATCGCAAACGGGTAGACGAGCATCCATCGCTTCCACTGGGGAGCCTGCCGGTCTCGACGAGATTCGTCAACACATGCATTGACCGCGGACGCCCAATTCGGTGACCTCCAAACGAGCCTGCCGGCTCGCGGCCAGTTCATCGCCCGTATGGTTCGCTACCCAAGAAATGCGAGCACGGTCGTCGACAGAAACTGGTCCGGGTCAACCACGGGCTGAGCTTCAACACAACGTAACGGCTGTTACGGCTCTGAAGTCAACTGCGGCCTCACGAACGACCGTAATGAAAGGCTCCCCACTGGAGGCCGATGGCGTGCAAACCAAGGGTTTTCCATCTGTTTTCTGGTCCGTTGAGTCACTGACTCAACACTCAAAGGAGCTATTTCATCATGAATCGTGAAGAGGCATTGAAGAAAAGTGATGACGCTTTGAAAGAGCTTTCGGAATCCCTTCAACAGGGGAAAAGCGAAACGCTGCTGAAGTATCTGTCGATGCTCAGCAGGTTCCATCGCTATTCGTTTGGCAACTGCATGCTGATCGTCATGCAGCGTCCAACCGCAACACTGGTCGCAGGATTTCAACGCTGGAAGGAACTTCATCGCTGGGTCAAAAAGGATGAGAAAGGCATTGCCATTCTGGCCCCGATGATCGGCCGACGAAAGAAGGATGACAACGGGAAGGATGGCGGCTCGGGCTCAGTCGGAGATTCCGACAACGAACCCGAAACGAAGATCGTTCGCGGCTTTCGTGTGGCTTACGTCTTTGACGTGGAGCAAACCGAAGGAAAAGAACTTGAACAGTTCACGTCTCTGTCCGGTGATCCGGGTGACTACCTGCTGCGACTCGAGCACATTGTTCGACAGCACAGGCTTCAGCTGGACTACGTGGATGCCATCATCGGCGGAGCCAATGGAGCTTCCTATGGCGGACGCATCGAAGTGGTCTCCAGTCTGCCCATTGCCCAGAAGTTCTCGACGCTGGCTCACGAGCTGGCTCATGAACTGCTGCACCGGGGAGACCGACGCGATCAGACTTCAAAGACCGTTCGGGAAACCGAAGCGGAATCTGTGGCCTATGTCGTTTGTCGAGGAATCGGGCTGGAATGTTCCACACGAGCTTCGGACTACATCCAGCTCTGGGATGGCGATGAGAAAGTGCTCATGCAGTCTCTCGAACTGATTCGCAGCGTAGCAACGGACATTCTGAGTCGACTGGAAGCTGAGACTGAACCGAGTCCGGCGACTAGCGGCGATACGCCGATGGCGAGTGCCACAAATGCAACTTCGATGGCAACGGCCGACATAACCTCTGTCTGTGATGTCGCTGTCGCTGGCTGAACGCAGGCTGGTCGAGAGGATCTCGGCCGGCAGAACTGACCACAATGAACCGAAGTCTCGGCAGGCAGGATGCAACCTGCTGAGTCTTCACACGTGAAAGAACTGTCCATGTCTAGAACTTCCAAAAGGAGAACGCAATGACGCAACGGGAGACTGAGCTACCTCGCAGCGGAGACCTGATTCAGGTCGTCCGCAGTGAATGGTACGCGTTGAAGGATGGCGAGTGGCTGAGAGTCTGTGAGCGTCCCGGCTGGATCCGGGATGAGCAGGCAATACTCGTGGCCCCTCGCCATCAGGTTCGCACATTCTGGGGACCCAATATCGGACCGCCAGATGGCATCAAGCCGGAGGAAATGAGCACTTCCGGTGGTCCGTTCCGAACGGTTCGCCGGGAACATCTGCAAGGCCTGCGATACGGAGGCCCCGGGCTGGATGTGTTCTGGTGCTGGACTGATGTTCCGCGAGCCGGAGGAGGACGCGAACGGCCGATGAGCATCGATGTGTGGCAGTGTGAACTGCTGATCGACGAGCATTACAGGAGATGTCAGGAGTTTGCCCGAGGAGGTGACCCATGACGCAGTCTGTGAATGCAGGCCATGATGACTCAGCGTATCGCCCTGATTTGCCGAAAGACAATCAGGGCGATGTCGTTTCATCTCCCAACAAATTCGCCGCTTCGCGGCGGAACTCACGTAAGGCAGCTCCGATTGAGATTCATCCGATCATTCGGCAGATCATTGATCGCGACTGTCATGTGGGATCGAGCGACAGGGAAGTTGTTCGACATGTCATTTCGAAACTGAAGCACGGACTGCAGACGTTTCGCACAATGGCTGAAACGGAGCGACAGCAACTGATTGAGCAATGCCTGGCACAACACCGGGGAAACCTGATGTTGTACCTGGAAGTCATGGTCGGGCCACAAAGCCGGCCAGACGAACCGGTTCAGGCGACTCTGCCACCAACGACGCTCAGCGGGAGAGACCTGATTCGCCTGATGAGGCAGCATCGAGTGACGATTGCCAGTCTTGCCATTCGAATTGGAGTGACTCAGAAACGAGTCAGGGAATTGCGTGAAGAAGGGATCCACAATCCCAGAGTGATTCGCGACTGGATTGAAGCGATCACAGGACGAGATCCCGGACCTGTTCCAGAGCGTATTCGCATCAACGGAATTCGAGAAGAAGCGGAATGCTGCTTCTGCGGATACCCGTTGTACAACGGCGACGAGGCCTGGGAATTTCAGAATGAGGTTGTATGTTCGCTCAACTGCTGCCAAAAACGCCGCCGCTGAGCCGTGAATTCCATTCGAATTCACAACGAGAGGTTTCGACAAACGCACGCCATCGAACCTCTTTCCTTTTCAGCTCTGCGCGGGCTCAGCAAACGGCGAACGCCTGGTACCGATCTGCTCAATCGAACTATCGACAGCAATCCACCATCATTCAAAACGGTCGTCCTCAAGATCGCTTTCGTTGCATACGATCAACACCCAAACGTAACCGCTATGTGGTATTGCGAAGTAGTACTCAGACGTATCAAATCCTTCCTGCATTTCGATCCAATCGTCGCTTTCGGCGTCACCTGTTCCTTCGCGTAAGAACATACAGGGAATTCAGCGGCTGCAACTTCTCGAAAGTTTTTGGACAGCGGTTTGTGCCCACGGCGAACTTTGTACCCACCTTTCTTCTGCAAGCTCCCCGAAACCCAACCAAACTTGATGATGCCATCCAAAGTTGCAATTGTGGCACACGGGAAATCTGTCATTTGGGCCCAGCGTTCGAGCAGCCCGGTCAACGAACTTGCCGCTGGGTTGTTTTAATTTTTCAGAGCCGCATGATTCATGATGTTGTCCGAATTCTGCGCGACGGTGCTGGCCCGGAAAATCCATGAATTCAGATCTTGATCGTCCCAGCAACAATATCAATCGGTGACATCGCTGTCATGAAGGAATACCGTGCAAAGTCGGAAGTGTTGAATGTCAACAGGTAAGTCGCAGCATGACGCTGAATGGACGCCGCGAGGCGGGCGTCGTGAACTTGCTTGCCCTTGACTCCATACGAAGAAACAAGCTGTTCCCAGATCGAAAACACACCACGCTCATCGCGTAGTAACCGGAAGACTTTTTGGAGAGCGGCAACTTCCGCATGAGCATCGGCAGGGCTCATGCCAAGGCCATTATTCAGCAAAGGTCGTGTGGCCACGGACCAGAATTCGTAGAGCACTTGAGGAACAATTGCAAGCTCATGTCCAAGGCTACGAAGCAGGTCGATCGCATCCAAACTGCTTTGATAATGAACATGTTTTGGCTCAATGGACCTCAGCAAAACGTTCGTGTCTATCAGAATCCGCATCAGTCGTAGATGCTTTCTCTGCTATCGTCTACTTTCACATTTCGAGACTGATGCCGCGTGACCCATGATCGGAAGTCATGCTTCCATTCTTCATACGGAACGTCGCTTACTGAAAAGTCACCCGTGTCGTCAGTATCGGACGCCACGTGCATAAGGAACGTCCTGACGTCAGTACCCGCTGCCGCTGCCCGTCGCTGGAGCTCGGCAATTTCTTCAGGGGAAAGGGAAAGCGTCAAATTCATGGCACCAACAAACGTCAGGATTTCTTTGGTCTCGACTACGTTAAGTTTACCATTCACTTGAGACTTTCGTCAAAGGCCATTTTGGCGGCCATTGACGGGACAAGGCAGAATTCTGTGGCGGTCTCCTCACAGTGATCCAATTGGACATTGCCAATCAGGAATGTTGAGCCCAAAGGATCACGGCAATCCTTCAGGCTCGGATTTCACGGTCTTCAGTTCTGCTCAAAGGGCGAGTTCATTCCGTTTTCCCGGTGTCTTTGATCACTACGTTCTTTGGTTGCTCGCCCGAGCGGCCTTGGGGTGGTTTTGGTGATGGAATGTGCTTCACTGGGGTTTTGTGGCCGCCGTTGGTCATTGTTGGGTCCTTTCGAGATTGGCTGAATGTTCCAGTTCCGGCGAATTGCCGAAATAATCTACTTTGGAATATTCCGATTTGGAATCTATCGTCCGTTTCGAAAGGATCAAGATCGAAATGGAAAAATCTCTCCATACCGACGATTACTCAGTCGTCGTTGCTCTGCTTCGTGAAATCCGCAAGACGGCAAAATTGACCCAAGTGGAACTCGCCGAGGCACTCGGTCAGAGCCAATCGTTCGTCAGCAAGTACGAGAATGGAGACACTCGGCTGGATATCCTGCAGCTGCGAACTGTCTGCCAGACACTGGGCACTGGACTGCCTGACTTTGTAGCTCAATTGGAAGACAGACTGAGGCCGACTCAGAAATCGCGGGCCAAAAGCTCCTCGACTCGCCGGTAGTACTTGGACAGGGTATCTCGCGATCCGAGGTACAGCAGGCTGTCCACAAACAACATCAGCAGTAATTCTCGGCAGCTGAATGAGTCAGCACTCCACCTCAGAATCGCTGTGGTCGTTACTGCAATCAGTCCATTGGCGTGCCACTGGTAATAGCGGTAGTGGATCTCAATCAGTCGGTCATACGCGGCGACTCGATCTTTCAGCTTTCGAAAGT
>JAEUII010000280.1 GCA_016795145.1 Planctomycetaceae bacterium
AAAGATGGGTCCTGGAATTTTGGTGATGTCGGCGGAGCTGCGGGACCGGGTGCTCTGAGTCAGGATTCCATCGGTGCGACTTCCATGGCGCTGCTGACCTTTCTGGGAGGCGGCCATACGCACGACAAAGAAGGGATCTACAAAGAGACCGTCACGAAAGGACTCAGCAGTTTGCTGAGCAAGGCGGAACGTACAAGTTCCGGACTGGATCTTCGAGGTGGTCTGCGCGGCAACTCATCGATGTACGTCCAGGGGCTGGCAACGATCTGTCTGTGTGAAGCGTCAGCTCTTGAGCCGAAAGACCGAACGTTGAAGCGAGCAGCTTCGGATGCGGTCAATTTCATCGAACGATCTCAGGACAAAGTCGGTGGTGGCTGGCGTTACGATCCTGGTGATCCTGGCGATACGTCAGTGACCGGCTGGCAAATCATGGCGCTGCAAAGCGCGAAGAGCGGACGAATCACCGTTCAGAACGCAACGATGCGGGACGCTCGGGAATTTCTGGACAGCGTCGCGATCGAGAAGGGAGCGAAGTATGGGTACATGCCTGGTGGCGGCCCAAGTCCCACGATGACGGCTGTTGGTCTTCTGTGCCGCATGTACATGGGCTGGAAGATTGATCGTCCGGAAATGAAGGCGGGCGTCGAGTACCTTGCGAAGACTGGCCCAAGCCGTGAGAACATGTACTACAACTATTATGCGACTCAGGTGCTGCATCAGTACGGTGGCGACCTCTGGAAGCAGTGGAACCTGAAGTTGCGGGAACACCTGGTCTCTACGCAGGTCAAGACCGGACCGGCCGCCGGGAGCTGGGAAGTCACGGATCCCCACGGCAACCTTGGCGGACGCATCTACCAGACTTCGCTGAGCGTGATGACTCTGGAAGTTTATTACCGCCATCTGCCTTTGTATCGTCGACTTGGAGACAAGGCGGAGTAGTTGAGGGGGCTGGTTCTTGGTTCTTGGTTCTTGGTTGGGACGGTGTGTGGTTTGGAATGGTTAATGATTAATGGAGATTGAAAAGTGCAAAATGAGATGGAAAGGCGCGGCTCGCCAATTTGCATTTTTCAATTTTCAATCATCAATAACCATTGCCTGACGCCGCCTGGCGGGCGAACTTTTTAGACGCTGTCGCGGACGTCTTCGGTGCTTTCTCTTCCTTCGGCGATAGTCATCAGTCGTGCGCCGGCGGCGGTGGGCTGGAGAGACTCCGTCGATTCACTTCGGGTTCGATCCGAATAATAGTGGCCGTAGTAGCCCTTCTTCTCGAACTCATTTCCGCTGCCATAAGTGTTCAGGACACAGCCGAGCATGTTGATGCCCGCTGAACGCAGTGTTTCGATGGCATCCATCACTTGCTGGCGAGTGTTATTCGAAGAGCGAACCACCAGCATCATACCGTCCGACTTTTGCCCGACGATGACGGAGTCTGACACTGCGAGGACTGGTCCGACGTCGATAATGACCAGCTCAAACTGAGCCTTCACATGCTCAATCAGCTGATCAAAAGTGGCGTTCTGCAAAAGCTCTGCCGGATTGCCGGCACCTCGTCCGGCCGTGATCAGGCTCAGGTTGGGAACACCTGATGGAATGATGGCAGACTCCACCGGAGCAAGGCCCTTCAGAACTTCACTGAGTCCGACGTCATCCGGCACTCGGAATCGCTTGTGGAACGTTGGACGTCGAATATCTGCTTCGATCAACAGTACGGACATGTTCAGCTTGGCGAATGCTGCAGCAACGTTCGCCAGGATGGTGGTCTTGCCGTCGCCCGGCACCGGGCTGGTCGCCGTGAGGACTCGCAGTTTCCCATCGCGAATGTCGTTCAGCATCAGAGTACGAACAAGTCGGAACGATTCACTTTCCGGTGTCTTGTCATGAACGATCGGAGACTTACCGTCGAGCTTGAGTCGTCCGATTCGTGCGAGAATTGGAAGACCAATCGCAGAGTCGATTTCTGAGGATGACCGGAATCGATGATCCAGTTGATCATTGACAAGAGCCAGCACAAGACCTGCCATCAACCCCAGAATAAGGCCTCCCGCACCACACAGAGGCAGACTTGGCCAGACCTGGGAACCGGGACGAGGAGCTTCGAGGAGTTCGTGGATGTAGCCCTGCATGCCGGACGCCAGATCGAGTCCTCGCAGTTGTTCTACGAGTCCGTCGAACAGCGCCTGAGTCCGCTCCAGTCGAGATCGAAGGATTCCTTCCTTCAGTTCAAATTCTACCAGGACGCGCGACTGCTTTTCTGCATCAGCGATCAGCAGTTTCAGTTCGCGTCGTCGGTCTTCGATGGACGTTTGATCGCTTTCGAGGAATGCCACATAAGCCTTCAGGAGCGTTCCCGGGCTGAGCTGTGATTCGTCCCAGCCGGGGCTGAGCTTCTCGGCGCGTTCATCGACGAATGACTGAACCAGTTTGATTTCTTCTTCCAGCTTGCGAACATCCGGATGACCTGGTCCGAAGTCCGCTTCCAGTCGGCGTTTTTCAGACATCAGTTTCAGCAGATGACTGTAGCTTGTGCGCGCCTCTTCGAGACGTTCGGGCTGAGACGCCTGGAACTCCGCTGACTTCGCAGAGTTCGCCTGCAAACCTGCAAACGCGCCCAGTCGGGTCAGGCTTTCTGTATCAATGACACCAAGATCTTCAATCGTGACTTGTTCGCCTTCCTTCTTTGAACCAATCAGTGAGCGCGCCTTCTCGAGTCTTTCTTTCAGACCGGACTCCTGGATGTCGAGCGTCAGCAGTTCCTCATGAAGCCGGCGATACTGTTCGAGATAGACATTGCTGCTACCATCTCCCTGAAACAGCACTGGAGCGTTTTGCCGCGCCTTGATGTATTCATCCTGAATCGAATCCAGTTCCTCTTCCAGGCTGTTGCGGGCATCCTTCACGATGCTGTTTGCGTCCGACATCGCTCGGGACAGCTGTCCTGAGAGAAACTTCTGATATTCCAGGATGACTGCTTCGAGAACCAGGCGGGCGTCATCCGGATCAGTGTGTTCAAAGCTGATGGTCAGGATTCTTGCGTCGCGAGCAGTGCCTTCACCTCCCCGGGTGAGTTTCAGGTGTTCAATCACATAACCCGTTGCGTCAATCGCTCGGTCTTTGATTTGCGCCTGGATGGACGGCAGTGAATCAAGCTGGTGCGACTTGAGAGCCTCTTCAATGATGCGGCGACTGCGCACAATCACCATGTGATTTGCAAGCACATCCTCGTTAACCACAGTATCGGCAGTTGCTGAACCGGTGGTACTTGTGATCCCGGGATCACGCTGACTCACCAGGACCTTCGACCGAGACTCAAACCAGACCGTCGCTTTGGTCCAGTACCAACTGGCCAGTGAAACACCGAGGCACGCCATCCCGAGGATCACCCATCGCTGACGACGGAGGACTTCGGTAATGCGAACCGACGATTGATTCTGCGATGAGTCGGAGATGATCAGCTGGCTCACAGAGGTCTCAGACTGTTGCTTGCTGCGAATGGCCATGGTGAGGTGAGTTCCAGATCAACGGGCACAATTCTGTGAGTGCCTGCTAAACCCCAGGGGAAGAACAACGACAGAAACGGGTGCCGACAATCTCGGTCCGTACTGCAAATCTCGCGCACATCTTTCAGAGCGTGCTCCAGCCGACTCAATTCCAGAAACCGATTTGTGGCGTTTTTCGAGGAATCGGCGGACACTCCTTCGCCAGAATCGATACGACTTCAGCATCCCGCTGAATTTCTCAGGAGAAGTCGTGGGCACGGACACCGGAAACTGCTGATTCCTTGTGCGACTTGTTCGCTAGCCTGCTCATCGGTTCAGTAAACGAAAGCAGGCTGAGCTCAATGAAGAGCTCAGCCTGCTTCAGAATCATCCGGGGTTGTTCGCAGATCGATTCCTTGTACTTAGTTATTTGCGGTC
>JAEUII010000319.1 GCA_016795145.1 Planctomycetaceae bacterium
CTGCCCCGCAGGAAAGGCACTGCTGTCCGCGCCGAACTTGACGTCTTTCAGCACTCCGACCGATGCGGCCAACAGCGTCCGAGATTCAAGTGGCTCCACGGAGACTGGTCGAGACCGCCTGGCGGTGCGTCGACTCGACAAATGTCCAACGACGCTTCGGATCAATTCGCGGATCGACATGGTTGCCTCTGATTCAGATGGTATGTGAATGTGAACTCTACTACTCGGTGCATCCGCTGAATGGTGGTGGCAGCGGAAAAGAGTGGAGGGTTAGAAAAGACAGGGGTACCCTGTTGGGGACCAAATTTCTGCAACAAGAGGCTTGGAGCCTCGCAAACCCAAGGAGGGTACCCCCATGAACGTAGAGATTATCGTCCGGATTGGTGGCCGGGAAGTGGCAGTTTTGCAACAGGAGATTTCCGGGGCGGCAATCGACTGTGAGCAACAGACAGAACGCCTGAAGGACCGAGTAGGGCAGGTGGTCCTGGAAGAAGCTTTCAGTGAAGTGGCTCAATCCCTGCGAAGGCCGTGCTGTTGCGGCAAGCCCATGCAGAATCACGGACGTCGACGGGTCACGATCATGAGTCTCAGCGGGGAACTTTGCCTCGAACGAACGCGTTATCGATGTCGCGAATGTGGTTCATGGCAGACGCCGGCAGACGCTGTCATTTGCTGTGGCCGTCATCGAATCACAAGGCATCTGGGGAAACAAATCTGCCAGCTGGCGACGCTCGAACACTTCACGCGGCTTGAGCAGCTGATGGCCGATCAGCACGGTGTGCATCTGGGCCACGACGAGATGCTGGAACTGGTGCACGACGTTGGCGGACATGTCGATTCCGTCCGGAAGCAGGAAGCTGTGCACTCGAATTCGACCAGTATCGCGGCAGAATTTCATCCGTCACGAATTTACGTCAGCTGCGATGGAATTATGTACTGCACGAACGAAACCGAGCCCGATTTGCAGCATCCGGGACGTAGTCGGCTGATCTGGAAACAGATGCGAGTGGGCTGCGTCTACTGGCAGGACGACCACGAACACTGGCATAAGCGCGTGATCTGGGGTCAGGAAGATTTGGCAACGTTTGCCCTGTCGCTCTATCGTCTTGCGTGCCGCTGTGGTTATCGCGAGGCTACCGAAAAGATCTTCGCTGCCGACGGCGGTGAATGGTGCTGGTCGATTCACGAACAGCACTTTGGTGATGCTGTCGGCATTCTCGACTGGTTCCACGCCAGTGAACACATCTGGGACTGTGCGAAGACTGTCTGGCCTGAAACCGATCGTCAGGCATGGGTGGATTCCGCTCTGGCGACACTTCGAACCGAGGGTGGCGAAGGGCTCGTGAAGTCGCTGGATGCCGAAATGAAAGGCCTGCGAAATCGCAAACGTGAGGCCATGGTGTGTCTGCGAAATTACTTCCGCAGTCGAGTCGGTATCACCGACTATTCATCGTATCGCGCTTCGGATTATCAAATCGGCACGGGGATGATCGAATCCACAGCTCGCCAGCTTGTCGGAATTCGTCTCAAAGGCCCCGGCATGCACTGGTCACCTCCCGGAGCCTCTGCCATCACCGCCCTCCGCGCGCACAACTGGCACAACCTCTGGAAATCCCTCTCCATCCCAAAATCAACGACCACCAATTAACGGATGCACCCCTCTACTACTTAGCCCATTGAAAGCGGTAGGCCGAACCAAGCGCGGTAGAGTACAATGATCAAAAATGCGACACTCGGTAGTGACAGCCATCGGTATAAGCTCCGATTGAGCCTCCAGTCGATAACTGGAGCCGCAGAACTAACAACAATTGCCCCAAAAAAAGCAATGCCATAAGTGATAAGTATACGAGTGAAAGCCGTCTCACCCATCATCCAAGGATTCGGAGGCGGGACAGTCACAAAGGCCAACCAAACGAAGATATCAAAGGCCACGATCAACACGGCGATGCTTGATTGAAGGATCGATCTCGCCATTAAGCGACCGTACAATGAGTAATCGTTGTCGGGTGTCGATAGCAAATCAGGACGATTGCTGGAAACCATTATATGCTTTTACCTTATAAGGAGCTTGCTCAGAATTCATGAAACATTCTTGGCAAATCATGCTAAGTTGCTTGTTGTTTCAAGAGTTCGCCGATTTAATCTTTGGCTGGAGGTGTTGTCGCTCGAAGCGATTACAGCATACCCAGGCAATGGATCTGCGCTCGATATTGCAGTCGCGTGGACACTGGTGCCCCGCAATCAAAACCACAAAATGATCGCAAACGTACGATTGGTGCTGTCGCAATTGCAGTATTTGTACTGACAGTCGTGATCGTCCGTTCATGGCTAATTTGTAAACAAGGTTAGTATCACAAGTCGCGGCAATCGACTTGTCGAATCTCCGGAAGAGATGCGCAACCACGAATGTTCCTTATTCATGTTTGATTGCGTCTCTCTCCATTGCTGGCAGCGTTCGATTGGCTTCACCGTCATGAATCATTCGCTCCAATGATGCCTCGCGTTGCCCGGTGAGTTGTCGCTCACGAATTGGAATCAACACGGCCGTCGTCGTGACTGCCAGCAGTACGAAAAAAGCGCAGATTGCAGTAACAAGCTTGCCTATCCGTTCGTTGTAACTGAGAACTCCGAAGACCAATGCCATAATTTCAGCGACCGTACCAAATCCAAGGGCCAGTTCCCGGCTGCCGAAAATGGCAACCACGAAGGGTCCGAGCAAACCGCAGATTAACAACGCAAGTGCAAGATGCGCAAATAGTCGCTTGTCATTCATTACGGGAACTCTCTATTATGCGAAATTGAGTTAAGTGGCGGCTGTGGTTTTCTCGGAGGTACGAGGGCGAAACACATAGTGCAGGCCGACGGCCAGCGCCCAGACAATTGCGATCTCAGGTACACCGGGATGTACCAGTGCCCCAAGCAGAGCGCCGAAAGCGATCGCTGACAAAATTGCTGCGAAAGAAAATGTAGACTTCATTTCAAATTTCCTTTTCAGAGAGAACTAATCAAATTCGACTAATCGAGCACGGCGACTCGGGACTATCGGGTTACGTCATTTCTTCAGCTTCTTGTCTCTCCAGTAGAACGCTTCATCGCGATCGTGACTGTCCCAGTCCGATATACGTGCCCCTGGGTCAAAGTCAGGAATGAAAGGATTGTCAGTGCTGAAGTCAGGTTGCAAGTTGACATTAGTGCGTTCGAAGACTGCTACATACTCTTCTGGTGGCTTCCCGCCGCCGGGATTGATTCGATTGCAGACGCGGCACCGAACAGCGATATCCCTTCCCCCGATCGATTGATAGTCGATGTTGTCGACGAGTTGTTCAAATGACTCTGAATGCGTAGTGTTCCTTTCTTCACCAACACGACTGTCAGCATAGCGATTTCCACGTTCCTTTCGGCTCTCCCATTTCCGAAGCCGTCTCAATGGACCCGCTTCGATCCACGCTGTCATGTCCCCCCATTCACTGCGGTCAGTTATCCTGAGACACTCCTGGTCGTTTACCTTTTCCAGTTGAACGTCAAGGTGCTTTGCCTCGAGAAGTAACTCGGTGATAGTTTTTCCTGCATTGCCCCAGGCATGACCTTCCATTGCAAAACTGCCAGTGGCCTCGAGCATCTTCCAATGTTCCTGGTTCCGTCTTTTAACAGTCACACCGCCCGTCAGCTTCTTTTGCCCAATACTAGTCGAACGGGAGATAAACATCTCACCATCGTCCATCGACCAATTGGTTAGGTTGCCGGCAAAGTTAGGCTTGTCTTCAAGCACAATAGTGGAGCTTGCAACCATGCGCGGAGCGTCGCGGCGAAGCCGCTCTTTGACCACGACCTTTCCAAGTTCTGGATGCCTATAGCGTTGAGTAACGAGCATGTCGAACTTCTGCATCCACTGAATCGACTCGCATGACTTCTGCAATGCCTTGCGAGCTTCGAGTTGCAGTTCGCTGATAGCCGGATCTTTGTCCGGCGTACTTGCGTGATGGTCCTGACTCTCAGTTAGTTCGGCAGACTTCGTCCGGTGATCGTTGACAAAAGTGCCTTCAGGAAACGCAAGCTCAAACGTGTCAGCTGGTAAATCGCGGTTGACCATCCAATCATGGTTGGTGCCTTCAAAGCTCCAACTGAGTTTCGCGGGAGTCAGCTCAGGGGTGACTTCAAGGCTCTCGTACTTCACTTTGCCTGGCAGCCAGATTCCCGGAGCAATCTCCTGATAGTCGTGGTTTTCGATTCGAGCATATTCCTGCCATGGCTGGCCTTCCGCATAGCGAATCGAGATCGCTCGGCGAACGACCACGTTGCGTTCCAGGTCGATCCAGAAGCGATAGCGCCGCGCGTCGTTGGCGTTTTGGTGAGGCGTTGTCTGTACGATCGTGACTGGCCGATCATCCCACATGACGCGTTCGGTGACTTCGGCGGCACCCGTTCGAATGATCTCCGAGACGGGCTTCGATTGAAAATGCGTCGTGATTTCCTGTGGATGAATTCCGTGAAGCGACGGAAAGCTGTCGATCGATGCCGTCGGCGGATTCGATTCATACCATGTGAGACTTCTTGCTTCGCCCTTTTGGAAGACCGTCTCCCATCGACCGTTGTACGCTCGCGCAGACTTGCCGTCGGGCTCGATGTTGATCTGCTGGCCTGCGGTCTCAACTCGCAGTCGGCCTTCATTGTCGATGATTGTTTTGGTGACAAAAGTCAGTTCGATCGGTGCGTCAAATGGAAGTCCGTAAACGTGACGCTTTTTGTAATCGGTCGTGACGGAAAGGTTTTTGATCGCGGCCGAGGGTGTATCGAGACGAGCAGCTATGGCCTCAATACCAGGGCCCCGGGGATCATTAACTTTAGTAGCTGCCGTATTTGGCGGTGGTGCGTTTTTCTGAGTGGACGCAGTGTTTGTGGTTTCATCAGCACTTGCGGACGTCTTAAGCACTCCTTTTGAAATTCGAACAACCCCAATGATGATTCCCTTGTCCGCTGCGACGTTCAGAGGATTGACACCAGGTTCGATGGTATGAGACGAAATTGTCCCGACGGCTCCGCTCGCTGAATCGACGTAGACAACCTTTTCAACCAGCTGACCAGATGTTGCACGATCCTGGTCGCCGGCAAGGAATTCAACAGGAAGAACGTTGTTTGCAAGCCACGTTGCTGCAGTTGCATCGCTGTCGTTGTACTGAAAGCTCAACAAGAACGGGCCACGACTATTCTCGGCTCCCTCCACAAAGCTGAATTCCACCGGCCTATCCGAAGACACGGACATGATGGCAACTTGCCCGTTGTCCACAAAAACAACTTCAGTGCCGTCGTTGATCGACATGCGTCGGTCACATCGCAGCCGGATTGCATTGGGATTTGGCAAAGGATCCCGACGGCGCCCACCGTCACGATCCGTCGCCCCTGCGATCGGAGGCACTGCGACCGACGTCTTCGTGGCTGTGTTTTCCCAGCTCACATCCGGATTCAGCAGTTCCGCCGCACGTCGCTCGATGATCTTGTCGCGAAGTTCCTTGCGCTGGCCGATCTGACGCTCGAGTCGGCTAAGACGCGTCTGAAGTTCTTTCACCTGAAGTTCTTCAAGCTGCATCTTCAATTCGAAAGCGGTCTGCAAATGGGCTTTCAGTTGAGCTTGATGCGGGGCGATGGTTTCTGCTGCGTCCCCGTTCGCCTGGAGTCGTCGAATTTCGTTCGCTGCTGTTGCGGCGGAGGACTCCTGTGCTTCAAGTCGCTTGAGCAGATCGTTTGCCGCTGGCGTGTTGGGAAGTGCGGATGGCTGTAACGGCACGTTGGTCATCACTGTGCCACCGGCGGGGGGATCCGCCCCCTCCATCAGCTTTTCGGTACGACTCTCCGTTGGCGGCGTTTCGAGCTGTTGAAGACCGTTCGGAGGAAACGTTGTTGCCAGGGTCCGCGACACCCGGGTCCAGATTTCAGTCACATACGCTTCGGACTCTTTCATGGGGTTATGGATGACAAGGAGCGAGTTGCCATCAGCCTGCGGTTGCAGCGTGAAGAAACTATAGTTCTCTGTGTCACTCTCTTCGTATTTGTACTCACCTTCAAAACGTTGCCGAACGGCTGACCATTTGACCGGCACACGTACAGGTTCTTTGACCCACGGCATATCGATGAGGAAGTCTATTTCGCCCTGTTGAACTCGCCGAATTTCCCAGGTAAGGAACGTGTTTTTGCTGTCAACCGGTTCAATGTATTTGACTTGCCATGTGCCAGTGATGTCCACCATTTCGCAGGCGGCTGCAGGCGGATCGGACTTTTCTTGATCTACGCCTGTTTGTGACTGGGGCATTCCCGTTCTTGGCGTGGTCTCTTGTGCCCAGACGTTCGCCGAAGTCAGGGCGGAACCAGTCAGCATCAGGAAAACAAGCATGTCAATCGTCTGCAAACGAAGTATGTAATGTCCTGTGAGTCTCATCATTATCCTCTTAGGCGATTTGTCCGAGTATTCGTTGTCCTGCAGTTCCTGTGTCGCGTGCTCATCAATTCAAGGTTCTCTGAACATCGAAACCTGTTCGAAGGCAGCTCGGAAGCATCATTCTTCCAGGTCCCGTTTCGAGTTGGCATCAAGCTGTTCGATGACCCGCGAGGTCTCGTCAATCTCCGACTGCAACGCGTTCCAGTCCAACGACGGTTCCGGTACTGTTGGAACAGGTGCCGAACTTCCGGGTGGGCTGGAAATTGGATCGCGTTGCCAGAAGACAGACATGCACAGCACTGTCAGCATCGTGGCAACCATCAACAGCGAAGAGACGACCACAAACCTGCGACTCCGTGATGCAACGTTCACCGGAGTTCGAACCAATTCATGATCGGGTAGTGCGATGACTGTCGGCTGTTGAACATGGGCCAGGCATTGTTCCAGAAGCGTCGACAAGGCTGAGGCGGTATCGAGCCGTTGGTCGGCTGACTTGGATAACAGGTTGAGCACGATACGCTCAAACCATTCAGGGATATCCGGGTTGATTTCGCGAATCGAGCGAGGCTCGGATTCGCGAATACGCCGCAAAACCCCGAATGTCGTTTCGGCTCGAAATGGCGGACGACCAGCGCACATCGCGTAAAGCACGCTGCCCAAACTGAACAGGTCGGAGCGATGGTCGATCGGTTCGCCACCGGCCTGTTCGGGCGACATGTACATCGGTGTTCCCGCAATCACGCCGCTGCGAGTCAGAGTTGCATCGTCCACAGCTCGAGCCAGACCGAAGTCGGTCAGCATGACTCGATCGACACTCTTTTCCAGAAGAATGTTGGCCGGCTTAACATCGCGATGAACCAAGCCTTGTGCATGAGCGGCCGCAAGGCCACTGGCCGCTTGTGTGCCAATCCGCAAAATGTCCCTCAGTGGTAACGGTCCCTGGCGATCAAGTCGCTGCTGCAATGATTCACACGCCACAAGTGGCATCACCAGGTACGGCAATTTCGCGTTGGTGGCGACTGCATGAATCGCCATCACATGAGGATGCACGACGGCTGCGGTCGCCTGAGCTTCCCGTTCGAATCTGCGTCGCGCGGCCGCGCTGGTGGCGAGATGCGGAGCCAGAACTTTGACCGAGACGTAACGGTTCAATTCACGCTGATAACCCTTCAGCACGATTCCCATACCGCCACGACCGATGACTTCCAGAATCTCATAGTCACCCAGTCGCCCAAGCGTGCCGTTTGCGTCGTTGGGCTCCAGAAAGTCAACGGCAAAGTCCGTGACGAACGAATGGTCACTGCGGGACTCGTCATTGGAATTGTTCGCATCGTCAGCCGCTGAGTCTTCAATCGTGCTGCTAGAATAGTGTTGTGGCTGAGACAGAATGGTTTGAACACCACTGCAGGCT
This sequence comes from Planctomycetaceae bacterium, assembly GCA_016795145.1. GTDB lineage: Bacteria > Planctomycetota > Planctomycetia > Planctomycetales > Planctomycetaceae > SXXK01. The sequence continues at coordinate 7,842 of JAEUII010000319.1, forward strand.
CGCGTCCACCATTGCGGTTCGCCAGCGAGCGATTCCAGTCGTTCTCGGCACGCTGAACAGACAGCGATATGCTCGGCCACTTGAGTCGACAGCGGCTCCTGAAGTGCATCGTCAAGCAGCTTCTGCAGGCAATCGCCGTCATAGTGAGAGATGCTTTGTTTCATGACTTCGCCTCAAACTCTTCGACCTTCACCCGCAGCCGAGCCACGATCCGGCTGCGTGCCACATAGATGCTTCCCGGCGACATCTTCAGCTCACTGGCGACTTCTGAAACGGGATGACCTTCAACACTGGTGCGAACAAATGCCAGCCAGGTCGATTCGCGGAACTCATAGCGCACCTGTTCGATGGCCCACGCCAAAACCTGTTGATCGTATTCGTGCTGAAAGCACTTCATTTCATCACTGGTCGCCAGAGCAGGTTCCAGTTGTTCGGCGGCTTCCCAGTCGTCGAGCAACATCGGGTGCCGTGATTGTTTTGACAGGAAGGTCACAACGACATTGCGTGCAATGCAGAACAGCCAGCGCCGAAATGATGCGTGTCCACCATCCGGCCGATAGCCATCAATCGCACGGCTGATCCGTACCAGAACCTGTTGCGTTGTGTCCCGAGCATCGCTTTCCTGCAAACCTCGCTTTCGCATCAGACGCATGAGCAAAGGCTCGTAGATCAGCACGAACTCGCCCCACGCCGACTCATCACGACTTCCCTGCAGTCGATTCAGAAGGCTCTTTCGAGTTGTTGGCTGACCATCCATCCGAAACTCGCCCAGATTCCCAGCGGCACGGCCATCGACGGCCGTCTTTGTACGCCCAGCAGGAAGCTTAACCAGGCCGAAGCAACAATCTTACAGGAATTGCGGAAGTCGCGGATTCCGCCCACGGCAGACGGGGCTATTGAGCAGTGTTTTCGCGGGGAAGAGCCGGATCATGCATCCCGGCCTTGCGGGGATGACGATCAGTTTTCAAACCTCAGCTCCGGCGAGTCTCCTATTTCTTCTTTCGAAACTTGAACACTTGCTCGACGCGAGACTGGTTCTTCGCCGGATACTCAAGAGCGACTTCCGCCTTCGGCTCAACCAATTCGTAACCTTCGGGAGCTTTCCATACTCCGTACGCCGGTCCGTAGTCGCTATCTCCGGGTCGTCTCAAGTAGCCATCGGATACGAATCGCCTGAAGTTGCCGTCAGCGTCCGTCTTGTAGTCATTCGAGTCAAAGTTGTAGACGCCATCGCGATGCTGGTTCGCCCCGATGTTTGCTCCGTCAAAGGGACGTGCCCAGTCTTCAGCCACTGCGGACTCAAAATAGAAAGTCGCACCTGGAATTCCCCTGCCGGTGTCGATATCGACGGCCCGCAAGACCAGCTCGATGGGCTTGAGCAGCGTGTACGTGACACGAGGCGGTTCATCCGCAGAATTGCCGGGTTCAACTCCAGTCTCGCGAATCTCACCGCCCAGCCATTTCTCCACACCGAGACCCGTGACTCTGAGATCAAGCGACTTCATTCCCGGAGGCGGAAGATCCTTCCAGTAGTTTTCGTAGGGCAACCACGGCAACTGTTTTTTGGAATCAAGGTGAAGCGTGTAGAACCCCTGCGGAAGCTTACAGAGAGTCGTTCCCGTCGCATCCGTGAGGAAAGGACCAAACTTCTTTTGCGAAGCACCATATCCGTCAGTCGCGACGATCTCGATTCCAGCCAGCGGAGTTTGCTCGTCACCTCCAAGCATTCGAAGCGTAAACTCCATCTGTGGATTGAGTGCCGCTGAGGCTTCCTGTGCGGCTTCTCGTTTCGTCGCTTCTTCGGAATGAGTGAAGATGCGATCGTCTTTCTCGATGCGAACGATGGCTTCCTGAACGGATTGTGCAACGTGCGGATCGGAATCGTTTTCGAACGAACGTAACTTTGGAATCATCGAGGCGGCCTGGCTTCCAAGTGCGGCCAGCGAAGTCGCGGCTCGACATCGGTCCTCTGATTGTCCAGCCGCCACATCGGCGATCAGGACGCTCAATCCACGCGATTCATCAAACCCGGATTTCACGAGCGAGAATGCTGCATAGGAATGAGTTTCCTTTGACGGTGAATCGAGGAGCTTCACAAAGAGAGGCCCCAACGGCCTGGCAATCTGCCCGTAGCGACCGAGTTGATAGACCGTCATCGGATCGTCGGTATGTTTGGCGAGGTCGTTCATCACATAAGGAGAACGAGCCCCGATGATGATGAGAGCATTAACTGCAGCGTCGTAGGCCACTCGGTCCTTCGAATCCAGGAGTTTGACTAACAAGGGCACCGAAGAACGAGAATGCTCACCCATTCGCCCGAGTATTTCAATTTCATGGTATGCAGCAAAGGGTTTCGCGGGATCAGCGATCGCATTTTCCAATTCCTTCTTGAGACGCGGAACAAGGTTTCTTGGATCGGCTCCGCCAAGGAACTCCATTGCCAGCCTTCGCTCATCCATCGTCGAAGGAACCGTACGATCAACCACTTTGAACAGTGTCTTAATAACGTCCGTTCGTTGCGGCAGTTCGCGCAACTTCCAGTGAACAGCAACGTCGTGAGCGTCGAGCTGCCATGTGCCTTTGCCTGGATCATCGACGAACGGCTTTCGCAAAATGTCGAGAACCGTTTTTTCTATTTCGGCGCTGGTGCCTGACGGAACCTGCTGAGACGGGTGCGCTTGTTCCACGTTGTCTTCATCAGGAAACTCTGCTCCTGCATCGCTTACCGTCGTTGCCGCCGCGCTACGATTCGTTGGCTGAAGAGCCCAGGTTGCGACGGGAACAACGAAACAGGCGGCCATCGCACTCACCAAAATGGCATATCGCAAGTTCGCAAATGGTCGCCTGACAAAGCGAAGAACGATCATGGCCAGCATCGCGATCAACAGGAACTGCCACAGCGAATGAAACAGCGCCCGTCCGAGTCGTTCCATTGTCGCCTCGGAGAACATTCCTGCTGTTACATCTGACGGAACAGAAAAGACACTCATTGCTTCTCCTCCATTTTGTCGAGCAGCCGTCGAGCTTCTTCAATCTCTTCCCTGGACGCCTTACCCTTTGCCAGCGCCTGCAGCGCCAGGGCCATCGCCGAACCGTCGTAGATCTTTTCGATCAAGTCCGTCAGAAAGCTCCTGGCCGCGCGCTCGCGAGTCATCGCGGCTCGATAGACCAGCGGACGAACGGAGTCATCGCGTTTGACCAGTCCCTTGGTGAGCATCACCGCCAGCATCTTGACGGTCGTCGAGTAATTCGTTTCTTTCCCCTCGCACAATCGCAAATGCACGTCGCGAACTGTGCTTGGCCCGAGATCCCAGAGGATTCGAAGAATCTCCAGCTCAACGGCTGTGGGTTGCGAAGAGCCCAGTTCACGCATCGCCCGACTCCCGACAGAATAGAGAAGCCTTTCTCTATTCAGAATAGCGAAAGGTTTCTCTAAGTCAATGGCGGTTATGCTGCGAGTTGCAGCGTCCGTCAGTGCAAGACCGACGGAGAGTGAAGTATGCCAGGGATTGGCACCACGATATCGTACCGGGAAGCTGACGCATCCCGCTCGCCCGGATTTCTGCCCCAACTTTCTATCGTCGGAGCGATAGTTTCACCGCATGTATTGGCGAGCGGCATGGTGTCAGCCGGCCAGTACGTGGCTAAATTGGCAAATTTCCTCCCGGAACGGCCGTATGATTCTGGAAAAACGGGGCAGAGCCGGTAGTTTGGGCGACTCTCCGGCGACGATCTGGTCCGGAGCGTGCATGCACTTACTGACGGGAACATGATTCTATGCCTCGCCGATTGCTGGCTTCTCTGGCCGTACTCGCCTCTGTCGTTCCTCTGTTTCTGGGATCCATTTCGGCGGACGAGACGTCGACTCCCCAGCAACCCATTCGCAGCAACCCGCCTCGAGTCTACGCGCTGACCGGCGCTAAGGTCGTCGTGAGCGCGGGGCAGACGCTGGATGACGCGACGATCGTTGTTCGCGACGGACGCATTGAAGCCGTCGGTGCCGGAATTCCGGTGCCCGCCGATGCTCGCGAGATTTCGCTCAAGGGCAAGACGGTCTATCCTGGATTTGTCGAAGCGTACTCCGAGCAGTCCATTCCGAGTGATCGGCTCAACGGGACAGCTCGTTACTGGAACGGCCAGGTGACTCCTCAGCTGTCGGTCGCCGACGGCGTGATCGAAGAAGATGCGTCTGCCTGGCGCAAGAATGGTTTCGTCGCGCGACTGATTGCTCCGGCGGATGGTGTCATTCGAGGCACCAGTGCCGTGTTTTCGACTGGCACTGGTTCATCGAACACAACTCTGCTGTCGCGCGATGTGGCACAACACATTTTGCT
>JAEUII010000320.1 GCA_016795145.1 Planctomycetaceae bacterium
CCTTTCCGGAGTTCGTTCCGAATGAACACAAGCAGATTTCTGGCGATTCTCTTTATGTGGCTGCCGTGCACAGGCTCCGGTGTTCTGGCAGCTGATGCTCCCGCAGGCAGGCCGAACGTTCTGTTGATCGTCGCCGATGACATGGGCTATTCGGACCTGGGTTGTTATGGCGGAGAAATCAGGACACCCAACATCGATGCGCTGGCGGCTCGAGGGCTGCGAGGCACCGACTTCTATGTTGCCCCCAGTTGTTCTCCGTCGCGTTCGATGTTGCTGACGGGAACGGATAACCACATCGCCGGTATTGGAAACATGGCAGAATGGTCCGGTGCTGCTCAGAAAGGAAAACCGGGATACGAAGGCTATCTGAATACTCGCCTTCCCAGCGTGCCATCACTTCTGAGGGATTTCGGATACCACACCGTCATGGCCGGTAAGTGGCATCTGGGAGACAAGTCCGATCAATGGCCGGCAGCTCGGGGATTTGATCGCGATTTCGCCATGCTGCAGGGAGCAGGAAGCCATTGGGCTGACATGCAGGGACTGCTTCCGACCGAACCGCGGGTCTCCTATTCGCGCAACGGAGAGCGGCTGGAGTCACTGCCGAAGGATTATTATTCCACAAAGAACTTCACAGACTTCGTGATTGAGAACATCAGCGAGAAAAGTCGAGCGGATCAACCGTTCTTCGCTTACCTTGCCTACCAGGCACCGCATGGTCCGATTGCAGTGCCGCAGGAATGGATGGATCGATACAAGGGCCGTTACGACCGTGGCTACGATGTGATTCGTGAAGAACGACTGGCTCGACAAAAGCAACTGGGAATCGTGGCCGGCGATGTGAAGTGCTTTCCGCGACTGCCCCATATCCCCGCATGGGATGCTCTGACCGAAGAGCAGCGTCGGCATTCGGCTCGCAAGATGGAACTCTATGCGGCCATGATTGAATACATGGATGATCAGATTGGCCGACTGATCGGCCATCTGAAGCAGACTGGCGAGTACGACAACACACTGATCCTCTTCATCTCAGACAACGGAGCAGCCGGAGAAGATATGGGAGAACTTATGGCCAAACTCGCACCGACGGCGAGGGAATGGTTTGAGAAGACGTATGACAATCGTCCTGAGAACTGGGGTCGCCCTGGATCCTGTGTGGAGTACGGCCCGGCATGGGCTCAGGTAAGCAGTGTTCCGTTTCGTCTCTACAAGGGTGTCGAAGCGGAAGGCGGAATACGTGCTCCTTTGATTGTGAGCGGACCAGGTGTGATGCTTCAGGGGAAACTCAATCGCTCCGTGATGCACGTTATGGACATCGTGCCGACGCTTCTTGAAGCCGCAGGCATTGAACATCCCGCCGTCAGAGCAGGGAACAGCGCCGCGATGCCTCAGGGAAAATCGCTGTGGCCACTTCTTGCCGGGCGCGAACAGCACATTCGCAGCGATACCGACTGTCTTGGCTGGGAACTGTTTGGCAACAGGGCGATTCGGCAGGGCGACTGGAAACTGCTGTACCTGCTGAAGGCGGCCGGTGGCACTGGTGACTGGGAACTCATCAATCTGCACGAAGACCCCGCTGAGATGCATGACCTTTCGGCGACTCACCCGGACAAGCGAGAGGCCATGCTGGCGTTGTGGAAGGAATACGTCAGCAAAAACGGAGTCATCATTTCTGAGGCAGGCCCATTCGCGCCTCATGAGCCTTCAACGAAACCGGAGCCACGCCGATGAAGATGCACCTGGCCACAAAAGCCAAAAAGAACACAGCAACGTTCTGAAGTGCATGCCGCTGAGACCAGGGGGTATCAGAAAAACAATCCGGATCCGACATAAGAACACGTTAGCACGACGGGCACCGGAGGCCGTGTATTCCAATCCGATCACGGAGGAAGAAGTGACAGGCCGTGACGCGATCGAAGTCACAAGAGGCTGACCCTGTGACCCTTGTGACGCTTGATGAAGCCGAAGATCCAAAAGGGTCTTCGGCAAGCCTGTCTAGAATCGAAGCCCGAACCCAACGTTAGCAAACGAGTTTGCGGCTTCTTCGTTCAAGCCCCAGCCGACTCGGACGCCGACTTCAACATCCGGCGTGATCAGATAGTGAATCCCGGGGCTGAAGTACTGCGGCGCCACGTTTTCGCCTCGATTTTCGGTAAAGACACCGAAGTACTCCGCATGCACGTTCCAACGGTCGGCCAGTGGTGCTTTCACGACAACAGAAGGAGCCCACTGGTTGAAGTGATCGCCTTCTTCCTGAGTCGCCACATAGCGAAGTGATGAATCGAGTGTAAAGAGATCCATGATCTCCCAGCCGAACACGTAGCCGAGCTGGAAGTCAGTGGCGGTTTCGAGGCCGGAGGTTGGAGTTGTCCCCTGCACGATCCAGGCACTTTCAGGGATCCAGCCCGTCTGTTCTGAAACTTGCGTCTTGAACCCATACAACATCTGAGATTCTTCCCGGGAACCAGATGCTTCCAGAAGTCCACCTGCGTCCCCGCCGGAAACGGAACCGCCGCCACCAATCTCATAATTCCAGCCCAGTCGCAATTCCGTGCGTTCTGTGATGCCGATGCGCGTGATAATCTCGGGGAAGCTGTGAGTGGAATCCGTCGAGCGATTATCAAGAAACGAGTAAGCCGCCTCGAAGATAGCTCGTCCCTCGCCTGCGGTTTTTGTGGAAGGCGTGAAGGAATCCCGATCTGTCTCAATGCGGTCTTCTTCGCCGCTGGCGTCCAATGGAGCGTTGACGGAGAGCCATGGTTGTTCCAGTGGTTCGAACAACTCACCGATTTCCTGTGCAGACGCAACATGACCGCAAACCGCAGCCAACAGAGCCGGCAGCGTAAAGCGGATGACGTCAGGAAACCCCAAAGGTCTCATACGAAAGGTTCTTCGAACGGGCTGGAATGCTCAGCATGACAGCACAGGAAGCTTAGAACTCGATCTTTCCCCGAATCCCCAGGAGCACAGACTCGTCCACTCGTTCACGGAACGGATCGATAAACTGAACGTCCGGCGTCACATGGAACCACGGAGTGACCGCCACGTTGTAGTAAAGCTCAACTCCCTGCTCATCGCCAAGTGGCAGCAGCACCGGAGCCAGATCCTTCAGTGCACCGCTCACGCCGGTGTAATAATATCCTGCCCCAAACGTATCGGAAGAACGACCAGCAATGGGGCTTGTTCCTGCGAGTCCGGTGCTTGCAAACCAGTGGACAGGGCTTGGGTTATCGTCTGCGATTCCCAGCGTTCCAAAAACGCCCCAGCGTTTTTTCGGGTCGTCCGGTGCCACATAGAATGACTGATCGAAGCTATAACCCATCGACCAGGAGCCTTCTTTGGGAGGCGAAGCGACAACGACGCCGGTTCCGGGCTGAAAGTAAACGCTTGGAGACAGATTCGTGTAGGTTCCCGTGCTGTACGTTCCGATCAGCCCCTGATGCCCGGGCAGATCCATCCATTCGGTCGGCAGAGTCAGGCTGCTGACAATCGATACACCGTCATCGAAAAACGTATCGAATCCGGAAGTCGTTGGATTGTCATTCGTATCAAAGACGGCCATCGAGAAGACGGGTTCCAGATTCTGCAGCATGGCGAACCCGGCTCCGAATGTGGAGTAGGGCACAGTACGGATCAGCACCGGATTCACCATCAGAGCAGTATTCATGAAGCCATTGGTTGCCCCTGCTCCGGTAATCGGCTGATGGAAGTCATCAAAGGTGTTGATCTTCCCCGCGAAGATCAGCATGTCTTCGGAAAGAAACTGCATGATTTTCACACCGGTCAGCGAGGTCACTGTTCCCGTGGGCTGCGGCAATGCCAGCGCCAGATTGGCGGGAAGCATGGAACCGGTATCCCGAAGGACGGATTCACCGTAGCGGGATTCCGCATGCATGGTGACGAAGAGACCCTTCCAGAGTCCGGCTTTTTCTCCATCGACATTCATGAAAAGATCATTGCGGCCACCGTATCGTGAGGTGTTGTTCAGCCCGCCACTCACGACACCCTGAAAGTATTGAGTGGTACTCACGTTGAAACTGAAACCGCTTTCTGCAAGATGTGTGCGGCTTCCCCACCAGTCACCAAGCAACGTTGGCCGCGTCATCAGTGATTCGCAGAACGACGGCGTCGCAGAGATCTCACCGCAGCCTTCCGCGCAGGAGTCTTCCGCACACGCTTGCAGAGAGACCGGCCGATAGCTTGTACCCAGGAACTCCGGCACCGCGGCGTCGCGGGTCACATTCAGCGGACAAACCTGATCAGCAGAAACTGCCGATTCATGCAGGAAGCTCACAAGAGCGAGCCCCAAGGCAGTGGAAATCCGGGCAGAGAATCGTCGTGTTCGGATCATGGGACTCTTGCTTCCGTGCAGGTTCAGATCGGCAACATGGAAATGCTAAGAGCGCTCTTCGGAACACCGTGATGATCGGTATGAGACCATCAGAACCCCGGAAGGTTCAGGTAGGGACTTTCTGCGTTAATATGTGGGTTAGGAAAGATAGGAAAAGGAATGCACAGGACGGCCCAGCTTGATGCTGCACAAGGAATTGTTGGGCAAACACGGCTGCAGCCCCTCGATCATTGAGCCTGTTCGGGCGATGGATCGTGAAACAGGTCAATGTAGCTCTTGTACATGTAGCGTTGATTCCTTTGCTGCCCCGTGATCTCTGCGAGGATTCCGCAGTCGACGAGCCGTGCCACCAGATCGTTGGCCGCGGGGTACGTCGTTCCAATCAGTGTCTGCACTTCATTCACAGACACAATGAGGTGCTGATACAAATGCTCAAGCACGCGGTAGCCATTGGCAGCCGCTCGCCCGAGTTTCTCCGTGATCGACAGCCGATGCTGTTCGCGAAGGCTGAGAATTTTACGAGCTGTTTCCGTGGCCTGTCCGCTGACTTCAATCACGCCATTCAGAAAGAACTGCAACCATTCTTCCCATGCTCCGGTATCACGCACGGCCTGCAGATGTTCATAGTATTGCGGACGATGATGCTTGAAGAAGTAAGACAGGTAAAGTACTGGCTTGAGCAGCACCTGACGTTCACAAAGCAGGAACGTGATGAGCAGTCGACCGACACGGCCGCTGCCGTCGAGAAAGGGGTGAATGGTCTCGAACTGAACATGAGCCTGAGGCCTGTCCGGTGCCAGAATCTTGGCCTCAGCGGCGATCACATCCTGAAGTGAACTTTGTGTTCCCTCAATCTGGCTCAAAAGCACGGCCTCCTTGCGGACATACATGTACTCGAGCAGATCCGGATGCGGGAGTGTCTGGATTGATCCATCGAGCCGACCAAGCGCCCGATCTGCCTGTGACAATGCCACCTGTAGCTTCCCGGATATCTCAATAGGAGGATTCGGAAGCAGTGTACACGGAATGAACGCGCGATCCCGCCATTCGTTCGCAATCGTAAGGTCTTGTTCCAGAGCTCATCGGGCTACGGAAATGCGGACAGCTCACCTTCGTGACCGGTCTCCATGTCGATGCCGTAGATTCCTCGGCCGTTCGTCGCGAAGGTGTACCTGACTGTTTGCCAGCATAGTCCTTTGCTTGTCCAACCCCTTCCGTCAGTTCTTCATCCAGTGCTTTCGTTTCGACCGCTGCGAGCTTGGTGTTCCTGTACTCAAGGACATAGTCCGCTTTCAGGGCATTCCCACGTCGGCCTCGACCTTCCAGTCGTCCCAGTGTGATTGGATACTCACGCCGAATCCTGCTGCCGTCAACGACGCCCCAACCTGCGGCAGCGAGTGCCGGATCGATGTGTTCTGCTCTGGTTTAGGCTTCATTCACCATTAAGTCTCGTCAAACGTCAATCGGTGCAATACTGCTTGCAGGAGCTGATCGCTGAAGATCTTCTGTTTGCGTTCACCAGCTCCATCTGGCCACTCATCAAGAGCCTGACGAATGCCAGACAAAGTTGGGGCGGATTTTCCGGTTGCAAGAAGCCAATCGACTGTCGCCAGCGCCTCCATACCCAGCGGAGACTGAAATCCATCAATGAGTGATTCTGTCGCTTCCACAATATCCTGATAGACTGTGACTTCTGACCTTACGAAGTATGCGGCTAGTCGGGCACCCCATTCCGGATCAAACCGTATGGGGTCGAAAGGTGATGCATCGACGACACGCTTCTCGCAATGCAGGTAACTACCATCTAACGCATTGAGCAAATGTGGAAGTTTGGCGGCGTATGGACCGTAGCGATTCGCTTGAAATGAGAGCTGCAACGGATCTTCCAGTTTACTTTTCTGAATCTCTCGTGTCAGCATCCATGCCAGCTTTTGCACCTCAAGGATGGAGCAGTCAAGTCCCAGCATGCCGTACCGGCGAATCATTTCTGCGATCAGTGCACGGGCCGGTGTAAGTTGCTCGACTCCACGCCCTTTTGTGACGTTTTGATACTTGGCCGTTGGCTCGAACACCTGAACTTCGACGTTACTGAGATTGGCGAAAGCAGTCTCAATCAGTGGGCGAACATCGTTCCAGTCCAATCCGCCATTTCCGCTGCCAAGCGGAGGAATGGCGACAGACTGGATACTATTCTCAGCAAGCACTCTCTTCAGATCAATCAGTCCTTCAGAGATCCATTCCAGCTTCGAGGAACCCCGCCAATGTTGTTTCGTTGGGAAGTTAATGATCCACCGAGGACCTCCAAGTTCTGACGACCTGGTGACAAACATCCGACCAACCTGAACGGCCCCTCTCTTGCAAGCAGCTGCGTAGTCTTTGAAGTTCTCGGGAAATCTCTCCTTAAACATCAATGCGATGCCCTTGCCCATCACACCCACCGTGTTCACGGTGTTGACGACGGCATCGACTTCAGCATCCAGAAGATTTCCTTGCGTGAATCGAATCATCTCAGAAGTACCAGTCCTTAATGACCTTCACGGAAAGGTCCAGCCCGCGTCGCTCAACTTCGCCCGCCACTTGTGTCGCATTTTGCTGATCATAGCAAACAATTCCAAGCAGTGCCTGTGCTGGAACATGTCGAAAAGCGAGGCATTCTGCCTGATATCGTCCCAGTTTTCCTGGATCCTCTGGATCCTTTTGGAAATCCTTGTTGATGAGCAGTTTCCAATCGATTCTTCCGAGATCGGATGTGTTGCTGAAAAACTCTGTTTCTTTCAAGCGAGCATGCCCATTGGTAAAGACAAAGGGAACTCCATAATCAGCAAGACGAAATACCCTGGACACGATGATGGCGATTTCTCGATTGGGTCTCTTGATGACGCCGTTGAATCCCGTCGTGATGTTGCACATCATGATCGACCAAGGCGTGAAGTAGAAAGGGACATAGTCACTTAGGAACCCATGTGGGGGAACTGGGACCGGCCATGCTGCCCTCTTCCTGATCAGATCTGGAAGTCCAATCGGTACGAAGTTCGGATCGACAGTGCTGCTGTTCGCACAGTGCAGCCCATGTTCGAGGATCCATGGAAGATTCCGAACGTGGGTGATTCGAAAAATGTGTCCAGCTTCTGGGCCAAGCTTTGCCATAATGGGATCTCCAGTTCAAAGCAGTCCCGAGAACGCGTGGTGCAGCCGCGATTTTCGCTGTTCTTCAAGTGACTCAAGCTTGGATGTGTTCACACTAAAACGGCACCTTGGCTGGATTCGCTTCGAACAAACCTGACTGTCCGGTTACTTCCATGACGTAGCCACCACGCTCACTGTCTTTGCGGAGACGCCGGATATGTGGCTCCACAGCAGTGTCTGTGACGCACGGCAGAGCAGCCTTCAGGTCCTCGATCGTCCACGGTTTTTTCTCCTTGAACCGCCACAGGATCCAGGCATTCATCACCGCCGCCTGTGACCCGATAGCAGATTCAAAGTGGTCTTCTTGTCTTGCCATGTCCTACCCCTTCACCAGCTTGAAACTCACCTGGTACCGAAAGAACGTGATGTTCGGAGTCATGGTCAGAGCCCGGCGGATGCGTTGATCATCTTCGTGGGCGATGATGGCACCGAGAACCGTTTGGTTGTCCTCCGCGAGTTCATCCTTCACGTAGCTCATGTAGCGAAGCGTCTGACCGACGACTGCATCACTGGCCCGGCCTTTCTTCAGTTCCACGACCAGTAGGCGTTGCTTGTCCTTACTGATCGCCAGGATGTCCAGCGGCCCGGTGTCTGTTTGATACTGTTGTGCCAGCTCCCCGTCTTCTTCGTAGATGTCGTAGTCCTTGCCAAGTTCGGTGTGCGTCCAGTTCTTGATGAGAAACTCTTCCAGATGTGATTCCAACGCAAACGAGGATGCATCCTCCACCGACGCATCGTTTGAGAACAATTGCGGACCGATGGCACCGTGGATCAGGCGTTCCAGTTCTTCTGCATGCTGCGAAATATCGCTTACGGTGCCGATGGATCCCGTTGAGTTTCGGAGGCCTTCAGTCATCGCAGTCCGAGGGATGGTCACATTGAGCCACCGCACAGGGCGACGATGGCAAAGGACTTTGTCCGGTTCGTAGTAGTAGTCTCCGGAGATCTCGGCGACACGATATGAACCTTGACCATCCGGGCTGATGACGATGTCACCTTTTTTGAGGCCTTTGGAAACCGTCCAGAGTGCTCCACAGGCCAGCCCCGCGCTGATCCTCGTCTTATCTGGGTGGCCCGCCAGAAAGACCGGAATGAACTCCTGGTTGAATGCTCGCCAGTCTTCTGGAAGCTTGTGTGTCAGATCCTGAGCAATACCGAAATCAGCCCCGATGAAGTTTCCGGCAAAGCACTCCTGTGCGAATACGCTCTTTTGGCCCACTCTTTTGGCCCAGCATGACACGATTGTAACGTTTCATGACAACTCACTTTCGATTGGTTTACTACCGTTCCACGACTCGTTTCAACTGGAGCACATCAAGCATCGGGGCGTTTTACGACGGCATCAATCGCATCATCGTCAACTAGCGGAAGGTACACGTCGAGTCCCTCTTTCAGCATCAGGCCAACGACGTAGAACTCGATACGCTTTCCGAACGCAGCCGAACTTCGAAATGAGTGGCTCATGTGAGGGTCTCCTACAGTTCCCCCGAAAACGCTTGATGCAGCAGGGACTTTTTCAGTTCGTCCAACGCGGCAAGTTTGCGTTCGAGATCTTATCCGTGTCATCCGCAGCCTCCGTGGTTTGAAATGCGATTTTTTGACCACGGATAACACGGATGGCGCGGATGAGTCGCAAAGATTCATCGCAGCACACGCTTCCATTCGAGTTTGGCATTCCTGAAGTTCGGCAGGAGTACCAGATCCAGCCCCGGACGCAGAGTATTCACGACGCTTCAGCACGTCGGAAACGAAGCATCGAGTGGTTTTCAGTGTTATCGAGTGCCACCGCCGAGATCACCTGACGGGGTTTGCAGTTTACTCCGAACACCAGCTGATGGAACTGAACACACGACGACGGTTCAATCCATGCCACATCGCGCGGACACATGCCTGTCCGGTGGGTTTCTGAAGCAAAGACGACGGAAAAACACTGGGGTTTCGTGCCATGTGCGGGACTCCACTTCATTTCGTGGTAGTAGTACCACGATTGAAACTGAGTTTTTGCCGCACTGACGAACGTCGTCAGGTATCGCAAAACAGCGATTCGGACTGGTTTTTGTGAGAAATCGGGATAACTGCCGCATCTTCGAACCCTGGACACCGGCCCGCGATGCGTTCGCCACGGCGTTTTTTGGCCAGCGGGAGCCGCACCTCAACGAATTGTGGGCCATGAGCGAGAACGCGGCGTAAACCGTTTTACATCAAGCGGTAGTGACCCGTGCGTGGCGAGCCCACGAAACGGATGAGACGACGCTCTTTCAGTTCGGACAAATCGCGCTTGGCGGTCTTTTCCGAGCATCGGAAATGCTCAACCACCATGCCGATACGGACTTCGGTCCCTTTGCCGATCAGAGACATGATCCATTGCTGGCGATCGCTCAGATCAGGGACATTTACAGGGACATCAGGGTCACGATCAGGGACATTTCGCCCGCTTACAGGGACATCATCAGGGTCATGTCCGCTCTGATCAGGGTCATTCGAAATATTCTCGAATTCGCCCGCTGTGACCAGAGCTGGTCGACGGGCACCGACGACAACCGTGATGGCGTCGCTGATCCGGTATCCCAGACCTTTGCTGCGGATGATGTCCTGGTCACCGACTTCGATGTGTGCGTCCCTCAACACTGCGGCCGAGATCCGTTTTCGCAGCAGGTGGATCGTCTCCGAAATGCCGTTCTGGCCCCGGTTGCAACGGACGCCATCGTGCTCGGCCAGTTCATCCCCGCTGAAGGCGGCGTACTTGCCTGCGGCGGTCTTCTCGCTGAGGACTGCCAGAATCCGGTGCATCAGAGGCGAGAGCGGTACTTCGACTCCGCACAGAACAAGTCGCTTCTTGAGCAACTGCATTTCGCCCCCAGGAAACGGGCGAGGCGGCGAAGTCGGTTTTCGGTCAACAGGCGTGGGATTGTATTTGCCCACTTTGCTGAGTGCTTCCAGGATCGCACTATCCAGACTGCGAATGCCGCGATCGAACGGCTTGGCGATGTAGTCGGCTGCACCAAGTTTCACGCACGCGACACCCTGATCGGGACCATTGTTCCCGAACCCGGTCACGACAATCACCGGACCAAGCCGGGAAGCCACCAACTCGCTCAACAGATTCATTCCGTTTTGAAGGCGGGCCAGACTGCGCTCGGCTCGAACTGGAATCTCCAGGTCGAGGACGAAGTAGTCATAGGCGGTCGTCGCCAACCGCTGGCGCGCTTCGTCCTGGCAACCGACGGCATCGCTGGCGTGACCCAGCGAGGTCACGATGTCTGAAACTACATCCGCAATGTGCGGGTCATCGTCGATGATGAGTGCTCGCAGAGTCATTCTGTTTCTTCTCCCCATGCTTCCAAGGGCAGGACGATCCTCACTTTCGTGCCTGCCTGAATCTGGCTGTCGATATCGAGCGTGCCGCCGTGCGCCTCGATGTAACGTCGTGCGGTCGGAAGTCCGAATCCCGTCCCATCGTGTTTCATGGTCTTGTAGCCGGGGATGAACTCCCGAATTTGCTTGAGGTCGTCTTCGCCGAAGCCGACGCCGTTGTCCTCGATCAGGATCGAAACGCGGTCTTCGTCCGTGTTGGCCGAGACTGCGATCCAAAATGGGCCGACCTCGTTTTGCACCGAACGAAACGCCTCGAGCGCATTTCGCAGCAGGTTCGTGAAGACGGACAACACCTGATGCCGAGCAACTTCGAGAGTCAGCGACTCCGGGATATTGATCCGCAGCTCAACTCGAACCGAGTCGAACTCTGTTCCGGCAAAGTGTCGACGCGCCGCATCGGATGCCTCGCGGACAAGATCGACCAGCCGCTCGCGACGACGTTGCGTTGGAATCGGCTGCGCATACGCCCGCATGTCGTGAAGGAACTGCTCCAGATCAGCGAGCCGAGCGGAGATCGCTTGAGCGTGCTGATTGACCAGCTTGCGGCTCGGCGAACTCGACTTTGCCAAATCCTTCAGTTCGTCGGCGTAGTGCTTGATCGGTGTCAGCAGGCCCCGCATATTGTGAACCGTGCCGCCCACCAGCTGGTCGAAGTGTTTCTCGACGATTCGACGAGCTTTTCGCGTTGGCAGCGAACCGTATAGTCTCTCCATCGAAGAATACTCGGCCGCCAGTTCGCCCGGTCGTTCGCCATTGGCAAGTGAGTTCTTTTCACCGCGCCGACGTTTGTCGAGAGCGCGGTCGGCATCGCGGCGAACGTAGGCGTTTTCGTCGGTACTGAACCCCGCCGTCAGCCGACTGAAACTTAGTTCAGGCAACCAGACCAACGTGGCAGCCGCTCGCCGTCGCACTTGCCACTTGGAATCGCTGGCCAGCAACTCCACCACAGCCAGTAGCTCTGGTGAGGGAGTGGTCGCCGGTCGCCAGTCGAGCGGCAGGATCGCTTCGCGCTGTGGCCACGGGATGGATTCGCGGTCGCCTTCCAACTGCCGGAGGACGGCTGGCCAATCGGGATCGTTCGATGAGGAATCAGCGTTTCCCATAACGCTCTCCTCGCTTCTGGAACGCCTCAGCTCCCCCTTCCAGCAGCGTTACGATCTCTTCTTTGCATTTGTCGACATTCCCGTCCTTGATCAACTGTGACTTGTAGCCGTCCGAATCGAGGACCACCACTTGTTCCGCATCCCCAAGCACCGGGATATTTGGATTGTGCGTGACCAGAATGAGTTGCCGTTGCAGCTTCACGCGCCGCAGGCTCTTGACGACGTTCTCGAAGATGAACCGGTTATCGAGGTTGTCTTCCGGTTGATCGACAATGAGCGGGTTGTCGCTGTCGAGCAGGAGAATCGGCAGGATCGCCGTACACTTCTGGCCCGTCGAGAGCGACGAGGTGTCCTTGTAACTCTCGCCATCCTTGAGTTCGATCAGGGGTTGATCTCCCAACTCAACCGCTTCCAGGCCGAACAGGAATTCCTGATCGAACAGACCGATGACCACCTTGCCCGCTTGCTCGGCTGACAACTCGGCGCGATCGATCAAGGTATCAGTGTCCCGTCTGCGGACGACCTCTGACAGCTCCGGCGGCGTGAGAGAAGACGCGATCCTCTGTGCCACAACGGCTTGCTTGACGCCGCTCCCCTTGAGTCGGGATTCCAGCGTCGCTCGATACTGATCCGTGTTTCCATATTGGGAAATCGTGACCCGAATCGTCGGTGACAGAGCTTCGTTGATCCGCTGGGCGACCTGGCGACGTTCCGCGAACCGCCCATCACGAACATCCGAAAGCTGCTGCAAGAGACCGGTTCGCTCGGACCGCAGTTCTCCGATGCGGCGAGTCACTTCCTCCAGGCGAAGTTGGCGGGCCAGCAGGTGGTTCCGTTGCTTCTCCAGTGCGGATCGTTCGACAGCCTGATTCTGCGCCAACTGATGCTTCTCGATCGTCGTCCGAAAGACCAATTCCTGCTGGCGATGACGCTGCGTCAGTTGCTCCGCCTGCCGACCAACCTCGGCATCCAGCGCCGCGAGACGATCGACGGCTTCCAGAATAAACCGATCGATTTCGCTGGTGCAGGCATCAAATGCTTCGCCAGCAACTTTGAGTACGTCCCCGTTTGGTCCTTTGGCCGTCTCCTGATCAATCATCGCACCTGAGCGCCGCAACAAGCCAGTTTGGATCTGGCGCAAGGACTCAACCAGTTGACCGATCTGTTCGCGGCCGCGTTGCAGCAGGCGTGACTCGCGATCCCGCAGCCCTTTGAGCCGATGGGCTTCGTTGACTTCCGCTGTGACGCCCCCGGCGGGACCAGCAAACTCTTTGAGCTTCTGTTCGACTCCCGGTAGCCCGGCCAGTTCATCCTGAATATTCCCGACTTCCTGCTCAAGCGGGATGATCTGGTGAGCGTTCGCTGCCAGCATCGAAACGATCTGCTTCTCTCGGGACGCGATCAGCTGGATCGCTTGTGTCGCGAAGCTGTCGATCAGATCAAGCTGGAACAGCGGACGATCCGCAATCGATTCGACGGCATTCTGGCCGTAGACATCGGCCCGAAACAACCCGGCCTTCAGATTGACAGTCGCTGCCACGCCATCGGCATCAACCACAATCGGCTCTTCACCAAACGACCGGGTCACCTTGTATGACGTCCCATCCTTCGCCCGGATGCCGACCTCGATCCGACCGCCATTCAGGTTCCGCTTGATCAGCGTCTCAACCCGTTTGCGCTCTTGCGGCGCGTGGTCCGAACTGGGCAACGTGTCGAGGGCGTAGGCCAGGCATTCGACGACGGTTGTCTTCCCCGTCCCGCGTGCCCCAATGATTGTGTTCAGCCCCGCACCGAATCTGACATGCAGGCCATCAAGAAACCCGCCGATGACCGACAGGTACTCGATCCGCTGGGATACCGAATTCCCATTCACGAGTGGCTCCAACTGTGTTCGCATTCTCGCTTAGCGAGCAGCGTCTCTGAAGCAGACTCGGGTACAAGATTTTCAGCAGGTTACGTCAGTGCAACCGATGGTTGAGCGTGATCCAGAACCCGCGAGAAATGCCTGCCGAGTTGGCTTCAATGTCTGGCATGACAGAGCCAGCAGGCTGGGTTCCACCGCACGAGAGCGGCTTCGGTGAATCAGGCTCTTTTATACCCGATCTTTGTTCGATGTCAAGAATCTGATTTCGGAATCGGAATCAGCGCAAACTAGAAATCAGAGAGTGAAAAAGTTCCAACGTGTTTGTACACCAAGAACCAAGAACACTTGAGATCTCAAATGGCCAATATGCCGGTTGCCATATTGCTGTGGGGTTTGCATTTCGAGAAGGGTCTTGAAGTGGCGCGCTGACGGAGCGTATGATAACACACCGGTTCGTCGATGTTTCAGGTGTCTCCTGAATCCCCGACCTGCTGTGTGTCTTGTCTGTCGTGCCCGCTGACAAGGAGCGTCGTATGCGTTTGAGCCTGATCATTGCCGCGCATAACGAGGGGCCGGCGCTCTGGAAGACGGTCGCCTCGTGCGTCGAGACGTGTGCGGGGTTGGATTACGAGATCGTCGTGGCGGACGACGCCTCGTTCGACGATTCCCTGGTCGAACTACGCCGCCGTTTTCCGAGTATTCGCCTCGTTTCTGTCGATGAGCGCCAAGGGGCGTCGCCGGCGAAAGACCTGGGAGCACAGGAGGCTCGCGGCGAGGTCTTGATCTTTCTCGATGGCCACTGTAAGCCGGAAGACGGGGCGATTCGTCGGCTCCTCGAAGGCGTGGAGCAACAGCAGGGGCAGGCAATCATCACGCCGGGGATCGCGGCTTTGGACGTGGAGCGATGGAAATCCTCGCCGCGACAGATCGGCCACGGATATTTCGTTGAGCTGGAGGATTTTCATTGCGGCTGGCTGCCGCTGAGTGAACTGCATCTGGTCCAGGAAAAACGTCGCCGGTTTTATGAATCACCGGCCCTGATCGGTTGCGCCCTGGCGCTCTCGCGGGAACTGTATGACGACTTGCGCGGGTTCGATCCGCACATGCGGATGTGGGGCGTCGAGGATCTCGACTTCGGTCTCAAATGCTGGTTGATGGGCCACCGCATTCTGCACGACCCGGAGGCGATCGTCGGCCATCGGTTCCGCCGTTCGTTCGACAACTACAGCGTGCCGGTCGAACACATCGCGGTCAATCAACTGCGGATGGCACGGAAGAACTTCACCGACGGCGTCTGGTCGTCGTGGCTCACGGCATGCCGGGAACGACACCAGGGAGCGTTGCCCGAGCATCCTGAGGGGCTTTGGGCACGGATCTGGGAGCTGTTCCTGGAACGACGAGAAAGCGTCGAGCACGAACGGTCCTATCTGCTGGCTCGCCGAAAGCATGACGAGTTCTGGTTCGCGGAAAAATTCGGGCTGAGTTGGCCCCGCTTGCAGGGGACCGGGGTCGCGCTGCCACGCGGGCTTGAGTCGGCTCCCATGGCGCTGGGAGCCGCTGGGGCGATGCTTTCGCCCTCCCCGAGTCCGAGTCCGAGTCCGCCGCCGGACGATCCCGAACCGCCACCGGAACCTTGTAACCCGGACGAGGGATGTTGTGACTGCGGTTGCAGCTCTGCACCGGTGCGTTACTTCAATGGTCAGATTCGCCTGTCGGCGACCGACCTGACAAGTTCCGGATTTGGAGTCTCCTGGGGACATGAGCGGGTCTATTGCAATCTCCTGTCCCATGCGGCTGATTTAGGGCAAGGCTATAATTGGCTCGTCTTCCAGTGGTCCTATCTCGTGGACCACCAGGATGGAGCCATTACGGTCGTGCGGGGAACGCAGGGCTCGTGGTGGTTTGATCCGAGCGGCGGAGGTTACACGGGTCGCTATGGGGCCAAGGCAACGCTGGTCCATGACACTGAGCGCCATCGGTTCGTGTTGACGCAGTTAACCGGGACAGTGTTGGAATTCCATGACTTCGATCAGATGGACAATCCCGAGGGGAGTTTTGCGAGGCAGATTCAGCCCGGCGGTGAAGTCACCGAGGTGTCGAGTTACACCGACAACGATTTGATTGCCGAAATCCGCCGGAGCGGAACTGTTGGCGGGGCGACGATCACGGAAGCGTTCGTCTACACCTATTCTGAAGCGGGCCGAGTGTTGACTGCCACGTTGCGGCGGCAGTTGGTTGGCGGCGGGTGGGAAGAAGTTCTCCGGGCGGTTTATGACTATTACGGCCCTGCCTCCAGTTTCGGCAGCGAAGGGGATCTCGAACGCGTTCGACGACAAGTTCCCACGAGCAGTGGCTGGGCCGATCTCGAGACCGATTACTATCGCTACTGGCTCGACGGAGACGACCACGGCTTCAAGCACGGCCTCAAGTTCGTTGTGAAGCCGGCCGCCTACGTGAAATTACAGGCGGCTGGTTACGATCCGCTTATGGTCTCGAATGCAATTCTGTCGACGTTCGCCGACCATTACTTCGAGTACGATGAGCAGGATCGGGTCGTCCTGGAACGGATCGACGGTGGTTCCCGGACCTTTACCTTCAGCTTCACGGAGGGCTTCGAGTCCACCGACTTCAACGTCTGGGCTCGCAAGACGATCGAAACCTTGCCCAACGGCAATCAAAATATCGTCTACACCAACCGTGTGGGGCAGTTCCTGATTAAGGAGCTGCGTTCCGGATCGCAGCGCTGGATCGACGCTTGGCAATACGACGCCAGCAGTCGTCGGGTTCAGCACGCACGACCGTCTGCTGTCATTGGCTATGACCAGACCTATCCCGACTTGCAGATCGCCTTGCGGGTGGCGGATGGCCTGATCGAATTGACGGAATACTACGCCAGTTCCGGGAGCGGAGCCGCAGCGGGCTATGTGGCGGCCGAAAAACTGAAGCGTGGGTCCGGCGGCACACCGGTGGTGCAGCGGCGCTATGAGTACGCGCCGCAAACCGTCAGCGGCAGTACGGTTTACAAGCTCTCCAAAGAGACCATCTATCGAAACGAGGACGGAACGGGGGCCCTGGAGACCAGTTTCGCTCACACGTTCTATTCGGGGACGACACAGGTTCAGCAACGGACCACGACACTGCCGGTGGTGCCGACGGATCAGAACGGATCGGGCGTCGCGGCCACCCGGAAAGAGTATTTTGACACGAGCAGCCGTCGGACCTGGGCGATGGACGAGCGCGGGTTCATCGCCCATAACGTGTACAACTTGGCAACGGGAGCCCTGATTCGTCAGATTCAGGATGTCGATACGACCCAGGTCGTTGGCGCTCCTCCTGGTTGGACGACCCCCGCTGGGGGTGGCCTCAATCTGATCACGGACGCGATCTCTGACGACCAAGGGCGGATTACGCAGTCGCTCGGCCCCTCGCATACGGTCGACTTAAGCGGAACGGCGACGACGATTCGTCGGGCAGAGTGGACGGTCTATGACGACGTGAATCATGTCACCTATTCCGCCGGTGGCTATGCTGCTGGCAGCGGGCCGAATTACTCCTTCGCGCTGATCAATCCGGTCTCGATCGCCAAACGGGACGCGAATGGCAAAATCCTGGAAGAAATCCAGGCGACGGCGGCCAGCACATCGGGCACATTGGCAGAAATCATCATCGCGGCTGGGGGCGGCAGCGCGGCGTTTCCGCAGACGAGCTATGTCCGCTGGACCACGTACCAGTACACCGATTGCTGCCTCGCCGTCTCCTTGCGTGTCTATCACTTGATCCCGGCGTCAGGACCCGGCGTGTCGGGAACCAACTACGACCAGACCAACTACGGTTACGATGTCATGAAGCGTCGCAACCGTACGGTCACACCCGGGGGGACGATCACTGACATCGTCTTCGACCCACGCGGGTTGTCGCTCACCACCCATATTGGCACGAACGATGACGGAGGCACCGCCGCCGATCCCACCGGCGGCGGCAGCAATTCCAACAACAATATGGTTCTCGTCACCGAGAACGAGTATGACGGCGGTCAAGCAGGTGGCGATGGAAATCTGACACAGCAAACGCAATACGCCACCGCCAGCGATACCCGCGTCACGGCGTTTACCTACGACTGGCGGGACCGACGGATCACTACCGACGGCGAGGTCGATGTCTTCGAGACGCTCACTTACGACAACCTCAACCGGATCGTCAAAGCCGAGCGATACGACACCACAGAAGCAGGCCATCTCGTCGCCCGCAATGAAACCCATTACGACAATCGGAGCAGGGTCTTTGAGATCATCCGTTATGGCATCGATCCCTCCACGGGCACGGTTGGCAACAGTCTCGAGGAGAACAACTGGTACGATGCGGTGGGGAACCTTCTCAAGTCGTTACCGTCAGGATCGAACCTCTTTACGAAGTCGGTTTATGACAGCATTGGTCGTGTAACGGCCCGTTATGTCGGTTACGACGCTGACGAAACCAGCTACAGCGATGCGGGAAGCGTGACCGACGACGTGATTCTGGAACAGACCGAGACGGCCTACGACGCCGCCTCAAATGTCCTGCAGTCCACGGTTCGCCAGCGCTATCACAACGCACCCGACACGCAGTTCGGCTCGCTCGGGAATCCGTCGACGAACCCCAAGGCGCGCGTCACCTACCAAGCCCAGTGGGCGGACGCCCTCGGACGGATGATCGCGTCCGCTGACTATGGAACCAACGGCGGTTCCGTTCTCAGCCGGCCCGCCACCATCCCCGCCCGGTCGGACACGGTGCTGGTGACGACCACGGTCTACGATCCTACAGGTTTCGTGGAATCGACCACCGATCCCGCCAGTGTGGTGAGCAGATTCAGCTACGATGATCGCGGTCGTGAAATGGAACGGATCGGCAACTACCAGGGATCAAGTCCTTCGACGACCGGTTGCACGGCATCCGACGACATCAATGTGACCATTCGCACGGCCTACAACGCCGACGGCAATGTGTCCTCGCTCACCGCTGTCAATACGGCGACCGGAAATCAAGTCACACAGTACGTGTATGGCACTACCCTGGCCGATTCCGAGATCGCTTCGAGCCTTCTTAAACGAGCGGAGATCTATCCCGATTCCACAGGTGGCAGCGACCAGATCACGTTTGCTTACAACCGACAGCAGCAAAAGATCCAGGTCACCGATCAAGGAGGCACTGTTCACGTTTACGACTACGACAAGCTCAGCAGACAGACTCAGGATCGCGTGACGGCCGTCGGTATCGGCATCGATGGTGTGGTCCGGCGCATCGCCACCACTTACGAGGTCCGGGGGCTGCGGGCCGCAATCACGTCTTACGATAATTTCACCGTCGGCAGCGGCATGGTCTTGAACGAGTCCCAATTTGTCTACAACAACTTCGGCCAGCTCGTGATTGAGTATCAGTCGCATAGCGGGGCGGTCACTCCGTCGACAACGCCGCAGGTGCGGTATGGCTACGCCAATGGCGCGGCAAATACGATCCGGCCGACTTCGCTGACCTATCCCAATGAGCGCGTGTTGACGTTCTCCTATGGCGATGCAGGCAGCATCGGGGATCAGGCTTCGCGAATCGTCTCGGTGGTCGATGAGGATGACACGCATCTGGTGGACTACGACTACCTGGGACGCGGCACGTTCGTCATCGCGGACGACACCGAGCCGGACATGCTGTGGACGCTGGCCAGCCTCACCGGTTCCGACGACCCCGAGACCGGCGATATTTACACTGGCCTCGATCGTTTCGGCCGGATCAAAGACAACCGTTGGTACGATTACGGCTCGTCTGTGGATATCGATCGCATCCAGTACGGCTACGACCGGGCCAGCAACCGCCTCTGGCGGCAAAACGCCGTTGCCAGCGCGCTTAGTGCTGAATTCGACGAACTCTATAATTATGACGGCATCCACCGACTCAAGGACATGGCGCGCGGCACACTCAATGTGCCGCGAACCAGCCTGACTTCCGTAACTTTCGCCCAATGCTGGACGCTCGACAGCACTGGGAACTGGCAAGGCTTCCGCGAAGACGGCAATGGCGACGGGACGTGGGATCTGATCCAAGCCCGCACGGCGAACAAGGTCAACGAGATCACCGACATCTCCGAAACCGCTGGACCGAGTTGGGTCACACCGGTTTATTCCACAACCGGCAACATGACGACCATTCCCAAACCGAACAATCCAACGCAGGGCTATTCTGCCATCTATGATGCCTGGAACCGGCTCGTCCAGATCGCGGACGGCTCGGACACCGTCAGCCAGTACGCCTACGATGGTGTCCGGCGGCGGATCATTCAGAAGTCATACACGAGCGGGACGCTCAGCGAAACCCGGCATCTGTATTACACTCAACCCAACCAGTGGCAAGTGATCGAGGAGCGACTCGGTACGTCCACTGACGCCGAGCGCCAGTTCGTCTGGGGACTGCGGTACATCGACGACTGTGTCCTCCGCGATCGCGACACCAATGCGGACGGTACACTCGACCAACGTCTCTATGCGTGCCAGGATGCCAATTGGAACGTCACAGCCCTCGTTGACGCCGTCGGCGACGCTCAAGAACGCTATGCCTACTCTGCCTACGGCATCCCGCTGTTCCTGACCCCCACGTTCGGTATCCGTACTGCCTCCAGTTTCGGCTGGGAAACACTCTACTGCGGCTACAGATACGAAAACACAACAGGCCTATTCCACGTCCGTAACAGAGTCTATCACCCCATGCTTGGTTCCTGGCTCCAACGCGATTTGATTCG
>JAEUII010000333.1 GCA_016795145.1 Planctomycetaceae bacterium
TCGTCCTTCAGCTTCTCCATCATCGATTTGGTAATCGACTCTCGAGCATGCGTCCAGGTTTCCAGCACCTTGTTGTAACGCTCGGTGTTTGTAATCACCCCACGTTCGAACAGCTTCATCAGACGCAGAACCGCCTTTTCTGATTCAGCGATTTCCTTGTCTTTGTTTGGAGCAGTACAAAGGTCGCTGACACCGAACGACAAACCGCTCTCGGTTGATGTTCGGAATCCAAGACTCTTCATGCGGTCCAGCAGCTCAATGGTTTCACGACGCCCCAGTTCGAGGTAGCAGTCGGAAATCACACGAGCCAGGTCCTTGCTTCCAAGTGTCTGGTTGTAGAACGCCATCTTCCGTGGCAGAACGTCGTTGAAGAACACTCGGCCCGGAGATGTTTCAACCAGTCCGCCTGAACGGAATTTCTCGGCGTCTTCGCCCTTCACTCGCTTGCCACGTGGCAGACGCAGTCGAATCGTTGCGTGACGATTCACTTTGCCCTGCTGCCAGGCCATGAATACTTCTTCTGCAGACGCGAAAATCATCCCGTGACCAGGACGATCCGGTTTCTTCAGCGTCTGATAGAAGCATCCCATCACGATGTCCTGGGACGCACTAATAATCGGAGCACCGTTCGCCGGGCTGAAAATGTTGTGAGTCGACATCATCAGCGTCGTGGCTTCAACCTGTGCTTCCATAGAAAGCGGCAGGTGCACAGCCATCTGGTCACCGTCGAAGTCTGCGTTGAATCCCTTGCAGACCAGCGGGTGAAGACGGATCGCGTTTCCTTCCACCAGTACCGGCTCAAACGCCTGAATACCGATTCGGTGCAGCGTCGGTGCACGGTTCAGAAGGACCGGATGATTGCGAATCACTTCGTCAAGAATGTCCCACACGTCCTCATCGCGGCGTTCCAGCATTCGCTTAGCGCTCTTGATGGTGTCGGCGTGACCCAGGTCTTTCAGTCGACGAATGACGAATGGCTGGAACAGCTCCAGAGCAATCTTCTTTGGAAGACCGCACTGGTGAAGCTTCAGTTCCGGACCAACGACGATCACCGATCGCGCTGAATAGTCGACTCGCTTGCCGAGCAGGTTTTCACGGAATCGACCCTGCTTACCCTTGATCATGTCCGTCAGCGACTTCAGCGGTCGGTTTGACGATCCAAGAACCGGTCGCTTGCAGCGGTTGTTGTCGAACAGCGCATCGACAGACTGCTGAAGCATTCGCTTTTCGTTGCGAACGATCACTTCAGGAGCGTTCAGGTCGACCAGCTTTTTCAGTCGGTTATTACGATTGATGATTCGACGATACAGGTCGTTCAGGTCGCTGGTCGCGAAGTTGCCGGAGTCCAGCAGTACCAGTGGACGAAGGTCCGGAGGAATTACCGGAATCACATCCAGAACCATCCATTCCGGACGGTTCTCGCTGTCACGCAGTGCTTCAACGATCTTCAGTCGCTTGATCAGATCCTTGCTCTTCTGCTGACTGCCGGTCTTGGCCAGTTCTGTTCGCAGCTCACCAGACAGATCCGCAAGTCGCATGCTGGCCAGAAGCTTCTTCACTGCTTCTGCGCCCATGCCGATTTCAAACGTACCGTCACCGTAATCGCGACGGGCCTGACGGGCTTCTTCTTCCGTCAGCATCTGGCACTTCTTCAGCGGGGTGTCACCAGGCTCAATGACAACGTAATCCTGGAAGTAGATCACCTTTTCCAGAGACGTCGTCTTCATGTTCAGCAGCGCGCCGAGGCGGCTTGGCATGGACTTGAAGAACCAGATGTGCACAACCGGCGCAGCCAGTTCAATATGCCCCATGCGCTTGCGACGGACACGGCTGTGAGTCACCTTCACACCGCATCGGTCACAGATCATGCCCTTGTACTTCATGCCGCGGTATTTTCCGCACGCGCATTCCCAGTCCTTTTCCGGTCCGAAAATTCGCTCGCAGAACAAACCGTCGCGTTCAGGACGATAGGTTCGGTAGTTGATCGTTTCCGGTTTCTTGACTTCACCAAACGACCAGCTGCGGATGTCATGCGGGCTCGCAAGACTGATCTTTACCGCGGCGTAGTCATTAACACGATCAAAGGTACCTTCGGTAACACTCACGCTCGAATCTCCTTCATGTGGAGGTTCAGAAAAGCCGCCGGTGTCTGAGACTCCGTGCGGCGATGTTTCAACAGGAACTGCTTTTCAGCAGACGGCCATCAAACAATGGTTAGTTGACGGCTTTCTCCAGCTGCAGGTTAAGACACAGACCACGAATTTCGTTGTTCAACACGTCGAAGCTCGCAGGTGTTCCAGCCTCCAGCGTATTCTCGCCTTTGACCATGCTCTCATAGATCTTGGTACGACCTTCCACGTCGTCGCTCTTCACCGTCAGCAGTTCCTGAAGAATGTAGGCGGCCCCGTATGCTTCCAGAGCCCACACTTCCATCTCCCCGAATCGCTGACCGCCGAATCGAGCTTTTCCGCCGAGTGGCTGCTGAGTAATGAGCGAGTAAGGTCCGGTCGCTCGAGCATGCACCTTGTCGTCCACCAGGTGATGCAGCTTCAGCATGTAGATGTAACCGACCGTTGTCTCCTGCTCGAGACGCTCACCAGTTCGACCGTCATGCAGGTGAGTCTTGCCGTCTTCCGGCAGTCCAGCTTCCCGCAGAGCCACTCGAACGTCTTCTTCAGACGCACCATCGAACACCGGACACACTGCTCGGTAACCCAGCTTGCCGGCCGCCCAGCCCAGGTGAGTCTCGAGAATCTGTCCCACGTTCATTCGGCTCGGTACGCCCAGCGGATTCAGGATGATGTCCACTGGAGTTCCGTCCGCGAGGAACGGCATGTCTTCAATCGGGAGGACCTTGGAAATCACCCCTTTGTTTCCGTGGCGTCCAGCCATCTTGTCCCCGACAGAAATCTGTCGCTTGGACGCAACGTAAACCTTGACCATCTGCAGCACACCGCTCGGCAGTTCGTCGCCTCGCTTCATGCTGTTCAGGCGGTGATCTTCGCGGTCAATCACATCTTCCACATGAACCCAGCTCTCACGCACAACTTTGCGTGCAGCCGTCTTTTTCTGCGGGCTGCGAATGTCCATCTCT
This sequence comes from Planctomycetaceae bacterium, assembly GCA_016795145.1. Classification (GTDB taxonomy): domain Bacteria; phylum Planctomycetota; class Planctomycetia; order Planctomycetales; family Planctomycetaceae; genus SXXK01. Next base: position 3,095 of record JAEUII010000333.1, read on the forward strand.
TCAAAGTGGATATGGAAGCGGCGAGCAAACTCGGCCACAATCTTTGGATCGTCAACCTTGGTCAGTGAGCGACCGTCTTCGTCCGTCACTGGCTGCTCAAGTGCGGCTTCCAGTTCCACGAGGAACGTCTTAAAGGCGGCTGCAATCGCGGTCTCGCCATCCTTCTCAACCTTCTTCAGGTCATCTTCAAATCGCTTGCGTTCGACTTCCGAAAGGCTCATACGACGAGAGAACTTCTCCGTATGAATCACGATACCGCCGACACCGCTCGGAACTTCCAGGCTTTCGTTCTTCACGTCTTCGCCCGCACGACCGAAAATCGCGTGCAGAAGTTTCTCTTCCGGTGTCAGCTCCGACTTCGCTTTCGGTGAAACCTTGCCAACCAGAATGTCGCCTGGATTGACTCGAGTTCCGACCTTTACGATCCCTGAATCATCAAGATGACGAAGCGCTTTCTCGCTGACGTTGGGAATGTCACGAGTGAACTCTTCACGCCCCAGCTTGGTCTCGCGAATTTCCACATCGAACTCGTCGAGGTGAATTGACGTATAGACGTCTTCCTTCACCAGACGCTCCGACAGAATGATCGCGTCTTCAAAGTTGTAACCTTCCCAGGACATGAACGCGACAAGCACGTTTCGTCCCAGAGCCAGTGAACCGTCCTTCGTCGCGGCACTGTCGCACAGCACCTGACCCGCCTTCACCTTGTCACCAACACTTACGATTGGCTTCTGATTCAGGCAGGTACGCTCATTCAGCCGAACGAACTTGCGAAGCGGATAACGACGACCATCAATCTCGATGACATTCGCATCGACATAGGTCACTTTCCCCGACTTCTCCGCTCGCAGAACCATCCCTGAGTTCTGTGCAACGAACGGTTCCATTCCGGTACCAACAACCGGACGCTCTGAGACCAGAAGCGGAACCGCCTGACGCTGCATGTTCGAACCCATGAGGGCTCGGTTCGCGTCGTCATGTTCAAGGAATGGAATCAGGCCGGCGGAAACACCAACCATCTGGCAAGGAGCAACATCGATGTACTGCACTTCAGACCGGTCGATCCAGACCACGTCGCTCTTGTTTCGAGCCAGCACACGCTCTTCGGCCAGCTGGCCGTTCTCTACCAGAGTATCCGCTGGGCAAACGAACGCTGACGCTTCTTCGTCGGCTCGCAGCCATACAACTTCATCTGTCACCTTCGCGTTTCGAATCACACGATAGGGCGAAATCAGGAAGCCGTAATCGTCAACACGCGAAAAGATACTGAGGCTTGAAATCAAGCCGATGTTTGTAC
>JAEUII010000338.1 GCA_016795145.1 Planctomycetaceae bacterium
AGCTGTACCGGCACCTGAAAGAGTTTCAGGCTCGAGGCATTCGTCAGGTCACCGATGCAAACAAGATCGACGCCGTGACCGCTCCGACACCGTTGTACGAACCGGACTTTACGTTTGAATATGGTGATGAGCCAAAGCAGCCAGCCGTTTCAATGACTCAGTATTCAGCTCGACAGTACACGAAGTGGCTGTCCGCCATCAGTGGTCAGCAGTTCCGTTTGCCGACGGAAGCAGAATGGGAGTATGCCTGCCGCGCTGGTTCCAGCAAGGCGTATTCATTCGGTGATGACGCAGGACAGCTGGGCGAATATGCGTGGTTCGAAGGAAACTCCGAAGGTGCTGGTTCGAAGATTGTTCGTCAGAAGAAGCCAAATGCATTCGGACTGTACGACATGCATGGCAACGTCGCAGAATGGGTGATCGACGGTTATCTGCCGTATGCACCGAAAGATCTTGTTGACGCCGAAAAGGACTGGACTCGCACTGATCGGCCAGACCCTCGCACCGTTCGAGGAGGCTCGTGGGAGTTTCCGCCGGAACAGTGCCGATCTGCATCTCGACTTGGATCGAACGATAAGGAATGGAAGGGACACGACCCGAACCGTCCGTACAGCCCCTGGTGGTTCACATCAGATCCCGCACGCGGCGTTGGTTTCCGTGTGTTGCGACCTGCCACTGTGATGGCTCGTGAAGACATTGAAAACTTCTGGAAGATCGACAGCGAGGATATTCAGTTCGACGTTGGTGAAAAACTCTCTGAAGGCCGCGGCGTCCAGGGCATCGTCGACAAAGAACTGCCTGCTGCCATCAAGGCCCTCGAAAAGTAATCAGCCCCCCACTTCCCCTCCCGCGAGCACAGCGAGCGGGAGGGGTCGGCCGATTAGGCCGGGGGAGGGCCCACTTGTCTTTCGGAAGTAGAGAGCCGCAACACATGGGACTGCTGGCAGGAACAATCTTTGACCGACCTCCTCACTGTGAGCGTTGTGAGCAGCCGGAAACCGAGTGCAAGTGTCCGCCACTACCAAAGCCTGAACCCATTCGTCTGGCACCGGGAAAGCAGACCGCAAAAATCGCCGTGGAGAAACGCAAGCACGGCCGCATGATGACCGTCATCCGAGGCCTCGCCGCCGCCGACAATGACCACCCTGCTCTCCTGAAGCAGCTCAAAAACGCCTGCGGTGCCGGCGGATCGATCGACGAAGACCTCATCGAACTCCAGGGATCCCACGCCGATCGAGTTGCTCAGGAACTTCAGAAGCTCGGTTACAAAGTGAAGTGATTGACGCGGACCATCGCTATTGATCACCGCTTGTCCTGCTTGCGACTTCGGTCACGGTCGAGCGATTGGAAATGGGCGAAGCTGAGGGGAGCGGCCCACGGTCGGGTGCTGGCGGTCTTTGCTGAGCTGGATGACTCGAGCGGCAGCGAACCTCGCGAGTTCGTTAATGTAGATGAAACCGTCATGGTTAAGGTCACCGGTACGCTCTAATCCCTCAACCAGACCGAGCGTGAAGTACCCGAAACCGACGCTGCTGCTTTCCAGAGAATACTCACTGCCAAGTGAGGATGTGAGAACCACAACGCCACACTCGTCGGACACAAGGTCTCGAACGAGGTCATCCGCTGTTGCATCCACGGGTTCATCAGATGACGACTCATCAGTAATGCTTCCGGAGTGGCATGCATCCAGCACAGCGATCAGCCTGCCCGGCATTTGTTCCAGCCGTTTTCGGACTTCGTCACCCGGCAGACACGACGCTTCCATGCTGTCGCTGACGTCAACGGGAATCAAATAGAAGCGATCGTCGTCGCTGCGTCCACCGTGTCCCGAGAAAAAAACGACACCGACGTCTTCCGGAGTCATCTTGTCGTTGAGCCATTGAAGACCACCACGGATGTTCTTCAGAGTCGCGTCTTTGTCGAGCACGATTTTTGTTTCAATATCCTTAAAGAGCGGCGCGGCCTTCTTCTTGAGCGACTCCGTGAAATGGCGTGCATCGGAGGCCGAAAACTGCAACTTCATTCCTTCCGGGTATTCAGCAACTCCGACAGCCAGAACAAACAGGCGGGAATTCGTGGCGACGCCGTCACGTTTGACCCGCGCGACTCTGGACTGCCCTTTGCTGAGGGGAGTTTCGGCCAGTACCGTGATCGTGTGAACGCCGGGTCCAAGGCTCACGTTCCATTTTGCACTGGCAGTCTGCTGATTCGTGAATCGCTGTATGCCCTGCTCTCCCATGTGCGTGCGCCCGTCGACAAGAAGTCGCATCGACAGGATTGGTTTTGCGGCGTCTCCATCTGCCGTGGCTTCGACGACAAATGGTCGATCGTCAACAGCCGTCGGTACAGTGACGGAAACACTGGGCGGCAATGCGGCTGCCAGTTCCGTGGCAGTGATTCGTTGCTTTTCGATTTCACGGGCCATCGCCAGAGCCAAGGGCAGATTGCCTGCGGGAACCAGGAACTTCAGCAGCCCGGGCTGGTACAGTGAAGCATGAAACAGAGCCGCAGGATGGACAGACGGGAGTTTCGTGATTCCCTCATTCACCTGCCAGGCAATCAGCCGTTCTCCGACAGCCGAGCACGCGTAGTAGCCGCGAGGAGTCCATGCGATCCATTCTCGCCCGACTGCAAACAGAGAAAGCAGAGGCTCCGTTTCTTCCGGAGACCAGATTCGCAAAACCTGATCCGTTGATCCCGATACAAAATACCTGGAGTCAGGTGAGGGGGCGACGGCGGTTGTGAGCCCCTGATCTCCGATGAACTCTCTGATCAATGTGCCAGTTCGCGCTTCAAGCAAATACATGCGATGCGATGCGCCGACGACAATTCCTTTGCCCGGCACCACCGTGACACTATAGATCCGATCCGAGAGCGATTTGTGCTGATATAAGTTGCGACCGTTTTCCGAAACAGTGAACTGGAAGAAATCATCAATGTGGATGGAAAGTCGATCGGCCGTATGCTGGTCCTGCTGATACTCCTGATTGCCGAGTCCGCGTCCCATTTGAAAATTGTCGAATCGAAAACTCGACTCCAGCGGACATAGCTGCCCCTTTGCTCGCAAATTCGTATTGCCCCACGCGACGGACTTGCCATCTTTTGACCATCCGATTGCCCAGATCGACTGGCTTTGCGGTTCAAAACGACGGAGCATCTGTCCGTTTGTTGTCCGCCATACCAGGATCTCATTGCTTTCCCCTCCCGCTGAAACGGCCAACTGCCCGTCGTTGGAAACGTTGACGGCCATGACCGTGTTTCGATGATCACGAATGTCGACTGTGGGTACGGCGGAAGCAATGTTCTTTACCCCCGTCCATCCCGATGTTCCAACACCTCCTGAGACGACGTTTTTTCCGTCGGGCATGAAACGCATCCGAACGATCTGGACCGGGATGCCATCCACGTTGTAGGGCGGAATTGTAGGGAGACGCTTGCCTTCGAGTGATAACCGGGAGATTTCTCCGTTCGTACAGCCGACGCCAAGCGAGGATCCGTCAGGCATCCAGTCAATGCAGTTCGGTTTTTCAAACGATACAGTCGCCAGAGGCTCTGTCTTTGCCATGTCCCAGATTCGCACCATGCTGTCACGTCCCAGCGAAGCGATTAATGTTGGCCGACCAGGATTGAAACTGACCATCTCGATGGATTCGTGAGCATGCGGCAACATGAAGATCCACTTCTTTTTTCCGAGATCAAAGACACCCAGCGCGCCGGTTTCTGTTCCTGTCATCAGCCATTGCCCGTCACGCGAAAAATCAAGGCACGTGGCCATGCCAGGGCAGTCGCTGATGATGTCCCGCAACTCGCCGGTTTCCACATCAATCAGATAAATCGGAATTCCCTGTTTGCCGAGCCCGATGGGTACGACGCTGACCGCCAGAGTCTTTCCGTCCGGAGAAAGTGCGGCTCCCTGCGGTCGTCCTTCGATGTCCGGACCGGAAGGGAATGGGACCGTATAAATCAGCTCACCCAGAACGATGTCCCACGAGCGAATGGTTTTGTCATCCGACACACTGATGACCTGCGTGTTATCCGGAGTGAAGAAGACATATCGGACAAAGGCCGTGTGACCGCCAGGCTCAAGCAATAAAGCCGGACGCTTGTTGACGGGAGGTAACGGGGGGAATTCGGTCAGCGGTTCGCTCGGCTTGAATTTAGCCGCAAGTTCAAACAAATCTCGGCTGCGAGGGCGCCGAGGTGGTCGGGGTGAACGACCGGGTGGTGTCGCCTCTGTCACGACTGGGTTTTGGGCTGGTGGTGATACAGTGGGTGATTGCGAGGCCGCCGGCGCGGGGGCAGCCCCAGCGACTGATGTACTGCCAGCGGAGGGACTCGGCGTTGGCTCCTGCGACGCTGCTGCCAGCAACTGACTGGCTACGCTACTGTTCGGAGGCTTGGCTGCTGACGGCATATCAGCTTCGTTCATGGCGATTTCAGTATTCGCCGAATGCGGAAGTCCAGCGTCTGCCTGATGATCATCCTGCTTCATAAACTGGAACGCGCCAACACCGAGCACAACACCTGCAAGAGCGATACACCCGACAGTGATCACCAATCGCAGCGATCGACGATTCGTTTCCTGATCTGTTGGCCGACGCATCGTGGGGCGCAATCGTGGCCGAGGCGGGCGTTGTGTTTTGACTTCGCGGTCTTGCTCGACCGGCGGACGGCGGATTCTGAACTGATGGGAGCACTTCCGGCAGCGAACGGTGAGAAGTTCTTCGTTCGTGTGTCGAATGCGAAGCACCGCACTACAGCCAGGACATTTGAACTGAAGTACCGCCATGAAACTGGCCCTGCGGTTTGAAAACTATGTTTGTTACCTGTCATGACGAAGAGAGAAACATGATACAGGATAACCTATGGCTCCTTTTTTGACGTCCCAATCGACCCCTGAATGTCGACGTTTGCAACACACCTGCATCCCGACGAATCGCGGCGAGCGGGGAACGTGAGTCCGGATTGACATCCCCCTCTCGCCTTTTGGGGAAGATCTACTTCAACGATTCAATCTGCTGCTCAATCATCGCCTGCATGGCGGGATTGTCTTTCATGCGTTCCTTCAGTTCTTCCAGTTGCCTGATCAGCATCTGGTTGGCGTCGCCGTTGCCGTTGCCGAAGGCCTGAGCATTCGCGCCGTTGAAGGCTCCGTTCATGCCTTTGCCAAAGCCCATGCCGGGGAAGTTGAAACCCGGCATCTTGCCGCCGGCGTACTGCTCGTAAAGAGCCGCGACTTCGGGAAGTTTCTTCTTCAGGTCTGCTGCATTCTTCACGGTCATCTCAACAGGCTCTTCGCCCCCCGTGACTTCCACGAAAATGCGTCCGCCGGACAGTTCCTGGATCGTTGTTTCTCGGCCATTCTCCTTCACGCTGATCGATCGAACGCCGTTCACGTTGGAGACCGACACGCTGCGGTTCATCTGCCCGCCACCAGCAAATTCATTGCCCGGTTTGTCCCAGCCTTCAAACGGTTTGATGCCATCGACTTCTTTGCTGTTGAGTGCCAGCCTGGCGCGGTCAGCGGTGGATGGCTGATCGCTTTCGCTCAACATCTGCAAGGTGACTCGAGCCGCATCCTTCGTTTCTTCGTCGTCTGACTGAGCCAGCTTTCCGAGGACTTCGATGGACTTCTCGATCGTTGCACGTTTGCCGGAGAGTGCTGCCTTAGCGAGTGCCGGAATCGCCGTCTTACCAAGGCTCAGCAGTTTCTTCTGTGCCTTCTGACGCATGGTGAGACGTTCGTGATCCAGCTGAGCGACCAACTCATCGATCTCCGTGGTCTTCGCTTCAGCATTTGCTTTCGGCGCGGAGTCTTCGGAACCGACTTTTGCAGAGTCTTCGGACTTCTGGTCGGATGGTTTGTCATCGCTCGCCGCCGGCTGAGTCTTCTGCTGCTTAGGAGTTTCGTCCTGCACCAATGCGGCGGCGGAAGTGAATGAAATTGATGAGGCGATGATGGCTGAAACGAATGAGAGCATTTCGAGTCT
>JAEUII010000353.1 GCA_016795145.1 Planctomycetaceae bacterium
GGTCACGATGATCCTTCAAGCGGCCCAACACAAAGAGAACTCCACCGCACCACAAAAACGTTGAGGCATAAGTGAGCACACCAGCAAACATCGCGAGAATGATTGCAGCAATATCTCGCAGGAGCGTCACCTGTGGGACAGTCGCTCGATTCGATTCCTTCACAGGAAGAACCTTGGAGGGATCCGGTGACGACATCGAACCTCGATGCTCTGCTGGTTCCCTCATGATGCTCCTCCAGTCAGTCCCAAAAGCACATGATCAATTGGAAGCCGACGCACCGGCTTTCGGAGTCGGAATAACGCTGCACATGTCTGCGTTGGATCTGCAGGTCATCGTCCGAACTCAGAGAGTATCCAACTTTGTCCCCCGGAAACAGTAACTTGCCGAAAATCAACCTCATCAAACTGTCAGGATTTCGAAGTTGGCCGTGCCGCAGATCTTCTTCGGTACGTCGTCCAAAACTGAATCAGTGATCCATACACCTTGTAGACTGTGAAACCTGCAACCACGATGCCGGCGAAAATCGCAAACCCGATCACGCCTGTTGGATCGCCGCTCGAACTTCGGGGGCTATATTCGTAAACAAAGATCCCGGTACCGAAGCACGTGACAGCAAATGCCATCGCCCCCGCGAAGACCGCAAGAAGCACGGCCCCAACGATCTGAAATCCCGTAGGCTGTCGAGCATCCTCTTCGCGCAGCTCGGGACTTTGAAGAACCTGATACGGATTCTTCTCCTTGGGTTCCGGTTCGGGATCCATAGGCATGTGCATCGTCAATTCTCAATTCGCCTTTGGACAGTCCTGAAACACACGTGCCGGTCTTCAGTCAATCACTTATCCAAAACTTGATCAAACGCCGATAGGCCCAGAGAATCACGTAGCCAGCGAAGAATAGACATGGGCCTGTCGCCACGATTAATCCGGATACCAGTATCAATATGGTGTTATCTGTAACTCCCGCACCAGGACCATCGATCAAATCAATGAGTGCCGAGAGCAGATACACTGTCCCCCAACAGGTAGTTCCAAGGGCGATGAGCCCCGCCAGAACTGCAAGGAATACCGATTGAGCTATTTCAAGGGCAGTCGGTTCTCGAGAGCCATCTATGTGCCTGGGGCTCGAATCAGGAACTCCGTCCGGTAGGGATTTCATTTGTTTACCGGGCTCGGACATGGCTATGGCACCATCTGAATCTACCGTTTCGAGTGTCCACTCCTACACAGGAACGGCAAATCACAGCCTCGCTCTCTGACTATGACTGCAATCTACGCCTTGCGCACTCCGACGGTCAGCAACAGATTCGCCCACAAGGCCTGGTCACCCGTCTGAATCGTCAGCACGTGATCACGAGAATCCACGGCATCATAAAACTGCCAGCGTGAAATCGGCTGCAGTTCGATCGCCAGCCCGGCGGACGAGAGAATCGAACGGTACTCGGCCCAGACCGGCGGATCGTTTGGCAGCTTGTACGGATCATCGTCCGGCATGCCCATCGTATTAACGGCTTCGACCGGAATCGCTGTCAGAAGGACCTTCAAAACCTGCGCCACGGTCACGAGTCCCGGTGCCAGATTCAGGCTGATCAGCTGGGCTTTCGGGCCAATCGCCGAACTCGCGGGGTAGTTTCCGTCCGCAATCAAAACCTTGGAACTATGGCCCGCGCGAGCCAGGATTTCGGAAATCTGAGGATGAATGAGCTGCGATGTCAGCATCGTCGAACAACCTTATTTTTCAAACCGAATTGAGAGAACAGAACATGGTGAGGTATGCTATCAGAGGCGGCCGATAGTTCCGAGCAAGGTCTGAATGCTCTTGCTAAACACCTCGCCCGTCGTTCCGGCGAAGGCGTGAACGGCGGGAACCCAGACGTTGCCGCCGCGAAACTCCCACCTCAATCAACCCACCAAAGCGAGAACGATCCATGCTGAATGTCGTGAGCCCATTCGTTGGTGGTCGCCGTGCTGTTCTAAAGGCGGGAACTCTGGGCTTTGCCGGATTGAGTCTTCCGTTTCATCACAAGGCCCTCGCTGCTCAGCAATCTGACAACAGAACACCGTCAAAGAAGAAGAGCGTGATCCTGATCTGGCTGGACGGCGGGCCCAGCCAGCTGGAATCGTATGACCCGAAGCCAGAAGCTCCGGCGGAATTTCGAGGCCCGTTTGGCACTGTGGCCACCAGTCTCACCGGCGTTCACTTTTCAGAGTTGATGGAGAAGCAGGCAAAGTTCGCAGACCGAATGTGTGTCATTCGATCCATGCGTCATGGAACGGGCGATCATTTCGCAGGGGCTCACTGGATGCTGACCGGACGCTTCGGAGCCACAACGGCCTCCAAGCACATTCGCTATCCGTCACTCGGCGCCTGTGTCTCAAAACTCTGTGGGCCCAACCAGCCAAGCGTTCCCGCGTACGTCGGTCTTCCATCCGCTGAGAGCGTCTATCTGTTTCCCGGATATCACGGTGCAGCGTACCTCGGAGGTGCGTTTGAACCATTCGATGTGAATACCGAAGCGAAGTATCTTCATCACACGTACAAGACCAGCGTCGAAAGTCCTCCCTGCTTCCGCATCAATGGACAGATCGATGAAGCCCGAGCACGCGACCGCAGCTCGCTGATGACATCGCTCGATCGTCTTCAGCGCGATGTGGATCGCAGCGGCATCATGGAGACGATGGATGCTCATCATCAGTCGGCACTGTCGCTGGTCTTCGGCGGCGCCGCGATGAAAGCGTTTGACATGTCGAAGGAGTCTCCGGAAACGATGGACCGTTACGGCCGAAATCCCTGGGGACAATACACCTTGATGGCTCGACGACTGGTGGAATCTGGCGTCACGTTTGTGACCGTCGACATGCCTCACTGGGATCATCATTCGTCGCTCGTCGATGGCCATGCCCCGAACATGCGAGTCATGGATCAGTGCGTCGCTGCATTGATGCAGGACCTGATCGACCGGAATCTTCTGGACGATGTCATGGTGCTTGTCATGGGAGAATTCGGTCGCACACCACGAATCAATCAGGGACAACCCGGCATCCCGATCCCCGGCCGCGACCACTGGGGCGATGCGTTTTCCGTCATGCTGGCCGGCGGCGGTCTGAAGCAGGGCGTCGTCATCGGCCAGACAAATTCCAAAGCCGAATTTCCCGTCGAACGCGAAGTCGCACCGCACGACCTTCTGGCCACGATTTATCGAGTCCTCGGGATCGACCCAACCACTCACTTCCCCGACTTCTCCGGCCGCCCCGTAGCCCTCGTGGACAAACCAGAAGGAATTCGAGAACTGCTCTAAGTCGCGGTTCGCTCCGCCGAACCATGCGTTGTTCTACAGCGTCCAACGAACCACTCATTTGCCGGTCACCGCAAGTGCGGAAGCACATAGTCGCGGTTCGCTCCGCCGAACCAGGCGTTATTCTACAGCGTCCATAGAACCACTCATTTGCCAGTCACCTCAAGTGCGGAAGCACAGCGTCGCGGTTCGCTCCGCCGAACCACGCGTTATTCTACAGCGTCCATCGAACCACTCATTTGCCGAACACCGAAAGTGCGGGAGCACATAGTCGCGGTTCGCTCCGCCGAACCACGCGT
>JAEUII010000182.1 GCA_016795145.1 Planctomycetaceae bacterium
AGTCCGTACAGCAGCCAGGATCCCATCGCCGGACGGCCAGCAATCATCGTTCCTGTGTTCATAAACGTATGTGCGGGATCGTGGTTGATCGCATCCGTGTGCAGTGATCGAACGATGCACATGTCGTCCGCGCATTTTTCACCGAGCATCGGCCAGATTTCGGCAATCGACTGGCCCGACTGTCCATACGTCTTGAACGGATGCTGCGGCGCGAAGCAGTTCAGTTTCTGTCCCTGAAGCTGAGCAATCTGCTGTCCTTTTGTGACAGACTCCGGCATCGGCTGGCCGTGAAGTTCCGCAAGCTTCGGCTTGTTATCGAACGTGTCGATGTGGGTCATTCCGCCGGCCATGTACAGCCAGATGATGCGCTTCGCTCGAGGTGGAAAGTGAGGGGTGAGCACGCCCTTCCAGCGTTCGACGGCTGCACCACTTCCTGACGCGATGCCGGCTTCCTGACCGAAGCTCTGCTGAGCCATCAACGATGACAGTGCCATCGAACCAAGACTGACGCCGCTGGTCTGCAGAAAGGATCGCCGTGCGACATGAGATGGGAACTGGAACATGGGTGTTTCCTCAAACTTTGGGTCTGCTTCGGCTATTAGACTAGTTTCGTGTGATGACTTCGTGCAGGTTCAAAATTGTGCGAGCCACGCTGGTCCAGGCGGCAAGTTCCACCCTGGACATTCCATCTGCCATCGGCTTTGCGCCAACCTTCAGGAGTTCATCCGCCGATGCTTCGTTTGCCTGATATTCATCTCGCTGTGTCTTCCAGAGGCTCTCCAGGACGGCTCGTTCTTCATCTGACGCAGGTCGCGACATCGCTCGCTGGAACGCATAATCGAGTTGACTCTGGAAACTGTCTCCACCGTCTCGCAGAATCAGTTCCGCGAATGCTCGCGCAGCTTCCACATACGTTGGATCATTCAGCAGAGCCAGTGACTGAAGTGGCGTGTTGGAACGAGGGCGGTCGGCCGTACATTCTTCACGACTTGGCGCATCGAAGGCCAGAAGACTTGGATGCAGGTATTGACGCTGCCAGTGCGTATAGAGTCCTCGTCGATACAACTGCTCGTCATTGCCATTCTGCCATTCGCGAGTCGGGAAGTTCAGGTAGGCCCAATAGCCGGCGGGCTGATACGGTTTCACACTTCGGCCGCCGATCGACTTGACCAGCAGTCCGCTGATTTCCAGCGCGTTGTCTCGAACCAGTTCAGCATCCAGACGGAAACGCCCCTGTCGGGCCAGCCATTTGTTGTACGGATCCGCTTCTCTCAGTTCCTTAGAAGCTAGTGACGACTGCCGATAGGTCTGGCTCAACAAAATCGCTCGAATGGTTCTTTTCAGATCCCAGCCGTTCGACTTCAAATCCTGAGCGAGATAATCCAGCAGAAGAGGATGCGACGGCCATTCTCCCTGTGCACCCAGGTCATCCAGCTTGCGGGACAGGCCGGCACCGAAGTAGATCTTCCAGAGGCGATTCACCACAACTCGCGCCGCCAGAGGGTTCTCCTGCGCCACGATCCATTTGGCCAGATCCAGTCGAGTCAGGTGCTGGTCTGCAGCTGGCTCGGGTGCAAGTGCCGATGGAAACGCGGGCGTGACAACTTCGCCTGATTCATCCATCCAGTTGCCTCGCGGAAGGACGCGAACCATTCGAGGAGCGACGGTTTCTGTCACGAGCGTCGTCGGGATCGTCTTGTCGAAATCGTTACGCTGCTTTTCAAGGCTTGCGAGTTCTTCGCGAACCGGATTCAGCAGCGGGGCAATCGATCGATAGTAGACTGCAAGCTCATTCTTTTGAGCATCGTTTCGCTGGTCGTGAAGCACGGCAAGAATTGCCGCGATGGCTGGCGAAGGAAGTTCGCCTGCCTTCAATGGTCGAGGAGCCGTGCTGCAGGAAATTCGGAAGCAACCGATGTTGTGTTTTGGATTGTCAAGATTCTGAGCGAGTGTCAGAACCAGAGACTGTCCTTCAGCGACTGTGAGATCGGCCTGAGTTTCAAAGACGGCGAAGTGAGGCTGTCCGGCCTTTTCCATGATGGCCCATCCCCAGGTTTTTCCCTTCGCATCACCATCGATGGCCGCTTCAACGGCCCACTTCTTGTAAGGATTCGCACCCGCAGCACCGGTTTGTTCATAACTGGCGGATGCGTTCTGAAGCGGTATCGCCGTCTTTGCGTCTCCTGCCTTTGTTTCAACAATCAACTCCGACAAAACGAAGTTTCCGTTACCGGCACGACCGGGGCCTTTTTGCGGCAGTGAGTCATCCGTCAGAACGTCGATTCGAAACGCGGTGATCCCCGGAGGCAGCTTTGAAAACGTCAGAGTATAAGTCTCTGTGTCCGGATTGGTGTCCTTCGCCAAAATGGCACCGTCGGCTCGTGTCGTCAGGTTCGTTCCTGAGAGTGCGGACATCGAATCGGGGGTCAGCGGCATCCACGGCACGATGGACTTTTCCCATTCCAGTTGTGCTGCGGTCAGAGATTCTGTCTGTGTTTCCAGGATCTTCTTCCTGTCGGCAATCGCCGCTTCAAACTCGGCCATCTTCTGAGTCTGCTCATCGGTTGGCACTTTCATGAACGGGCCCCAGTTACCTGTCTCATGGGCACCAGCGTAGAGCCCCTGTTCACGAATGTCTGCGAAGAAGGCTTCGAAGCGGTAAAAGTCCTTTGTGGTGAGCGGGTCAAATTTGTGATTATGACACTCACAGCATCCCATCGTGATCCCGAGCCATGTTCCGGACGCATTGCGGACTCGTTCTGCGATGTACTTCGCAAGATACTCCTTGTCCTGAACGCCCCCTTCGGCGCTCATCATGCCCAGGCGGTTGTAGCCTGACGCAATCTTCTGCTCACGAGTAGCGTTTGGCAAAAGATCACCCGCCAGCTGCTCGATCGTAAACTGATCGAACGGCTTGTTCGCATTGAACGATTCGATCACATACTGGCGATACGGAGCGACACTCATGTCCTGGTCGCCGTGGTATCCAACGGTATCCGCATAGCGAACAAGATCCAGCCACCACATCGCCAGGCGTTCGCCCGAGTGTGGTGACTTCAGCAGTTCATCGATCTTCTTTTCATAGGCGTCGGCTGAAGTATCTGCTACGAACTGACGAACCTCTTCGGGTGAAGGAGGAAGCCCGGTCAAATCGAAATGCAGTCGACGAAGCAGTGTGACTTTATCAGCCTCAGACGCCGACTGCAGATGATTCTCATCCAGCGACTTTCGAACGAGCTGATCAATCTTTGCTGCAACCTGAGAAGTCGATTCCGAAGCCGCATTCAGCTCTGTGCGAATGGGAAGGAATGACCAATGGCCTTCGTATTTCCCACCCTGTTCAATCCACTTTCGAAGGAGAGCCTTCTCATGGTCCGTCAGAGATTTCCCTGAAGCCACGGGGGGCATTCGCTTCTCGTCCTCCGTCGAGTGCACTCGCTGCAACATCGGACTCTCGTCAGGCTTACCCGGAATAATGGCGGCCCCTTTGCCGTCCGCTCCCGTCAGGCCTTCCTGCGTGTCCAGTCTAAGATCGGCTTCGCGTTTGTTCTTATCCGGACCATGACAGTAGAAGCATTTGTCGGAAAGAATTGGTCGGATATCACGATTGAATTCAATCGTCTCCGGAAGCCCTTTGTTGGCTGAATCATCAGCAAGGGCAGTCGAACACATCAGTGCGACAACAGCGACAGGCAGGAACCGGACTGGCATGGGAAACCCCGGCGATTCGTAGTCTGATGCAAATCTTCAGGGGAAGATTCGCGGTGGTGGCAGGAATGATGGTTTCATTTGTTCTGAAACCGGCGGGATGCAGTGATGAGACACCGCACTCGAAACATTTTGACGACGACAGGGCCTGGAGTCCAGAGTGCAGGATCCGGCCTGCCAGGTGTTCATCAAGCTCGAGACTTTGGCTTCGATTTTGAACGATTCTCCTCGACTCGAAATTCCACAATGCGCTGAATCAGTCCGAAAGGGATTTCTTTGTCGAGCGGAAACTGAATGGAGCCCTTCGCCGTTTTGTAGGGCTTCAGCTCGCTCTGAAATCGGACGATACCGGATGGAGTGGGATACAGTCCGATATGGTTTTCGAATGCGGCAAAATGAACAAGGTTCCCGTTCAGAACAAATGTCGGGATCTGGTACTTCATTGCTTCCTGAGCTTCAGGCGCGGCCTTTGCGATCAACTGTCGAATTCGCCCAAGAATCGCCTGCACGTCGCTGGAAAACTGAGCGACGTACTTGTCGATCGAATCCACTGCTGCGGTCGCTGACGGTTTTGCGGCGGCGACCTTCTTATCACTGGCTTTTGCTGGAACCGCCTTCGTCGCAACGCTCTTCGCCGGACTGCTCTTCGGCTTTGCTGTCGCAGTCTTCTTTGCCGCCGAAGCTGACACTACCGGGCTCGCCTTGGCCGGTTTCACTTTCGCTGACTTGCTGACCTTTGCCGTTGGTTTCGACTGACGCTTCATGACTCGCACCTTCTGAATTCCCGATCATCGAACTGGATTCTGCAGAAGGTACGACAGATGAGCCTGAAATTCTATTCGGGTGGCCGGACTTGCTCACGCCTGCTTCCGATTCAACCAACGGCAGTGAATCCTTCGAGATGCTCATTACATCGTGCATAGACAATCCAGCGGACGGTCCGGGGTCCGCCATGATGGTTGACGCTTCTGCCGGCGGCTTGCCGTACATGGCACTGACGAAGGACGCCACCATCAGCACAAAGAGTCCCACAGCCGCCGGGAAGATGGTCTCAAGTTCCAGTCGTCGTCGATACGCGATTTGAATCAATTCGCCAGGTTCATGGATGGCTCTGACAACCTTCGCCCCCGTTGGAGACTTTTGATCCGCGATGAACTGACTCTGCGAAGTCTTCAGTTCATTCAAAAATGAAGCGGCTGAGAACGCGTCGGTTTCCGGAATACGTCCTTCTTCATCGCCAGCCCGCGCGTGATCGAGTCCCACCTGCAGGTCCAGCGTCAATTGCCGCGACTGATCGTCCGCGTTGAGCAGTGACGTGTTACTCATCACATTCGGCGTCTCTCCAAGAGCCGGCAGTACTGTCACATGGTTGACCGTTCGACAGTCTCGCGCTGCGGGAGGGTCGAACTTCACTTCGGAAGTCCGCCAGTTTCCTTCGGACTTCTGAGCCAGCCACTCGACCCGCAAGGTTGCAACTGGTCGATCGATTTCAACCAGCATTTGACGCCGCTGTCCGTCTTCCCATCGAGTCGATGCGGTTGATTCCAGCTCGGTAACGACGGTGCCAGGTGGAATTTGTAACGTGCACCTGGAAGGAATACGGGAACTGAAGATCACAAACTCGGTCTGTCCGGATGGCGACTGCCAGGGTCGAGCCAGCACTGTGGAACTGGCCACGACAAAGACATCATCCGACGTCCGCGGAACGGTCTGATTCCGATTGGCGGACAACGGAAGGATCAATCGATTTCCCCGCAGTGCTTCAGCAATACTCATTTCTGCGGCACGGGTACGAGGTGCCTGCAGGTCGCGGCCAGCAGATCGCATCACAGCATTCACAAGCCATGCTGGAATCACGGACTCTCGATCATCCGACCGTGCGGCTTCATCCAGTGGAATCAGAAGAGACTGCGTCCATCGAATTCTGTCTGACACGTCAGGCCAGGGAAACTCCACACTGGCTGTGTTTGCGTCTGTGGCTCGAACCGGCATACTCCAGACGGCTGTGAATTCCGCTTCACCAAAGAGCTTTCGAACGACCTCCTGGCTGGCAACAAACTCATTGGCTTCGCGAATTAATGGCAGCTGTTCTCGCTCGGTCAGTACAACAGGTTCCGTCAGGAACTCGGCATCATCGGTGAACCGCATATGCAGCGGTCCAAGACTGCCTGACCATTGAGAAAGCCGCATGACGAACAGTACCTGGTCGGCTGACCGAACTGCAGCAATCGCCCCCAGAGGTTCCACAGAGGCCACGCGTTTCAGCTTTACCGGACTGTTCTCACCAATAATCTCCAGGCGGACCTCAGTACCAGGCTCTAACAGCGGCTGACGCTCCGGCGGTGATACCTGAAGATTCTTGCCAATGTCATCGACTGTGAATCCAAGTCCGTCCTGATCCGTCATCGTCATGACAGATTCCAGCAACTGAGCCCCCTGCAGAACTGGAGTCGTCAGCTCGATCGTATCATCGTCCGGCCGCAGCAGTCGCTGACCATTGATTGTGATGGCATGAAGTCCAATCGTGCCCTCGCGGAGCTGCAGGATGACCTGGTCTCCTCGACGATACCACGATGCCAGGCGATTTCCTTCGCCAGCAGTCACCTGGATATCAGAGATCGAAATCTCCGGGTTCACCGTAACACGATGTCGGAATACAGGAAGCACGTAGGTTTCGACGTCCATCCGACATTGCCAGTCGAGACTGCGATCACGCAGTGTCACCTGCTGCTGCAATTTCAGTTCATGCAGACTGGCCCGGGGAGAAAAGTTGAGCGTGATGCCTGGCGAATCAGCGTCCGCCTTGAACAAACTGTCAGTCCGCCTCAGCCAGGTGCCCCATGCCGAAGAGTAGTCATTAAAGCTGAGACTACCAGGAATAACGCCGGACGCCTGCTTCACGGAGTAAGTATTGCTGGTTCGAGCTGCGATCAAAACACTTTGGCCCGGCACACAGTCGGCAAACTGCTGCAGATCACCGACAGGCACAGGACTCTTCGTCGCACTATCTGGCTCCACCTTATGAATCTGCATCTGCATCGAAAGAACGAAGTCACGACTGACACCAGGCGGCAGTGTGATCGTGGCGGCCTGGTCCTGAACAGACCATAGCACGTCGGTTCCTGCCGGAGCCACTCCCGATCCCGGCGCTGTCTGTCCGGATGCCAGCGAGACCGACATGAGGTCATAACCAGGGGGAATGTTGTAACGAACTTCCGGAGTTAGAACGTTCCAGCCGGCTATTCGAAACAGACAGTTCAAGGTTTGGAGACCGCTGACATTTTCGCTGATCACAAGAGTATTCACGGTCGCCTGACCACGACTGCCTTTGTCCAGTTCCGTCTGAAGAAGACGCACGTCAACAACATCCGACAGCCCAAAACCATTCAGACGAATCGGGCCGTCTGAAGGAGCCCCCTGGATCACTCCATCATCTCTTGTCTGTACACGCAGTCGAGAGAACAATTCCGACGGAGCATCGACCTTTAGCGTCACATCGGGGCAGGGCATCACGGGCAACTGAAACTGCACACCTGATGCCTGCTGAACAGTCTGCGGCCGTACTCGACATTCAACAGTGTGGTACGTGTACCTGGCAGAATCGCCGGCAGAGGCAGCAGCAGGTGTTTCTGTTTCATTCGACAATGGCTGAGGAGGAATCTGAACCGACGCAGGAAGAGGAACTCGAATGGAGTTCGTACCTGAGGGATCTGCCAGCACTTTCTGTCCGTCGACGAAGCACGACACCAGTCGCGCATTCTGTAATGGAATCTCCAGCGAAGTGGCGTTCACTCCGGTCACCGAAGCAACCTGCATCTCCAAACGCACTTCGATCGAATCAACTGCCTTTGCCACGACGGTCGCGTTGAGAGCACGAACAACAGTCTCCGGGGACTTCAGCTGATCATCAGTCAGAGACTTCCAGGAGTCGAGCAGTTCCCGGCGCACGTAGACCATCGGTTCCGATGTCACAGACTCATCCGGGATCAACACGTCTGCTTCCGGACGTCGAGCCGCTCGTGCGAGGGCAGGGCTGACCACCGCTGACTGTGCAAACAAGTCCTGTGTCAAAAGCGCGAACAGGAGAATCGCAGACGTCAGGGAGACAGAACGAAACAATGAGTGCCGTCCCAGCAGCCGCAGCCAGTTCCATCGGGATGCGATCAGCAGAAGCAATCCGGCACAGACTCCCCAGAATGCACCCTTCAGCGCTGCGTCTCCGGCGGGTTCTGCCACGAAGAAGCTGACACCAAGAAGGACGAGTCCGATAATCGCAGTCTGCCGAAGCCACTGCAAAATCCATCGTCGCCCGGCAAGACAAACGGCCACGGCCAGCAGTGCAACCCCCGTGGCAATCGCGAATTGTCGACGAAGCTGAGTAATCTGGATACTGAGCGGAGCTTCCGACATCGATGAGTCAATCATCGTTCTCTGCTGCCAGCCCTGAGATGCGGCCACCTGCCAGCGAGTCACGTAGCGGCGAATCTCAGGCGGGATTGTTACGACCTGCAGGTTCCCTTCCACAGGGCGGTTCAGCAGTCGATTCAGAATCAGAAGAATATCGGTTGGCTCCGAGACAGCGAATTGTGTCTGCTGCGACCGAACATCCAGTTCCGGTGCAATCAGCAAATGATGAATGCACTGCGGCGCGGAGAGCTGAGTGACAAACAGCCGAGCCAGCTGACGCTCTCCCTGAATCTGCTCCGTCTTGCCCGAAGAGTCGCGCCAGGCAACGACGACCTGACACTCTTCGCCAGACTCCGGCAGCGGAATCAGTAGCAGGTCATTACTCTCCGCCAATTGCACTCGATGACCATTCACCAGGACAAGAGGATTCGAAGACTTCGGCAGACGAAGAGGAAGCGAAGTCACTCCCGCTCGACGGCTGACATTGGCAACGGCCATCACGTCCTGAACCAGCCCGCCCGACGATTCGCTCAGCAAGTGCAGCATATGAATATCGATCGTCTGGCCTGCCTGGATAATCGCACTGGCCTGGCGTCGAATGTTGACCACCGTTGGACTGGTCGGCAAATTCCAGACACTCACCTGCTTCGAAGCTCCGGCTCGAGGTGGAGCGGCGGTGAGATCGGCTGTCGAAAGGACAACCTCTTCCTGTGAAAACAGTTCCAGGCTTCCCGTCGACAGTTCCGGCAACTGAGGAAATGGAATGGCTGCAACAAACTGCTCCGCACCTTTGTGCTGAGCGGTGCACGTGACGACGATCTCCGGTGAAGCTGTGGAGACCGGCATGGGGATCACCCATTCCTGCCACGTGTTGTCGGGCATATCTGTCTCAACACGTGTGGCCGTCGCCGGGGCACCTGCCACAGTCCATCGCAATTCTGCGTCCACGCGTTGTGAGATCAGCACCTTGAGTTCCGCTTCTTCGAGCTGAGACGGAACCACAATCCTGGACTCTTCCAGTACTCCGTCTTCCGTCAGCCGAACCGCGTGCTCGACTCGTGTCACCAGCGCGTCAGGAGTGCCCGTCCTGACGACGGCATCCTGGTCCGTCAGCGAACAGATCTGCATTCCGGCCGTAAACCTGTTCGCAGGAAACCAGTCACAGCGGCTTCGAAACGACTCCTCAGTGATGAAGACTCGACCAGAACTCCATGTTCGCTGCGGCTCGGACGACGTCGAGACTCCTGCCGCAAGAACCAGATACGAAGACCGCCGCGCAATCTGTGGCGCGGTCATTAAAGGCGGATTCAAACTGCGCAGTTCGGCAGAAACGAGTCGCTGAAGCTGCACTTCAATCAGTTGTCGTCGGCCCGGTTCCAGATTCTCCGCAAGGTGCACTGTCAGAATCGAAACACCAGATTCGTCAGGGACACCCGTTTCAAAGAACAGAGCGTTTCCTGTTGTGGGATTCCTCGCGGCAAACACCTGCCAGCCTGGAGCGACCGGCCATTGCAGTTCCACGACCGACGAAATAGAGCAGTCGACAGCGACAAGACAACGAGCCGACGACAGCAGGTTGCCGGCTTCCAGCATCGTCACCACAGAATCACTGAGTTCCGGAGGACTGGATGATGTGCGAAGCAGTGCGGATGCGTCGAATTGAAACTGCGTCAGCTGATACTCACGAGTTTGATCCGGTGCGGTGACGACATCACGTTCCTGCATTCCCTTCAATGTCCATTCATCAACGTTCAACGCTGATGGAAGTTTGACACTGACAGGACTCGGTGACATCAACAGCGGGCCACGAATCTCCTTTGCGGTATTCTCCCACTGCGATGGCCCAAGACACGGAAGCTCCCATGTTTCACTGGGAACAAAAACCGTTACGCCCGAGACTGTAAACGAACCGGTGATCACAGTGTCCGGAAGTCTCACGGAGAGATCCTGACCCACGACGTCCGCTTTGATCTCCCATTCCAGTGGCCGCTGATCATCCATCATCACCGACGACACTCGCACTCCTTTGCTCAATCGCAGATTCAATCGAGACGATGGTTCCAGCTCCGACGGCAGACCAATTGTCCAGCGAGAAGACAGAATATCACCGCCCAACTGATGACTCGCGCTAAACGCAGGCAGAGACACCGGCGTCTGCGAACTAAGCCCCTGTCGGTTTCGACAATTCAATACCAGTCGTGATGTCTGACCGGGAACGATCGTCCAAAGCAGTTTGTCATCAACCTGTTTCGGACTCAGCACCAATCCTCCCGGACTGGTGACCAGAATGTCCTGCGCTGTCGTGAGTTCCAGAGTCGCGGACGTTGCGGTGGGAAGCTCCAGACGAAACGTCACCGTTTCTCCCGAAATCAGTCCATCCGCCTGCCACGTTCCACTGAGCTTCGGCGAGACTCCGGACTTAAGAAGAAACAAACGGCGAGAAGAATCGGCTCCCAGCTCAATGGATCCCTGTTCGTCGGCAACTTTCAGGTTCTGAAGACTTGTCGGCCCCAGCGAAACAGGCTGGCCGGCCGGTCGTTCCTTTTCGTCATACAAAGTCAGATCGATTGTTCCTTCGATCAGTCGGGATTTCTCCAGCACTGCCTTGTATTGCACGTCTCGAATCTGCGGACGCAGATCGGCCACCGGGTTCGCGGCCTTTTCGGCCAGTGTTCGAAACAGATCAGCTCGCATCGCCTGGTATTCGCCCGAAGTGACGAATTCGGCAATGCGGCTCAGAGGCATCCGAGTGGCTGAGTATCCCGGATCTTTGTTCTGTGACGGATCGCCATTCGTTGTCGCGGTGTCAGACGCAACTCCGTCCTGAACATTCGATGGCAGTGTCTCATCAGCCCGCAACAGACCAGTGATGCAGCTCAGAACACACAGCAGGAGACAACACGGCTTCATGATCTCACCGTGATGTCCCCAGCGAAAACTCGGCCGAACCAGTGCCGACATTCGCTGAGCCCTGTTCGCGCCGTCCCTGACCAGACGCTTCCAGCATCTCTGTGTAACCAAAGACGGTTGGCAATTCGCCGGTCGCTGCCGGCAGTCCCTGAACACGAAGACGACGGTCACTGACAAATCGCTGAAACGCGACAGACACAACTCCGCACAGAAGACCACCCGCCACATAAGGGATCAGCATCAGGGTCCATTCCGGTTCCAGCAGCCATGCGACCAGAATCACGCAACTCATCAACAGGACCGGCGCGATCAGACTTACCTGGCGGACCAGAGTCATCAGCAAAAAGAAGACGACACAGATCAGTGCACTTGCCAGAAGCAGTGAAACGCCGGGAACCAGATACAACACTAAAGGACCGCTATCTGCAGAAGCAAAGTACAGGTCCTGGCGTCCTTCAACGGACAGCCATTCTTCCATCTGTTTGCCTGCACTCGCCTTCAGCGTTTCCGGAAATGGCGACAGGATGGCCGCGACCTGACGATCGGCCAGCGTTCGTACTGTTTCTCCGCCGGGAATCACAACCGCACTTTGCTGTGTGAGTGAGATATACGCTCCACGAGCCCCGGCAAGGCGATATTCATCCTGAGATCCGACGCACCACAACACAGGAACCGCTGCAGACTCTCCAACGACAGCTGGACGTTCAAAGGCCATCTTTCTCCACGGTGTCCCGGACGATGAGAGCTTCTGTCGTGTCCGAACTTCAAGCGACACCGAGCCTGTGGTCGTCGTATTGATTTGCCGCGCGGCGATCGTCCAGAGCACAACGTTGCGGGAGGCAATCGTCTGAGCCTGGATCTTTCCTCGCGACGCATTCCCCGATGTCAGTGACTGGCCGTTCCAGACGATGGCTTCCAGCTGCAGCGTCGAAGGAACTTCGACCGTCACAAAATCCGGAAGTGTCTCGTAGCTGGCTCGAAGCGTC
The DNA here is from genome assembly GCA_016795145.1 of Planctomycetaceae bacterium. Lineage (GTDB taxonomy): Bacteria > Planctomycetota > Planctomycetia > Planctomycetales > Planctomycetaceae > SXXK01. The sequence goes on from JAEUII010000182.1 coordinate 12,012, forward strand.
GTGATCGCCTGGCGACCAATGATCTGAGTCCGCGCGAGCAGCAGATCGGGACTGACGAGAGTCTGGCCTGTCGGGCGATCTTTCCAAAGCACCGGCACCGCTGGTGTTGTCTGTGTGGTTTGCCACGCGAGATCAAAGCTCTCTGAAAAGACCGGCTTCCAGACGTCTTTGTCATTCACTTCAAGTCCGCTCAGCGCCGCAGTTCCCACCTGGATCCCGCGCACTTCAGCGGCGTTATCCGGAGTGACGAGCGGCACTTTCAGCGAGGTCTCTTTGCCGCTACCGGACTGTTGAACGTCAGCATACAGATAACTGACGTCAACCAGCAGAAGTCCGCGGCGAGGCGGCATGAGTCGGAAATTCCAGATGCCCTGGCCTTCCAGCGTGGCTCGCAACGGCTCATCCACGCCTCGAAGCCGTACGATCGGAGTCACAGAATCAGGAATGCGAAGCGATATGCCGTCCAGGTCTCGATGTTCGACGTTGAAGTTGATTGTCTCGCGAACCTCAATGCCCTGGCTTGTCGGAGTCAGCCCGGCTGAGACCGACGCAATGATTCGCGCCGACTGACTTGGCAACTCAAACCGCACAGGGAATGACGGATCGTCCAGAAACCACACGGCCGCGCCGGATTCCGTGGACTCAAGCGACTTCTCCATCGCTGACCGACCGATCGCCTGCAATTTCCCATCCGGACCAACTCGCATCGGAACGACCGAGTGTGCGTCGGACTCCACGGTTCGGATCAGGAACGGCGCACGCTGAGCGCCGCGGATCTGTGGACACTGCAGCGTGACTTTGCCACTTCGCACATCTTCAAGATTCGCGACGGCCCCGAACTCCACGACGAACTCGCCAGACTGGCGTTCAGGAAAGGTCACGTTCAGCACGTGAGGTTCAGTCTCGGAAAACACGAGAGCGGTCGGCGTCTTTTCTTTGCCGGAGATCAGAGTGCAGTTTCCAGACCGCAGCTGCCATCCGCCCGAAACCAACCCGGGCCATTCGACGGCCAGTTCCTGAAGAGCTCCCTTGGTGACACTGATGCGATAACGAACATCCAGCGCGACTGTTTCTGCGGAAGGAGTCACTCGCAGTTCATTCTCCAAAGCGAACTGCGCTTCGGTCTCTTCGACATGCAGCACGATGTTGGACTCGGGCGACCGCAGTCGAAATGCTGTCGCAGCAACACTCTGATCTGTCTCCGCAGTGACTCGCCTGCGCTGAGCACCCTCAATACGCGTTTGCTGAACCACGAGACCCGTTGGGATCAGAATATCCACATCGCCAGTCTGCACGTTCGCATCCTGCAGCGATGGGATCGCGACGCGAATATCCTGCGGGAAGGTTCGATTCTCCAGTTCCATTTCAAACGAGAGATTCAGCACACCTTCGACGGCCGATGTGAGCGTCACGACCGTCGCCGTTGGTCCGCCCGGGGAAGGCTGCTCATAATGATGCAGGACAGAAACTCCGGCAGCGTTTCGAGCATCAACGCGCACAAGTTTGAATCCCTCCGGATAGTTGACGCGCACTTCCGACACCGGGCTCCCCGAAATCTCAAGTGCCTGTGTCCCGGTGAGGTTCACCGGAATCGTCGTCAGGTCCAGCTTCAACCGATTCTCTGCACGGAGATTCGGCCGAAGCGCGACTTGCGGAGCGACTGTGGCCCATGTCAGCGAGAATGCGTTATCAAGCCCCCAGAATTCAATCGTCCGAACGCCCTTGTCATCGCGCGTCATCGTTGGCACAGAGCCAGCCGGTAACTTCTGAATCTCCACCGGACCAGCAAACTCCAGAACCGCATGCGATGCCGTAGACACTGGCGGGCTCAGCACGAGCTGAGACACACCTGGTGAAACGGCGCGAGTCTTTCCAACCAAATCAAACTTGAGCGTATGCAAGCCGGCCCCATACAGGTACCACCGGCGAGCATTCTGCTCCGCGGTGGCCAGCACCGCGTCAGCGTTTTTGTTTTCCGAAGAGTGATCAAACTTCGTGAGGTACACATCCCCAAAGGCAATCGGGACAGCGACCCATTCCTTTTCAGCACGAACCTGAACATCGAGTTCCACGGAAAGGCGAACGACGTCCTTTTCGATCGTCCCCTGTATGTCCATCTCTGCGATGGAATACCGAGGCACATTGCGCTGCTCGGCCGTGCGACTCAGAATTTCCGTGACCACATCCGGATTGAGCAACCGATCCAGCGGGATCAGATCTCCGGATTCTGTCCGAAAGAGCACTTCAGGGCGACTGCCGCTTGTTGCGTTTGTCGCTCGGTCTGCCGTTTCAGCCGGGGCAGGGGAGGACGTGGAATCCTGGCCTGAAGGAACAACCTGAGCGGACAAAGCTGGAAACCAGCCGAGCCAAATCGCGCAGAGGAGCGATGCCATTCGAAGATGATTTCGCATCGTCTTCTCTGTCCTCTGCAAAGGGGAAATGAAAGGATCCAACAGCCTGATACTTTTGCGAACCTGGTTTGACCCGTCATTCCCGCGCAGGCGGGAACCCAGCGTTCCACGCTCTGGATTCTCACCTGCGCGGGAATGACGAACCCTTCTTCGTTATTCCGACGGAGCACTCGCAAATGACGGGAAACTGACCTCCTCTAGTTTAGGCGGGATTTGCGGTTTGGAGAAGTTGCCAAATCTCTTCAAGCCAGGACGGTCACGAGTTCCTGGCGAAGTGATGCAGTACTCGCAGCCAGCAGACTTGGAACGAATAAATCGAATGTTCCGCCTGTAAGGTTTGAAATGGATCCACCGGCTTCCGTCACCAGCAGAACACCGGCCGCCATGTCCCACGGGTGTAAACTACTCGACCAGAAAACGTCTGCTCGACCCGCAGCAACGCCTGCCAAATTCAGAGCCGCCGAACCAGTGCGCTGGACAGTTTGTAAGTGGTTCAGACTCTGCAGAAACCTCTTCACAGCAGGGTTCTCCGGCGTCGCAGCCACAGGCAAACTGGCCAGGCCAAACGCCTTCGAAGGAACAGTTTCGCCACTTGTTGTCAGCTTCGCGCCGTTCAGTGTCGCGCCGCCACCGCGGACTGCCGAAAACGTTTCGTTGCGAGTCGGATCGAAGATCACTCCAACCTCAAGCTGACCATTCACCATCAGTCCAATCGAGACCGCAAAATACGGAAAACCATGAACGTAGTTCGATGTTCCATCGAGCGGATCGATCACCCAGAACGCTTCATTCTGAGCTGTCCTGTCGTTCAGGTTTTCTTCTCCCAGGAAGCCGTGGCTTGGGAAACGAGATCGAAGGCATTCAACGATCGCGGCCTGAGACGCTTCGTCCGCTTCGGTTACCAGATTCGCGCGACTCTTTTCGCGGACCGAGAACTTCCCCTGCCAGTCCAGAAGGATTTTTCCACCAATGTGTGACGCTTCGATTGCAGCGGTCAGCCACTGCTGAGCTTGACTCATGACTTCCATTTCCTGACATGTTGTCCTGTGGACATGCGTCCTGCTGCCGATTCTGTAACAGCCTGTTGATTCATCCCAACCCGTTGCGTCAGCGAGGGGTTTTCCTGGATAACCTTGCGACCTTTTGTCCCTCACTGATGTGTCGGGGTACGAAGAGTCACTAAATCAACAGCCTGATAAGCCACCGGAAGAAGTCGCAACGTGCGATTTCAGACCGTCTTGTAGCGGGTTCGCGCGGCAATGAAAACCAACGGCATCTGAGCACACAGTCCCGCAGTCGTGCTGGTCAAAGACCCCGTTGCTGCCAATTCCGAAAGGCCTGGTCTGAATCCGGAAGACGTCCGGTTCTGTCGATTTTTCGGAGAATGCCGCCTGCAGTCTTTGTGTCAACATTCGAGATGAGCGAATGAAGGGAAAAGACAACAACTGGGCAGGGACTACAGCCAACAATTTGCAGGCATCTCCCTGTTTCCATGAGGCAGTCGAATGAACTCTCTAGCGCCATCTCAACTTGTGCTCTTGATCTCTGTCGCAGCCTTCACGCTGGTTGCTGCAATCTCCGACCTTCGCACTCGGAAGATTCCAAACTGGATGACAGTTCCGATGTGCCTCGCAGGGCTCATCTATCAGGTCAGCTTTTTTCAATGGTCCGGGCTCGGTTCCGGCCTGCTGGGATTTCTTGCTGGCTTCGGGATCCTGTTCGTCCTGTGGATGATTGGATCAGCAGGAGGCGGCGACGTAAAGCTGATGGGTGCGCTGGGACCGTGGATGGGCGGAATGCTGACTCTGAAGGTTCTGTTTGTCAGCCTCATCTTTGTCACACTTGGAACGCTGGGCATCGTTGTCTTCGGCGTTCTCGCCAATGGCTTCCGCAAGACAAAGCAGCAGTATCTGAAAACTGGCGTTGCTCGTGAGAATGTCGACCAGCGTCAGAAGCGACGTGTGATGGCCTTCGCCGTTCCGGTCGCGCTGGCTGCATGGTGTATGCTGGCAATTCAGCTGTTTGGCCCCCGAGGCTAACCAGGAAGATCTGCATTTCGTTCACGAAGTCGAAGCCCAACGGCCGAAACGACGGATAAGTGAAACCAGCCTCAAGGGCAAGTATTGGTTTGAATCGAAAGCGGACACATGAAGCTTCCAGACACCAGAACCTCGAGACGCCGTGGCGCGATTCTCTCGATGGAACTGGTCCTGGTTCTTCCGATCTTCCTGCTGCTGATTTTTTCCATCGTTGAGTTTTCCATGTTGATGTCAGCACAGACTCGAGTCGCGACCGCGGCCCAGTCGGGTGCACGAATGATGAGCATCAGCGGAGCGAGTGGCCAGGAAGTCCAGGATCGAGTCAAAGATCTGCTTGGACCTGCACTGGCCAATGACTGTTCAATTGAGATTCAGCCAGCTTCCAAACCTGGTGAGGTTGGTCGTGTTTATGTTCGAGTTCCCATGCGTTGTGCCAGTCCGGACCTGCTCTGGATGGTCGGCTTTGGTCTCTCGGAAAGGTCGATTGAATCTGATGCTGCCATGGTCATGGAACGATCTGCTGCGGTAAGTACCGACAGCGTGTATTGATCGTAAATGTCTCTGGCACAGGTGTTCGGAAACTGCTTTTGAAGTTCATCAAGCGCAGTCCCGAATCACTCGTTTTAGAAAGATAGCCTGGAGTTTCCGGTACACGCCGGCTCCGGAATTCACTGCGCAGGGAAGGTGCAGTGCACTGATGGAATCTCAGCACACGGCTGGTGCTGAGACTCAGCGAAATTACCCCTGCGTTGAACTGAATTGCCTGGAGAATCGTCGTGAAGCTCACTCCCTGGATGCTCACTGTTGCTGCCTTCGTCATCATTGCCGCGCTTGCGATCGGCTTCTTCATCAAGAAGGCATTTGCCCGCGAAGTCGTGGAAGTTCCAAAGCCCGAAGCTCGTACTCTTCCGATGGCAATCACGGAAATTGAGCCAGGCACTCAGATCACTCGAGCCCACATCGGAAACGGCCCGTGGGATCGGGCACTGGAACTTGCTCCGGACACGATGGTGTCACTTGATTCTGTCATTGGCCGTATCGCCAAAGAAAAGATCACCGCTGCGACGCCGCTGCGAGGCTCGATGTTTTATGCACCTGGAGACTTTCCTGGCATCACCGTGTCAGAAGGAAAGAAGGCTGTTGTCGTTCGCATCAGCGAGACAACCGCTGTTCTGAACCGAAAACTCAAGACGGGGCAGTTTGTTGACGTGCAGTTGACCGTCGACGGCATCACCGGTGGTGGCGGAACGTCTCGCCTGCAGTCAACCGGTGGCAGTGTTCGCGGCCCCGCTGCCGGGGGCCTCAATAATGCAATGACAGCCACACTCTTCAAAGGTGTGAAGGTCATCGGGGTCAACCACGGTTACATAACGGCTTCGCTGCAAAGCACTGATGCCTCTTCGGAAAGCGTGACTCTTGAACTGGATGAAGAGCAGGCTCGAATCGCTCTGCTGGCTCAAAAGAAAGGTGAGATTGACCTCGTCTTCAGCCAGTCAGGTCCAGGAAATGGCGGCATCGAGATCGAAGCCAGCGAACAGGACAAGATCTTCTTCCAGGAGATTCTGGGACTGAAGCAGACTCCGGAAAAGAAGCCGTTTAAGACCGAACACTTCCGCGGAACAGGCTTCTCAAGCAATTACTTTGAAGACGGTGAACGAATCGGCGGCTACGGTGGCGATGCCCAGACCGACGGAACTCGACTTCAGAGTAACGGCGGCGGCGGAGACTGGTCGACAGATACGACTCCGACCGACAAGCAGAAGAACGTTGCAGAACGTGAGCCAGTTGAATCTGTGCCTGGCCTGTAATCGATTTGCAGCTTAAGCGTACTCGCGAAAGCCCGGTGGATCATTCTGCCGGGCTTCTTCCATGACAGCCGCATGCGTCAAAGGACTTCTCACATGCGCACGTGTCGTTCGATCAGTCAACTTCGCCCTCGTCGCCAACGTCGCGGTGTCCTGACACTGTGGACGGCCATCTCGATTCTCTTCCTGTGCCTGCTGGTCACAGGTGTGATCCAGATCATTTATCAGTCAGGAGTGAAGACTCAGGCACGTCACTGCGCGGAATCCGCAGCTCTGGCAGCAGGACACGCGTACCTTTCTGATGACCTACTCCGTCTGCGACAGCAGTCCTTTGAAACAGAAGCTCGAAAGATCCGCAGTACCGACGCCGCAGTCAAAATCGCGGGACACTATCATCGAACATCGGTTGCGCCCCAGCTGACATCGAATCATGTGCAGTTCGATCAGGACAGCATCCAGAATGCTGGCGGGGCGGCAGTCACTGTTCCCGCGTGGATCCGGGCTGGCTGGCATTCGAATGCTCAGAACAGTTCGAGCCCATTCTGGGGACCGATCGTCAATTCTTCACTCGATGTCGCGGCGACGGTCAGCATGGAACATTCCCCGTGCGGCTTTCGCATTCCACAAAACGGCACGCTGCCCTTTCTGCCATTCGCCATCTGTGATGACACGGCAGCGGAGAACCCAGTGAGCGGGACAACTTCCACGACGGGCTACTGGACTCAGCAGATTGAACAGGGAAAAGGAGCGGATCAGTTCAGCTGGAACGAAGCTGCTCAAACCTTCGAACGGGGTCCTGACGGCATTCCCGAGATCAGCGTCGCTCTCACATCAACGAACACAACTCCCGCACCGGATACGTTCATCCCGCTGCAGCTGCAGGCTCGCAACGTCGGCCAGGCCTACAGCGTGGCTCAGCAAATCGACTCAGGCCTCGGCAGCTCAGACCTTCAGAGCCTTGGCCTGCAGGAACTGCGATATCCGTGTGGCATCGCCTCCTGCACACTCGCGGGAACTCAGGTGACACAGGTCATCAGCGCACTGCAGCGAAAGATTGGACAGCCGTGCGTCCTTTCGCTGTGCACGACCGGAGTTAACAGCGACAGCACAACGAGCGTCAACAAGGTCACGCTGAAGCGTCCGGTGGCCGTTCGTGTCGTTCAGACGCTGAAGTCAACCGCCGGAACGACGCGAGTCATTCTGCAGCCGTGCGTCTTCGTCACGTCCACGGCCATCACGTCCAGCCAGCCTCAGTTCGCCAACAATCGCTACATCTACAGCGTCCGTCTGGTGGAATAAACGAATGCCGATCGATGTTGCATCACGGGGTCAGTGATTCAACGAAGAACGCAGTCCGACGTTTTGAGGCCCAGGGAGTTTCGCAGGCTCCGTGCCCAGCTCCGGGAACGATGACGAGATCGAAGTCCTTGTCAGCCGCAACGAGCTTCTTTGCGACCTGCATCGTGGTAGCCGGATCAACGTTGCGATCCAGCTCCCCGACGACCAGCATCAGTTTTCCCTGAAGCAGGTGAGCATTCTCCATGTTCGAATTCTGAGCGTAGTGTTCGCCTTCGTTAACCCCCATCCACTGTTCGTTCCACCAGATCTTGTCCATGCGGTTATCGTGACATCCGCAGTCCGCCACCGCTGCTTTGTAGAAGTCTCCATGCCACAGGACAGCGCCCATCGCGTTCTGTCCGCCGGCCGATCCGCCGTAGATACCGACTCGGGTTGAATCCAGCTGAGAATACTTCGCCGCAGCTGCTTTGATCCATGCGACGCGATCCGGGAACCCTGCATCCTTCAGGTTCTTCCAGCACACATCGTGGAACGCCTTTGAACGCCATGCGGTTCCCATACCGTCAATCTGAACAACAATGAAGCCAGCGTCGGCGATTCGATGCTGATGTCCCCAGCCGGCGCGAAATTCTTTGGGGACATGATGATCATGCGGTCCCGCATAGATGTTCTCGATCACTGGATACTGTCGGTCTGCGTCGAAGTCTTTTGGACGATGAATGATGCCCCAGATGTCCGTGACGCCATCTCTTCCTTTGGCAACGAATCGTTCAGGAAGTGATCCGCGGTCCTGAATGACCTCTGCCGCATCAGCAGTCTCCAGAGCGCAGACGAGCTTGCCTTCTGAATCACGCAGTTCCGTCACTGGCGGCAGGTCGACGCGGGAGTATCGATCCAGGAACCATCGTCGATCCGGAGACCACGTGATCGCATGAAAACCATCGCCTTCCGTCAGCACAGTTAGTTTGCTTCCGTCCAGGTTCGCACGGCAAAAGTGCTCATGATACGGATCCTGTCCCGGAATAATTCCGATGGCATAGAACCAGATCTGTCCGGTCGCTTCATCTATCCGTTCAATGCGGCGAACGTTCCAGTCACCCGAAGTCACGGCGTTGACAACTCCGCCGGACTCAAGGTTGTAACGATACAGATGGTTCCATCCTGATCGCTCACTGGCCCACAGCGTCTGCTGATTCGGAAGCCAGCGCAGTTCGAATTTGCCGTCCGATGAATAGTGAATGAATGTCTTGCTGGATTCATCAATGATGGCACGCACGGCTCCCGTTTCCAGAGTCACCTCCAGCAGCCGCAATGCCTGATGTCCTCGCTGATTGAACAGGAGATAGCACTTCTTTCCGTCATCGCTCCATCGCTGAAAGTCCAGTGCCCATTGATTCGTCATCAGATCCATCGAGACTGGTATCTCCTTTCGGTCAGACATGCGAAACAGTCTGACGGTGATCTGAGGAATCGCGTCTCCTGGCTTCTGGTACGGATAAGACTGTAGCTTTGGCTGAAGCTGATCCGATGGCGAACTTTCGATGTAGTGGACTCGCCGTTCTTCGACCTGAGTCGTCTGGAAGGCCAGAAGATACTGCGAGTCTGGTGACCACTGAACATCGACAATATGGTCCGGAAAATCGGTGCGTTCGTAGTCCATCCCGACCGCGCGGGCTCGCTGAGCATCTCTTCGAAAGGAGTTACTCGGTGATGCATCGGTCGTCAGTGCAAACTCCGACTGATCTTCCGATGACCGAAGCCACAGATTGCTCTCCTTCGCAAACGGCCGCCATTTTCCATCCGGTGATGCAGCATTCTCCATCGCTTCCGGAGGCTGTCGTCTTCGACCTCGACGTCGGCCTTCGGCACGCTGCACATTGTCGATGGACTTTTGAGTCAGATTCCACTGGTTGGAACCTCGTGCAGCGACTGCCGATCCAAGGTTGGTGCCGTCGAGCTTTCTGAAGAGCCATGAGTGCGATGCAAACGTGTGCTGACGGTGAGTCGCGTTCGGGGCAATGCGTCCGTAACTTCTGGCTTCACCCTCTGCGGGCACCCAGAACAGCTCCACTTCAAACGACAGATGATTGACGATGACCAGTTCCGTGTCATCGGAAGAACTTCCAGAAGGGCGAGGCGGCAGTTCCAGCTTCATGTCGGCCGCTGCAGGTTCTCCCGCTTCTTTCGTGAGAGTGCCTGCCTGTTCATTCCAGACGAAGGTTCCATCGGGACCAATGAGTTTTCGCTGAGAGGGATCTTCAAGAAACTCCAGTTCGTCAATCGGAAGACTATCGGCTGAGACATCTCGCCCAAGGAGCTCTTTCAACTTCTCAGCAACTTTCGCAGAGTCAAGAGCCGGGACCTTTGTGCCTTTCTCTGCATCAACCAGCGTAAACTCGCGACGTCCCTTCGGCAGATCCACGCGGTACCAAAACTGGGTGCCTGATTTGTTCCAATGAGGCTCAACGCGATCTCGGTACACCTGCGGCTGTGCCGACGCGGCAACCTGATGAACAAACAAAGCGAAGGAGAGTAGTGTCAGTGTTCTGCAGTTTCGAAGCATCGCGATGCGACCATTCTCGAGGACTTGACGGAGAGTGTGACGGCCTGTCCGGCAGTTATGCCTTGAGGCTTGGGGGTTACGAACCTGGGTTTGAGAGCCATCGCCGAGGTTTTGTCGCTGCTGTTGTCTGGATGTGCAACCGACTTACCCAGATCACCGCCGATAGAATAACACAACGGCGAGCGGCGCATGTCAATACGCCGGTCAGGTGGAGACACCAGGGCCAGCCATCTGTTCTTCCATTACCAACAATCTGCACCCATTGCGGCATTCGTCAGATCGCAATTCAAGCCCAGCGGGCTGACACAACCCCTGCCGGGCAACGCTGTGAAGGATTTTTCGTTGTGTTTTCAGCAGCTTCGTGGATGTCCCTTCTCCCCTGGCAAGGGGAGAAGGTGGCCGACAGGCCGGATGAGGGGTGTTTCCCCTTTTGTTTCGGTCATGAATCTTCCCAACTTCTGCACGGGCGTGGTGGGCCGTGATTGTATTCGGATGACAACTCACCGTCGTGAAGCTACTCTACGGTCTCTGATGACACTCGAAAGTGGTTGCTCAAGTTGCCGACAGGCTGCCATATGGTTGAAGAAACAAGCGACCAGGAGAATCCGGAAGCCATGGTGATTGGTCTTCCCTTTCGTCCGAGCAATGCGTCGGTCAGCTCAGCACAGCGGCAGATTGTGCACAAGCTTTCGCTTTTTGATGAAGGCAATGACTCAATATACTCCCGGCTGACTGCGGAACAGCGGGTACTCATGGTTTGGCAATTGACACTGACAGCCTGGAAGTTTGCAAACCCAAATGGATTTGAATCCCGACTTCAAAGACATGTTACTCGCGTTGAAAGAGGCTAACGTCGATTTTCTGGTCGTCGGAGCCTATGCGGTTGCCGTACATGGGTACCCGCGAGCGGGGGCCCGAGACACCAGGGCTAGGCAACTTTACTTCCGTCACCAACAATCTGCACCCATCGCAGCACTCGTCAACTTGCGATTCAAGCCCAGCGGGCTGACACAACCCCTGCCGGGGTCGTCAGGCCCCGGTTCTGTGCCCCGATACCTCACAGGCCCGGAGGGCCGACACATCCTTGTCCCATATTTCCAGAGTTCTCGTCCGTCCCGCGAACACCGGAAAACAAAACTACAATTCTCATTCTAAACATGGGGCTGGGATAGCCACAAAAGAGCACAATAGGACGCGAAAGGAAGAACGACTCCGTTCGACTGTCAATCGATCGACCTTGTGCTGTGCGACTCTATCCATGCGTCCCTTCTTGTGTGTCCTTTCGTGTTCGTTTGCGGCCATCGCTCACATCAAGTTGGGGACGGCTGACACGGAGGACGGGTGGATGGCCCCTTCTTCCACAGCCGCAGGCGAGGCCTTCTGACACGACATCAATATGACGCCGATCCTCGATCGCAGCAGGAGTGTCCAGCCTGGTGGGGGATTGATTCAGCCACATGGATACTCATCTAATTGCTGACCAGATTCTGTTCCTCCCAAAGGGCGACGTTCTTGCCCTCTTTGAAGCCGACGGTACACCATCGAAGTACACCTGAATCAGTTACATTGGGAAGCAGTTGCTCCAACTTATAGTTTGTCTCAGCAACCCAAATCTCGTACAGCCGGTGGGCCAGGATTGGCCGTTGACGCCTGCCGAGGAACGCAAATACCGTCGCGAAGAACGTAGATGCGTCTCTGACAAGCGAAACGACGTCCTTAGTGTACCTCTCCAAACCGACTAAGAGATCAGTGGCAGTATCGAAAAACTCTTCTTTGCCAGCATACGATACTCGCACGACTATCTCTAACTCAGGAACTTCAGCATCGTAGGCGCCAGATGCCATGGCCGCTTTAGTTAGCAACTCAATGAAGATATCTCCTATTGAAACTGACTCGGCATGACTCCAATCGTTCATCTAAACGTCTTTCAGTTTATCAACGACATGAGACGGATTTGCAAGGTTAGCCACCTTCCGATTTGCCCCTGATACCTTACGCCTATCAATATCACCGCGGTCATCAGTGGCATTTTAGCGGGCAAGTCAATGGGGCCAGCCATCGTTTCTTCCACCACGAACAATCTGCACCCATTTCAGCACTCGTCAAATTGCACTTCAAGCCCTGAGGGCCGACACAGCCTTGTCACTTGTTTCAAGAGTTCTCGTCAGTCCCGCGAATACAGGAAAACAAAAAGCTACGCTCAATCGGCGAAGAAAATCTCATTGCGAAAGGAACGTCAAAATGGAACGAGCCCCAAGTGCAGTGGCGACTTGCGCGGACAGTGATTCACGATGATTGGCAGGATCCAGAGTATCCGGAACAGCAAACCTTGAATCCAGAAGTTCATGGTCAATTCGAGGCAATCGTTGACCTCGTTGATTCAGCACTTTGTCAAGAAGATGGATTTCGACAGGTATGAAATTGAAGGGGTGTCGACGAAACACATGAACTTCCCCTTCATCCGTGTACTCGTTGTTGGACAGATGCCAGTCGCAAAGCGACCGCAAGTATTCCGGGGACACGCTCCGATGAGCTTTCACTGCATTTGCCGCTTCCTGATAGATCCCGAAATTGCAATCCGCGAGTACCGGGTGCGATTTCCCTTGCATGGTCAGGACCAGCCAGCAACAGAATGGGATCGCATTGGTCTCCAGAAAATATGCCCTCGCATCGTCCGATCTTGAAACGCTATCCAGAAAACGCTGCAGCATCTCTGCTGACTCGTGAAACGAAGTCTGTAGAGACAGCAGAATCAAGTCCAGCAAGTGGCCCGTGAGCTCCAAGGTCTCATCCACAAGGATATCGTCGTCATCTATTCCCAGAATCTCCAGCGACTTGAATTCCCAGGCAGCAATAACAACGAGTGCAGTTTCCA
>JAEUII010000183.1 GCA_016795145.1 Planctomycetaceae bacterium
GACGCGGTGACTTCAGATGCTGCGGGTTCGTTGGACATGCTGTCGGATGTTGGGTTGCACATTCCGACCCTTATAGCGCCCCACCGACTGGTCCGCCAGGTCACTTCGCCATAAATTCACAGGCTCTCCGCGAACCAGGCGCCCCCAGCTTCAGCCGAGCATTTGCGTCACGGGAGATCTCTCGCATCGTCACGCGCGGAGAATGCGTTCTGTTCGCGGAGCGAACAGCGACTCTGTTAAAGGTCTGCCAGGCTAAGGGTCGATCAGTCCCAGAGGCGTTTGTCGATGACGGCGAATGGCGGAGCGGCTGCACAGTCACCGCTTCGGCAGAAATTGCCGGTCGACGTCGGCGTGGGTACGACACATCCGGGGGGAATGAGTCGGGATGTCTGGGAACGGGAAACAGGATCAGCTGCGACTGGGCTTCATGGAAACCATGGAAGTCGACGGGCGCGGTCACATCGGTGGACTGCTCATCACCAACCAGAATGGACGACCGCTGGAGTTTCAGTGCACGACTCCGGTCAAGCCCAACAGGACTCAGGAAATTCTGTTCGGCGAAACGCTGCGACCATGGCTTCTGGGCGAACTGATCGGCAGCACTCTTCTGGATCGAGTCGCGATCAAACCGACCGTCGTGATTACCAGTGATCCGGTCCTGCTTGAACTTCGAAATCACACGTCCATCCCGGTCGCACTGGCTCAGAAGAAATCCGAACGCACTGAGTCCGAGCGGACCATCAAGCTGGGCGGCAGCACATTGCGGTTTCATGACGGGCATGTGACTGATGCCGATTCACTCGCTAAACAGAAGCACCTGATTCCCGATTCTGCTGACCTCGAAGAACCTCTGGAACGAGTGCGCGAGGCTCTTGCGGAAACTGTCAGAACGGTGTTTGCTCGGTAAGAGCGTTTAAGGATTCAACGCTGTTCAGGGACGAACAGCCGGAGACGCGAATGGATTCGCAGCCTGAATCACTGGACCTAGCCGAAACTCTGATGCGTCCGCAGCTGCGCATCGATACGGCGCAGACAGGCTTCAATCCAGCACTGGGTCGTGTTCCGGTCGTCGAAACACAGACGGCATCACTGTATTCCACTCTGGACTTTGTTCCGTCGTGGACACCGCGCCGCATACCGCTGAAGTGCATCGGTCTGACGCTGCCGGACGGGATGGAGTTTGTTCCGCCCAAAGAGGCCACGGCCAAAGAATCCGATGGGCAGAATCTCAAGAAGATTGCTCCTCCCAAAAAGCTGGTTGAAGATCAGGAAGGGGCGGAGAAAAAGCCTGGGACTCGCATTCGTCCTCCCACTGACGCGCTGTCACTTCAGGATCGATTGTTCTACCTGCTTCAGCCGCCACTTGAGTCATGGCTTGCAGGCCAGGAACTGATCATGCCGTTCGAACCCTTTTCGTATCAGTACGAAGGGATTGCATGGCTGTTCAGCAGTCAGTCTGCTCTGCTGGCCGACGAAATGGGGCTCGGCAAAACGATGCAGACAATCACGGCCATTCGACTGTTGCTTCGCAGCGGTCAGGCGCGAAGGATTGTTTTGATTTGCCCGAAGCCTCTGATCCCCAACTGGCAAAGAGAATTCCGCACGTGGGCCGAAGAGCTTCCCGTGGTTACCGTCGAAGGCAATGGGGCTCGCCGACGGATGCTTTGGACGATGCCCGGTGTGCCGATTCTGATTGCCAACTATGAATTGATGGCGCGAGACATCGCTGAAATCCCGGAAGAAGAGCAGCCGAAGTTCGACCTGCTCGTCCTGGATGAAGCACAGCGTATCAAGAACCGAGACTCAAATACCGCCGTGACAGCTCGTTCGATCAAGCGACGTCGCAGTTGGGCGTTGACCGGAACACCCATCGAAAATCGCCCGGAAGAACTGGCCGCGCTGTTCGAGTTTATGGAAGTGATCCCGAAAGGCGGCAGTCCGGACCTGAGGCAGCTGTCGAAGCTCGCCAAGAAGTACATCCTTCGGCGCACCAAGGATCTGGTGATGAAGGACATGCCGCCGCGAATCGACCGCGATGCGGAACTTGAGCTGACGGATGCTCAGGAGTCCGCCTATCGCATCGCGGAAAAGGAAGGTGTGATCCAGCTCAACGAACTGGGCGATTCGATTTCCGTCCAGCACGTCTTTGAACTTGTCCTGAGGCTCAAACAGATTGCCAACTTCGATCCGCTGACGGGTGAGAGTGCAAAGCTGGAACGTCTGGTTGCTGACATGGAAGAAATCTCCGCGAGCGGTGGCAAGGCGATTCTGTTCAGTCAGTGGACGAAGACGATTGACTGGCTGGAACCTCGCCTTAAAGAATTCAATCCGCTTGTTTACCACGGCGGTGTTCCGACGAAGCAGCGTGAACCGATCCTGGCAAAGTTCAAAGCCGACCCGGATGCTCACATTCTTCTGATGAGTTACGGAACCGGAGCCGTCGGATTGAATCTGCAGTTCGCAGGTTACGTGTTCCTGTTTGACCGCTGGTGGAATCCGGCGATCGAAGACCAGGCCATCAACCGCGCTCATCGCATCGGCGTGAAGAACCCGGTGATTGTGACTCGCTTCATTTCGAAGAACACGATCGAAGAACGCATCGACCGTGTCTTGCGAGAGAAGCGTGAACTGTTCGAAGCCATCCTTGGCGAAGGTGATAATTCCAATCGAACGCTGAGCCTGAATGCGTCGGAGATCTTTGGTCTCTTTGACCTGAAGGCCCGTCACAAAGATGGAGCGCGATCGATTGGTCCGAAGCCGGTTGATGATTCGTCCGAGGCTGCGTAGTCGCTCGCACAACCTGTCGGAACAGCCGCGCGACGGTCGGT
Source organism: Planctomycetaceae bacterium (assembly GCA_016795145.1). Classification (GTDB taxonomy): domain Bacteria; phylum Planctomycetota; class Planctomycetia; order Planctomycetales; family Planctomycetaceae; genus SXXK01. Next base: position 2,829 of record JAEUII010000183.1, read on the forward strand.
AAACACCAGGCCTGCAGACCTGGTTGCAACACCCTCGACTCATCTTTCTGCCCAACATGTTTTTGTCCGCTTCCCTCCTCAAGCCTGCGCGGATCTCGCCCGCAAAGATCGCAGCCGATGCAAAGGAGATGCCCCCAGGGATTGCCATTCCGGTCCCCAAGGGTAGAATCCGGGCCATGAGCCGCGGTGGTTTTTGGCAGGGAGTTGGTCATGACGCAAACGTATTCTGCGGTCGTGCGACCGCGTGTGATGGCATCTGACGGTGAGACTCGTCTTCTGGATGACATCGTCGAAGAACTGCTTCGAAAGGGTCGTCCTCAGCAGATCATTATTAAGGGGACTCGCGGTTCCGGGAAGACCTTCGCGATCCAACACATCGCCGAACGATTCGCCGCGGAAGTGACCTCCGGGATGATCAGGTTGATTGATGAACCTTCGCTCCGTGGCAAGTCGACTGAAACCACAGACTCCACTGCTGACAATGCACCTCTGTTGACACTGATCTCTGCCAGAGACCACGATTGTTCGAATGCAACTGTTTATCAGCTTGCCGCATGGGACCAGGATGACGTGATTGAATTCGTCCTGCACCGATTCCCGGAACAGTCGTCACTGTTGCTCAATCGAACGAAAGACGGCGCGTTCCTGGAGGGACTACCTGAACTCTGGGTGCTGGTGCTGGAAGAACTTGCAGCGAACCGGTTGCTTCCGTGCGTGGAGACAGCAATTTGGTCCATCCTTCATCGAGTTTATTGTAACGGCACCGAATTGTCCGACGCCGGTCAGACGGCCTGGGACGATTTTCAAAGCGGCAAACTCTTCGAACAGGATTCTGTTGAGGCTGCTCAACCGAAATCGAGCAAAGTTCGACTGCGGAGACTCTACCCCGTGCAGTGCCTTCTTGCCGCGGAATACTTCTGCTCGAAACTGCGGACTCGCGGTGGTACCTCGATCCTGAACGCTCCGATTCCCGAAGATCTGCTCCCGATCATTGCACGCCGTCTTCGCGACAATTCTACTGTAATGTCCGACCTGGCAGCATTGCTTGCGCCATGTTCTGACGCAACGCTTCACTCCTCAGCGGTGACTCTTCTGCTGGCGATTGATTCGTCTTGGCGACCGAGTAACTCCATGACTCGGATAAACCTGAATCGAGCCGTTCTTGACGGGGCTCACTGGTCAGAAGTGGATCTCAGTCATGCGACCATGAATGGAACCTGCGGGAATGAGGCCAAATTCCATAACTGTGATTTGTCGAATGTGCAGGCGGGTCATGCGAGTTTTCGGCGTTCCAGTTTTCGGCATGCAAATCTGTAGGCGATCCACTTTCATCATGGTTTCGCGCCGGACTCAGATTTCTCCTGCGTCAATGGAGTACGGGGCATCTTCAGTCGAGCGGATTTGCGGGACAGCACTTTCGACGACGCGGAACTGAATGAAGCGATCTTCGATGGCAGCCTGTTGTCCTGCGTGTCCTTCAGAGGCGCAAAACTCTTCAAGGCCAGCTTTCGGGATGCGGACCTGCACAACGTCGACTTCTCAGAAAGCGACCTGCGGTTCGCTGATCTTAGCCATCTCGACCTGACAACAGTGCAGTTCCGTGGGGCCGTGCTTGGTAAAGCCAGAATGATGGGCTGTGATCTTTCCAACACGGACCTCTCTGCCTGCGTGTTGTCTCTGGCCGATCTCCGGGAAGCCGATCTGTGCGGATCGGTGGCCCGAGGGAATCTGCAGCATGTCGATCTGCGAGGTGCAAAACTTGGAGACGTGGACTGGGAGAATGCGGACTTGCGAAGTGCGGACCTTCGCAACGTCGTGTTTCACATGGGCGCCAGCAGAGGCGGACTTCTGTTCTCTCCGTTTGCTTCCGAGGGGACTCGGACGGGCTTCTACACGGACGAACTGATGGAACAGCACTTCAAATCGCCGGAGGAGATTCGCAAAGCAAACCTGAAAGGTGTCAATCTGCTGGGAGCCGACATTGGCGGCGTCGATTTCTACCTTGTCGATCTTCGCGGCGCAATCATGTCACGCAATCAATACGAATACGCAGCAGCGAGCGGCGCCATTCTGCACGACAGCCGAGTGACGTAGTGGCACGGATGCGAAACACAACTTGTCAGGCCAGCCCTTATTTCAGCAGGTGCCGATTAGCGATTGTGATTCCGCTCAGCATCGCTCCGACGATGCCCAGGAATCCCTGATCTGTCCCGCAGAGAAACAGATTGCTGAGTGGCGTCTGACCGTCGACAAACTTCTGGGGCGCACCATAGACGCAGCCGTTCAGATGTCCTGTGAACCGGCGAATCGTCCTTGGCGTAAACACATCGGTGTCGATCACATGCGAACGGAAGTCCGGAATGTGCTTCAGTGCGCTTTGGATGATCTGGTCATTCCATCGCATCTTCGCATCTGCATATTCCTCTTCCGGAAGGTTCATCCAGTAATGAGGATCCGCGAGCGCTGTGATGCGGACTCGACCGTCTTCCAGTGGCTGTGAATAGTCGAAGTTATTTGGCGAGCAGATGATGCCGCTTCGCAGGTCGACCGGGACATTGGGACGTTCGTAATGGAACTCCGGCGAATCGCTGTAGAAGACGATTGTTTCTTTGTGTCCCAGTTTCGACGGCTCACAGTTTAGAACACTGATCGATTCGACGAACGAAATATCTCCCGGCTCCGCCTTCACCGGCGGGCTTTCCGGATTGATCAACCGCATCGTCTCCGCCGCCCCCGCGGAGGACAGAATGTTGTCTGCTTCGATTTCAGTTCCGTCGTCGAGCAGCACGGCAGTCGCTTTGCCGTTTGACTGCAGAATCTGACGCACACCGGCCCGAAGCCGCAGTTGTCCACCCAGATTGCGGAAGTGCTTGACGAGCTTCTTCAGGATCAGACGAATGCCGTCGAATGGTCGCCCGAAACCTTCATGAAAGATGCTCTTGAACATGATCACGAACTGATTGAAGTCCATGTCGCGTGGCGTCGCGCTGCCGTAAAACATCAGCGGGCAGAAGATCATATCCACAAGAAGCGGATCGCGAACATATTCGCTGACGACCTGTCGGGCGGAGATTTCCTGACGGTCCAGGTTAAGCGCATCATGTTCGGCAATGCGATTGACGAGTCTGCGGAAGCCGTCGATTTGAGACGGGAATGCCGCAGCAATCTGCTCCACGAAGTAATTGAAATTGTTCGTGAAGTACAAAGTGCAGTTTGGGAATGCGATAGCAGATCGAAGCTGAGGCCGGAGATCAAAGTCTTCCCAGGTCATGCGCAGTTGGCGAAGCAACTTGCTGAGCGGTCCCTGCTTTGTCCCCGGTTCCGCATAGTTGGTGATCGCATGCAGTCCAACGTCGTAGTTGCGACGACGCAGACGGTAGAAGGAATTGAGTCCGCCGATAGTTGTGTGCCGTTCGAGGATGCACACTTTCTTTTCGTAGTACGCCAGCCGGACACCTGCAGACAGACCCGACATGCCGGCACCGATAATAACGGTGTCATAACGCACAGGAAACAATCCTCAGAGAAACCAAATTCGTGTCAACCACGAGTATCGAAAGGCAGCAAACTGCCGTTCAGATTAAGTACGACAACCCCGAGGAGAATTCTCCTCGGGGTAGTGCAGAAGCAAACCTGCCATCAGCGATGCTGACGGCTTTCATTTTGTTGGTGTCAGGCGCTGACGGGAACGTCTTTCAACCGTGGCAGAAGGTAAGCCACAGTGCCAGCCATTGTGTTCAGGTTCGGATAATCCTCTTCCGGGATCTGAATGCGATACATTTTTCGCAGTTCCATCACGATGTCGAGGAAGTCCATGCTGTCCAGTTCCATCTGTTCGCGAAACGGACGCGCGTCATCGAGACCGGTCAGATCCTCGTCCGGAGCGATCCGCTCCAGAATGTCCAGAATCACCTGCCGGATCTGATCAGCCGTCATCAATCTGCCCTCTTTTCAACAACACTGTTCAAAAAATGCGATCAGCGAAAGTACTGCCCCAAAGACACAACTGATTCGCTGAATTACCCGTCAAACCTGCGAACGATGACCACGGAATTGATGCCAAGCATCCCAAAGGAATTGTTCAGAATGCACTCGACTCGCCCCATGTTTCGAGGCTCATTGAGCACAAGATTTGGCAGGGCACATCGCGGATCCAGATCATCGACGTTGATTGTAGCGTGGGCAATTCCATCGTCAAATGACGGCAAATTGCCCAAAAGTTCCAGTGCTCCGGCTGCCCCCATCGCGTGACCGATGAAGCTCTTCGTGTTGTTGATGACAGTCCGAGAACAGTCACCAAACACCTTGCGGAGTGCATTGGCTTCTTCAATATCGCCCTGTTCTGTCGCCGTCGCATGGCTGCTGACGATATCGACATCGTTGGGCTGCAATCCGGCTCGCTTCAGAGCCAGCTGGACACATTCCGCCTGGCGATTCGAATCGGGAAGAACGAAGTCACGAGCATCAGAATTCATCGCGTATCCGATGATTTCGGCGTAGATCTTCGCTCCCCGACGCAATGCATCCGGTAGTCGCTCAACCGTGCAGATTCCTCCGCCTTCGGCCACGACGATCCCGTTCCGCTTCATATCAAACGGGCGACACGCTTTCGTTGGATCTTCGTGCGATGCAAGTGCTCCCTGAGCCGCAAAGCTGGCGAAGATACCAAACGTGTGAATACTCTCAGAAACACCACCAGCGATCGCCAAATCCACTTCATCCAGACGCAGCATCTGAGCAGCCTGGATGAAACCTGCATTACCCGCGGCACATGCAGCACCGATCGTCAGATGAGGCCCAGTGATCCCCATATTCAGGGTCACTTCACCAGCCGGGTTATTAGCAACCGTTCGTGGAGTGTGGTGGTG
>JAEUII010000366.1 GCA_016795145.1 Planctomycetaceae bacterium
GGCAGCTTTGAAGAAACTCCGCCGAGATTCGACCTCGGCGACCTGACCATGAATCTGTAACTCCACACTGAGTCAGCGTGGTATGAACTTGCAGAGAACTGTTCTCCTGACGCAGTTGTTCAATCTCGCGGCGAAAGATCAAATCCGCTTCCGTCTTCGCAGAGATCACCAGATCGATTTGCCCGGGCCAGCGGACGGCACACAAAGTCCGAAGGATGGACATCACAGGAGTCAGTCCGACGCCTCCGGCAATCAGAAGCACTCGTTCCTGCTGATCACCCGCAAAGACAAAGCGTCCCGCGGGACCAGAGATTGACAGCAGATCGCCTTCGCGCATTTTTTCGTGGAGGAACGAGGATGCAAGCCCCTGAGGCTCCCTCTTGATCGTCAGTTCCAGCCACTGCTTCTGCGCTGGCGAAGAAGCGATGGTGTAAGATCTGGCAACACGCTTGCCGTCGATGTTCAACTGCACGTTAAGAAACTGACCAGGCTGCCACGTGAACGGAAGATCCGAACCATCCGGAGACGCCAGTCGAAACGTTCGCACATTGTGAGTCTCCTCACGAATCTCGGCGACATTTAACTCTCCCTTCCATCGAGCTGCGGAACTCGACGCCGCGGGTTCAGTCCAGGAACCCATTGTCGGCATAACTTCCGCATTCATTCCTGCTGTCTGCAGAGTTGTTCGTTGCTTCTCCAATGGAACAGCGGTCGATCGTGCCGCTGCCTTTCCACGAGATACCGGCCACGCGCGGGACCCCAGCAGGACACCCAGGACCGCTCCAAAGGCCAGTGGCTGCCGAATGTCCGACTTCACCAGCATGTAGTAGTGCAGCACTCCCAAAATCGTGGCCACATAAGCCAGTCGATGAAGCTTCTTCCACCGAGCGGAGCCCACGCGACGAATCATGCCATTCGTCGACGTGACAGCCAGCGGAACCATCAGCAGAATCGCCACGGCACCAACCTGCAGAAAACGACGATTGGCGATTTCGCTCATCGAGCTTTGAAGACTGCCCGCCCGATCGTAAGCAACATAAATCACCAGATGTCCGAGGGCATAAAAGAATCCATAAAGCCCGAGTGCGCGACGGAAAGCAATCCAGCCACCCCATCCCGTCAGCATCTTCAGCGGTGTCATCAGAAGTGACAACAGCAGGAAAACGAGCGACAGAATTCCCGTGATGTGCAGCGCGATGTTCACGGAATTTGCGCCGAGCTGCCCCGAAGCAGCATCAAGCAGCAACAACGCACACGGCACAAGTCCGTTCAGAATGACCAGCCAGCGTTGAAACGAAAGAGTTGTCATCGATTCACTCGCAAGTCCATGCCTTCGTACATCGATGCCACCTGTTCCTCATAGCCATTGAACATCAGCGTCGGCCGGCGGCCTGATTCCCCGATTCGCTGTTCTGTCGCCTGACTCCAGCGAGGATGATCGACCGTGGGATTCACATTGGCATAGAACCCATATTCTTCCGGCGAATAACGGTTCCAGCTGGTCACTGGCATTTCAGAGACCAGCGAAATTCGCACGATCGACTTGATGCCCTTGAAACCATATTTCCAGGGAATGACAAGTCGCACCGGAGCACCATCCTGCGGTGGCAGGATCTTTCCGTAAAGACCTGTGGCCAGCAGCGTCAATGGATTCATCGCTTCATCCAGACGCAGGCCTTCGACATAAGGCCATTCCAGCACATCGGTCTTTTGACCAGGCATACGCGACGGATCGTAGAGTGTTTCAAAGGCGACGTAGCGAGCATCCGCGGTTGGTTCGACGGCCTCCAGAACGCGCGACAAGGGAACCCCGGCCCATGGGATCACCATCGACCAGGCTTCCACACATCGCATCCGATAGACACGCTCTTCCGGAGCACTGATGGCATGAAGCTGATCGATGGTCAGCGTCTGAGGCTTGTTGACCAGACCATCGACCTGAATCGTCCATCCCTCCGTTCGAAAATCCCGCGCTGCCAGAGCCACGCCCTGTTTATCCGTCGTGAATTCGTAGAAGTTGTTGTAACTCAGAATGTCCGGCTCAGATGTCGACTGTTCCGATGTCCGCCAGCCACGCGCAAGCAATTCCGCTTCCGTCAGTTCCACAGCCTGCAGGCCCGCCACCGCTTCGGTCTGAACATCCACTTTCATTCGAGGATTGAACCAGCGATACACTGCAGCGGTCGCTGCAGTACTCGCCGCAATCGCCCCCGCACGGAGAAAGCGGCGGCGGTTGAAGTAGAGTTCAGGTGGAGTCACCTCGTGGTCCGGAATCGATGGGATCTTCATGGCTTGCTCACCTGAGATTATTTGCCGTCTTTCATCATGGCACCATCTTTTGCCATCCCGTTGTCCTTCATCATGGCTCCGTCCTTAGCCATGCCGTCTTTCATATCTCCGGACATTTTCATGTCGTTGGACATTTTCATGTCTCCGGACATCGCTTCGCCCGCCATTGGTGCTTTGTTCGACATGGCTGGCGCGTCTGCTGAATCTGAACAGCCAACAGCCAGAAAACACCCAAGACACAGTACGACACTCAACAACGATTTCACAGGAACACCTTTCCAAACAGGAACAGGAAACGAAAGCCCGCGACGAGAACACAACTCACTGCGTCAGTGTAGAACGGCTGTCTCAGCCGTTTGCGATTGCAGCCCTTGCGTGTGTGATTCTGTCGTGAGGCGAGGAAGCAACGAGCGCGTCTTCAAGACAAAGAGTTCGCTTTGAAAGTAGTGGATCTTGCTAAAGATCCCTGAGTCGCAGCACCCTTCGACAGGTCGACCCGAACTTCAAAGCTCGACGGAGCCCTATCGAAAATCGCTCTACCGGAGAACCACGCAGGCCTCTGCGGCCAGAAACTTTGTCACTCGTCAGCACTGACAATAAGACGCCGCCAGCAGAAAGCCTCTTACTTAAATCGCGAGAGATTCTTCAATCTTGCTATTCCAGATGGTCAGCCGTTTTCCTGTGGATCCACAGCCAAACTGGTGAGCAGCGTTTCATATTCAAAAGCACAGCACGGGCATTGCTTCAGATGAGTCGCCACGGCTTCGAGCGATACATCCGGCGGAGTTCCCTGAAGCTGTGAATCCGCAAAGACGGAAATCAGTTCGAAACACTGATCGCAGGTCATCGCATCCGGGACTGCGTCGGAAACGGCGGCGAGTAGTTCTTTGACCTGTTCGGGATTCAACTGAGTCATGATATGGTCTCCAGCACATCTTCCATCGTCACCCCTCGTGCTTCAAATCCTTCACGAAGCCGAAGACGTGCATCATGAACCAGTTTGTAGACAGCGTTACGATTGCTGCTCATCCGCACGGCAATCTCTTCCACAGGCAGACCATCCAGCGTTCCGCGAATCGCCATGCGCTGCCGATCTGTTAACTCGGTATCGATCAGCGTCTGCAGAAGACTCAGCACGCTGTTGCGGCTGGCCGATTCATCTGACGGACCGCTTGTTCCGATCGAAAGTTCCAGCGACGATTTTCCGTCTGCACTTCCAGGATCCAGCGACACATCTCGAAAGTAATGGCGCCGCAACTGGCTGATCCCAATTCGAACGGCAATCGACATCGCCCACGTGGTGAATCGACTCTGACCGCGAAATGACTCCAGCGAATCCAGAATCTTCACCAGGGCCATCTGAACAACATCTTCCAGATCCAGTTGTCCGCCATAACACTGAGTCAGTGAACGGTTCAGCCCGCGCAGCAAAAAGTCCCGCAGATCCTCCAGCGCTCGTTCACGCTGCGCAGAATCCGCGGTCAACATTTGCACCCAGTCTTCACGACAGGGTTCGTGATGTTTCGTTAGAGTCACCCCAATCACACCCGCTGGGACGAAACCAGATTTGCCAGATTTTCTGGCGTAACAGGTCTGAGACGCTGCGACTAAGCAGGATCTTACCTGGCATTCCAGAGAACCCGAAGACGGCGCCGTTTCAGCCGCACAGCGGTGACTTCTTCTCAACGATTGGCGGACAAATTGCTGACATTTCGCGGTTCAGAGCGATGTACTCCTTCCACGGTTCCGGCACATTGTCCTCGTAATAAATGGCAGAGACTGGACATTCGGCGACACAGGCTTCGCAATCGATGCAGTCGTCCGGAAAGATGAACAGCATCGACTCACCTTCGCGAAAGCAATCGCAGGGACAGACCACCACGCAGTCCGTGTATTTGCAGCCAAAACAGGGTTCAGTCACCACCATTGTCATTTCGGGCTCCACAAGAAGGAAGATGTTGCGGGGTTCAGGAGACGGCGAGATTCTCCTCCCTTCAGTGAATGCAGATTCGTAGAATTCGCCGGACATGAATTTTCAAATTTCTCCGGCATGACAGCGATGACGCTCGAAAATCGGCCAAACGCAGAACTTCTGGCCCTGTGGAAACAGGGAAACCAGCAGGCCGCCAGTGTGTTGACCGATCGCTACATGCAACGTCTGACAGCGCTTGCCCGAAGCCGACTTTCGCACAAGCTGGCACGAAGACTTGATGCTGACGACATCGTGATGTCAGCCTTCCGCAGCTTCTTCATTGCTGCTCGTCACAGTCGCATTCAGACGCCTGATGACGACAATCTCTGGCCACTGCTTGTCATTATGACGATGCGAAAGCTTCAGAGACAGGTTCAGCGGCACAAGTCAGAGCGAAGAGACATCGAGAATGAAGTCTTCTTTGATGACCTCGGTGCATGGCAGGAAATCGTCGCTCGCGATCCGTCACCGGAAGAAGCAGCACAGGTGTCGCTCGACCTGGAAAGTCTGATGTCCCGACTGTCGTCCTTCGACCGACAGATTCTGACTCTCCGCCTGCAGGGAGAAGACTTCCTGTCCATCGCTACACGTCTGAACTGTTCGGAGCGAACAATTCGACGTGCGATGAACACGATTCGAAGCAGCCTCAACGCTCATTTTGATGTGCCGTCAGACGAACAGCCCACATCGGACCTTCGAATCGTCACTCCGCGCGTCGACCGGATGCACAAAAGTCCGACGATGGTGTCACCCTCACTGAAGTACCGTGACTTTATCCTGCAAAGGTTGATCGGCTCCGGTGGTTTCGGAAAGGTCTATCGTGCCAGACGAAGTGCCGATGGCCAGATAGTTGCCGTCAAATACCTGCTCAGGAGGCTGTGGCGAAACAAGACTGCCGTTCAAGTCCTGATTGAAGAAACTCAAAAAACGCTTTCCGTCTCTCACGCTCATATTCTCCGGTACGATGGCTGGGGCACGGCTCCATCCGGCGCGCCGTTTCTTGTCATGGAGTTCATTGACGGGCCGAATCTTGCGGCCTGGCGTCACAGCCCTCAATTCGACATTTCGGAATTGATCTCCTGTGGCATACAAATCGCCGACGCGCTGGCGGCCCTTCACAGAGCCGGGCTCATTCATGGCGATGTTGCTCCTGGCAACATTCTTCGCCGAAACCCACGCGACTTCGTGCTGACAGACTTTGGACTCAGTCGAGCCAGCAGTGACACAGATGCGACAGGGTTCTTACGGCCGATGGGCGGGACGCCGGGCTTCCTGGCACCCGAACAACTCTCTACTGCGTTTGGAATGTACTCGGAACGCACTGACATCTATGGTCTCGGTGCGATCCTGTATTTCCTTGCGACGAAGCAACCGCCTTTCACTGGCCACGACGAAGCAGACACATTCAGCCTGGTGCTGTCTTCACGTCCACCGAAGCCAGTTCCGGCAGAGGAAGAAGTGCGCGAGCCACTTTGCCGCGTCATCATGCGATGCCTCGCCAAAGAACCATCGGAACGATTCGCATCAGCCATCGAAGTGCGGGACGCATTACAAGGATGTTGATGCGAGTCACGTGTCACAGAATCAAACCGTGAATGCGCTTGCTCCCCGGATGGTCCCGCAGTACCGTCTTCCACGATGATCAGCCCCACCTGCTGGAATCGGACGCCTGCTGATCGTCCCTCCACCGTCCACGCCTTGTTGAAGCCGGAGTGCTTTCGATGAAACTTGTGCTCGCTTTTTTGTGTTGCCTGATGGCCGCTTTTGTCAGCAACACGGTGGCAGTCGCGGAAGAACTCCCGGGAACCTGGCATGCTCAGTTTGAGACGTTTGCCGGGGTTCAGACGTATCATTTTCAGTTCGACCTGAAAGATGGTTCTGCGAAGGCCTCGGCCGTTGTTGAAATGAACGACGAAAAGCGTGAGGTCATGTTTACGGATGTGAAGGTGGATTCGAACATGCTCACATTCGTTGAACAGCGAAAGCTGCAGGACCGAGAGATCCGCATCGACTATTCCTGTAAGCTCACCGATGATGGACTAAGCGTCTCTCGCAAAGTCGGTGACTTTGGAACGGTCGAAACGAAGGCTTTCCGAAAGCTGCCTGACGCACCACCGGCAACGCCGCCTGCTCCAGCCGTTGAGGTCAGGATTGACCATTTGATCAAGGATGTGTTCCAGAACGAGTTTCTCATCGGCATGGCAGGTGATGTGCCGGCGCGCTATTCCGAGACGGAACTTGCCGCAGCCACAAAGCACTTCAACGCGGTCACTCCGGAAAACTGTATGAAGCCGGAACGGGTTCACTCTGCCGAAGACCGATGGCAGTTCGAAACATCAGACGCACTGGTCGAGTGGGCACAAGCGAATAGGATGTCGATCCACGGGCACACTCTGGTTTGGCACTCACAGACTCCACAGTGGTTCTTTGATAATGCGGATCGAGCTGTCGCGACGCAGCGGATGAAAGATCACATTCACACGCTCGTGGGACGCTATAAAGGAAAGCTGCAGAGCTGGGATGTTGTGAACGAAGCGATCAATGACGGAGGCAATGACGAAACCGCAAAGACGGAAGGGCTCAGGAATTCGCCATGGCTGCAGGCAATGGGTCCCGAATACCTGACGCTGGCATTCCGATTCGCCCATGAAGCGGATCCCGACGCGACTCTGTACTACAACGACTACAACATTGAATCAGGGCCGAAGCATGCAAGCTCGATGGTCCTTTTGAAGCGGCTTCTCAGTGAAGGGGCACCAGTTCATGCCGTAGGAATTCAGGGGCACTGGCGTACCGGAAGTGTTCCATTCGACGACATTGACAAGGCCATCTCCGACTATGCATCGCTCGGCCTGAAGGTCAGCATCACAGAGCTGGACGTCACGATTCGAGGTGCATCCGGAGGACAGTTTGGTGGTGGGCAACGAGCGGGTCGCAACCAGTCACCGGCATCCGCGGAAGACCTGGCTCGGCAGGCAGAAGATTACGCAAAGCTGTTTGCAATCTTCCGCAAGCACAAAGACGCCATTGAACGAGTCACCTTCTGGGGCCTCCACGATCGCCGCACCTGGCGCTTCGGCCAGCACCCGCTGATCCTTGATGCCAACTCACAGCCCAAACCTGCTTACGCTGCGATCGTGAATGACAAGTAAGGCCGCCGGGGCGACAGGAAATCCCATAGCGCGACACAAGCGTTCTTCCTTGCATCGAAAAAACAAATAGACGGGCCACCCAAATATCTATTTTTCAAATCTCCTGAGCAGCCAATAACAACCACGATCACTATCCGAATTGACAGGAGAGAGTCGTGGTGGCCAAAAAGATCGGTGTCCTTGGCTGCGGAATGATCGCAGAACTTGGGCACATGCCTGCTCTGCAACAGGTTCCAGGCGCATCATTGCACGCGGTGTATGATGTGAACTGGGAACGTGCGCTGCAGATGCAGTCAAAGTTCCGAATTCCCCACGCCTTTCCGACCGAACGAGCTTTCTGGGAATCCGACATCGACGCTGTCGTGATCTGCACGCCAGCTCCGTTTCATCTGTCCAATGTGCTGCAGGCTGCCCAGCATGGCAAACATGTGCTGTGCGAAAAGCCTCTCGCGATGACCGAAGACGACATCGTTCGCATGATCGATGTCATGAATCAGGCCGGACTCATGCTGTTCACCGGCTTCACCTACCGATTCAGCGGAACAGCCCAGCAAGTACACCAACTGGTTGCCAGCGGCGCAATCGGTGAGGTCCGTCTGCTGCGACTGGTCTACCTCTGGAATCTTCACGGAAAATGGACGTGGAATTCCTCCGGGGAACGCATCGCCAGTCCACTTCGAGTTGGTCGCATGCTGGAAGGCGGCCCGATGGTGGACTGTGGCGTCCATCAGATTGACCTGGCTCGCTGGTGGCTGAGATCCGAAGTGGAATGGCAGCGAGGGATCGGTGTCTGGGTGGAAGACTACAAGGCTCCGGATCACATGTACCTGCATATGGGACACACATGTGGTGCTCATTCGATGATTGAAATGAGCTTCTCGTACAACGCCACATCCCGCGAACCGCGATCCCACTTTCAATATGAACTGATCGGGACGGACGGTGTGATTCGTTACAACCGCGAAGAGCATTCGTTTGAGCTGCGAAATTCATTCGGAACCCAGTGGCTTGGCTGGCATCCGGAAAAGAACTTTGCCGGCCTTCATGCAGAATTCCTGCACGCCCTGAACACTCAAGATCCTCGCAACATGCCAACTGCAACCGATGGACTTCGAGCCACGCAGATTGCCCGTCGCGCCACCGAAGAAGCCATCGCCGATCGTGAGCGTACCAGCACAGATCATCCTTCCACGCTTTGCCGTGCACAGCGCGGGCTGTCTGAATTCCTGAGCATCCCGATGGACGTTCAGGAACCCGAAGAAACTCCCGTGTCGACTCTTTCCCCTCTGCTAGAACGAAACCGCCTGTAATGGATTTCCTTTCACCAGAAGCCCTCATGGCTCTTCTCACGCTGACTTCACTGGAAGTCGTGCTTGGGATCGACAATGTCATATTCATCGCCATCCTCGCAGGAAAGCTGCCCGAGTCTCAGCGCAATTCCGCGAGAAAACTTGGTCTGACTCTCGCGGTGGTGTCCAGAGCGGTACTCGTTCTGTGTATCGGCTTCGTCATGACTTTGAACAAACCACTTTTCACGGTGGCCAGTCTTGGGTTCTCCGGCAAAGACCTGATTCTGATCCTTGGCGGTCTGTTCCTGATGGGAAAAGCGACGTACGAAATTCATCAGAAGACAGAAAATGCGCAGGCGAAAGACGCGGTCTCAACCGGTGCAACAACGCTCCGGGCCGTACTCACTCAGGTTCTTCTGGTCGACGTCGTGTTCTCTCTGGATTCCGTGATCACGGCGGTCGGAATGACCGAAGGCCTGAAGTCTCCGATCCCCATCATGATTGCTGCCATTGTGATTTCGGTTGTTGTGATGCTTGTGTTTTCGAAGGCTATCGTGACATTCATCGAGCGTCATCCGGCTCTCAAGATTCTGGCACTCTCATTCCTGCTGCTTATTGGAACACTGCTGGTCGCCGAAGGTTTCCATCAGAAGTTCCCCAAGGGCTACGTGTACTTCGCCATGGCCTTCTCTCTGGGTGTTGAAATGCTCCAGATGCGAGCCACTCGGCCTCGAGATAATTCCCGGTAACTGAATCGCGGCGATTCGTGCCGGATCCGCTGAAAACAATCACACCCTGATCAGATCAAGAAGGACAAACAGATGTTGTGCCCTCTTTGCAAAACAGAACTTCGAATGACCGAACGGCAGGGCATCGAAGTAGATTACTGCCCTCAGTGTCGAGGCATCTGGCTTGACCGCGGAGAACTCGACAAACTCATCGAACGAGCTGATCGGCGACCTCAGTGTGATTCGGACTGGGATATGCCACGGCCGCGACACGACGAACGAGTCGATCCTTCCAGCGTCCGCCCGGCAGGCGATTCACGTCACCGCTCTGATGAACGACCGGATTACTGCCCGAACGATCGCTACGACCAGAAACCACGCAAGCGAGAATCATGGCTCAGCGAACTCTTCGACTGGGACTAGCTGGCTCGCGGCGGCTCAAAAGGGCGACACTGTGCCAGCCCGTTATGCTGCCCCATGAAGAAACTGACCAACCAGCGCGTCGGCCAGCTGCTGCGTCAGGTACTTTCCAGGCCGCGCCCGTCGTGAAAACAGGTTCACGGGCTGATCAATCAGACAGCAGAAACTTAATGCCAGAAACTGCGCATCCGAAGGCCTTAACACACCTTCGGTCATGCCTTCGTTCATGACCCGAACGACGAGTTCGTAACGACGTTGAGTCAACTGGTCCAGAACGCCGTCGATCTCCGGTATCCGTGGCCCGAAGTATGTCTGAAACATCAGGCGGGCAACGCGAGGATCCTGGCGGCACGATGCAAAGGAATTTGTTGCAAACAATGTCAGCCTGGCGACACACCCTGGCTGTGATTCCACGATCTGTTCCAGTCGCGCCTGGCTTTCTCCGTAGTATCGCTCAATCAGAGCACAGAACAGTGTCTGCTTGTCTGCAAAGTGGTAATAAAGCGTCGGCTGTGTCACTCCAGCCGCATCAATGATGTCTCGAATCCCAGTCGCCGCGTAACCGCGTTCTGAAAACAGAGTCAGTGCCTGGTCCAGCAGACGATCCCGAGTCTCTTCCGTACTTTTTCGTCGAGCCTTCATCGGGATTCACCCACTTCACGACGAGGCTGCTTCAGATCATGGCCGAGGTTATCGAAGATCGTGTGAATGAGATCCTCTGTGCGATCGGCTGTCAGCAGGAAAAAACAAAACAGCATCTCATCCGTCGTTTCGTCACCCCATGTGACGCGTTTTGGTGGCGACGAAGGGTTCGAAGGATTCTCCGCGGAGTTGTCAAACACGGATTCGACCTTCAGAACAGTTCCGCTCGGCAGCGAAAACGGACGCTCATAGTAGTACTCATCCTGCCAGTTGTAGTTCCATGCCGGTATGTCCACCAGAACCTCGGGCTCGCCCCCCGGACGCCGTGCCGTCACCTTCATGGCCTTGCCCAACAAATGCATGTGCGGCACAACTCCGACCATCGTCACATCACGAGGAAGTGTGTATTCGGTCGAACGCCGATAGCCGGAATCGCCTGGAGCAATGTCCATTTCATAGTTGGCCATCCAGATACTTCCAACCAGTTTCCCCGGCTGAGTTAAGAGCTCCGAGACAGGCTTGTCAACAAAGTAGATTCCCAGTTCAGACTGATCTGCTTCTTCCTTTCCAGACGGGTGATAGTGCACCTGGACAACCAGATCACTTCCTCGCTTCAAATAGCGACCCATGTTGTCCGGAAGTCGTCGCGCGGTGTTACCAACCGACCATCCTCCCAGCGCTCCACTGGGAAGAAATCCTGGTCCCCCAAAGTTTGCGTAACCTGGTTCAGGAGTCTTCGCGTCGAGCGCTCGAGCCTGCTGTTTGTCATCCAGGAACAAGACCGCATGATGAACGACTCGACGATTGCCCGGATGAAACTCCACGGCTGCCACCATTCGATCTTCCGTCAGCTCCAGGGGAATCACGAAGTTCTGCAGAATGTCCGGTCCATCGGCCGGCACGGTAAATCGATCCGGCATCCGAACCACCATGTCGGGAACACCCAGTTGCCAGCCTTCCGCAAACTCAGGCGCAGGCGGTAAGTCCGCAGGGTCTCCTTCCGGACATCCATTCCCGGCCCATGTTCGAAGCAACTCAAGCTCCCGATCCGACAGTCTTCGCTCACCCACAAAACGATGACTCGTTTCGGAGCCTGGAATCCACGGCGGCATGATGCGTCGCTGAGTCACTTCGACAAGCATGTCCGCATGAGCCACAGCTTCCCGATAATCTGTCAGCATGATGGGAGCCACCTGCCCAGGACGATGACAGTTCAGACAGCGACGGTTGATGAGCGGCGCGATGTCGCGATTATACGTGACGGCAGTTCCTGTGGCTGACTTCTTTGTGGGGAAAATACACCCCACCGGATCAGTCTGACTTGTCGCAATCTTTCGGCCAAGCACAGCTGCCTGGATCGCATCGTGAAGATAGTGATGCTCCACGCTGGCACGTCGCCGCCCTATCGATTCG
Organism: Planctomycetaceae bacterium; assembly: GCA_016795145.1. Classification (GTDB taxonomy): domain Bacteria; phylum Planctomycetota; class Planctomycetia; order Planctomycetales; family Planctomycetaceae; genus SXXK01. The sequence continues at coordinate 11,906 of JAEUII010000366.1, forward strand.
TACGCGTTATCAATCGCGCCGCGGTAGACAACGCGAGAATCTCCATCCAGCACAAATGCCTCCGGGACATGCGTTGGACGCAGCTGTTCGGCCAACAAGCCGGAGGCATCAAACAGCACTGGGAATGTCACCCTGTACTGCTCAAAATGCTGCGTGCATTCAAGATGAGTCGCATACGGATCGGAAACAACGCCGTACAGCCGAACATTCCCCGGAAGTGTTTCCGCAACCCGATTCAGAGTCGCGGTATACGAATTCGACACCGGACACGTTGTCGACAAAAAAACAAACGCGCGAATCTGGCGAGCATCATTCTGATCAAGTCCCGCGGACTGTCCTCGCAGGTCGGCCAGGTCAAACTTCAGACGAACTGTCGAACTCTGAGCGGTCTCGTCCTGGGCCCATAGTGCTGACCCAATACCACCGAACATCAGGAGCAACACAACAAAACGCTTCACTCGCACACCTCAATCTCTTCGGCACACCGTCCGTTTAATATAACGAACGTTATACAAAACAGCACAGGCAGACGCAAGAGGGTGTTTCCATGACAGCTGCAACGCGGTTCACTGCGCCCGCAATTCGTCCCAATCGCCCGGATTGAGGCGAAGATCAGACAAGCAGACTGACCAATATCCTCAGCACGGCCCATGAAACTCCATCAGAGCCGCGATCTCCCGATCGTCTCCCGTGGCTCGTTCTCGCAGACCTTCGACAGTGCGGCGACGGCGTTCGGCGGAATGGTGCTGGCTGAGTTTCCACGCGCCCTGCATGGATTCGATGTGAATTCGAAAGGCGACGATCCCGGAAATCAGCTTTTCCCGGAAGTCCTGGTCTGTCGATTCCAGTGACCACGGCTGATCACTGGACGCTTCGTAATACTGAACGGCGTGGTCAACGATCTCCATTGCGGACACAGGATCATTCACTACACGGAGTGTTCCGGTGACGTGAACCGTCAGATAGTTCCATGTGGGGACGACGTTCTGTTCGCCGTACCATGTCGGTGTGATGTAGCTGTGCGGTCCGCTGAAAACGGCGAGCACTTTCTTCCCGTCAGCCATCTTCCACAACGGGTTACCTCGAGCCACATGCCCGATCAGACAGGAGGCATCATCCGGGTCCGCGATCAGAGGAAGATGAACGGCAAACGGCGGTTCATTCGTTTCCGAACCTGCCAGCCCGTTGCAGATAAGCAGTGCAAAGGAATGGGCCTGCAGGAATTTTCTCAGTGTGTCCGAGTCCGTCATGGAATACGCAGCAGGCACATGCATCTTGAAGGGTTCCCATTCATCGTGCTGATCAACTAACAAGTAGCGGAACGGCGCGAGCCGTCCGGTGTCGACACAAATAGACTCAAGCAAATCACCGGAGGGCTTGCTCCATGTCGCTCACCGGACGCGTCCAAACCGTCCGATGCCCATGCCCAGGCAGCATACTAAAAAAGCCCCGGTACTTTTGGGTACCGGGGCTCAAGCTTGATTGTTGCGACCTAACGACAGACTCACAGCGTGAACGAGTATCCGACAACGAGCTGGCAGGCTCCTGGGTCAGGGGGCTTTCGTCCCTTGTCAGGCTGGCTGCAGTCCGCTGATGACATCTCGCAGGCGACCGCGAGCGGTGTGCAGACGTCGCTTGATCGTTCCAATCGGGCTTTCAAACTGCTCGCTCATCTCCTTCAAAGAAGAACCTTCGAAGTAGAACGCCCACAGAGTTTCCCGGTCAAGGCGACCAAGCTGGTTCAAACCTTCGCGAACCTGCTCGATGTTTTCCTGTCGAAGCATTTCAGACAGAGGACTTGCGTCCGCTTCTTCCACGCTGTCGAAGGTTTCAGGTTCTACGCTGGTTTCCGCAGGACGTCGAACAGCTCGATTGATGGAGAGTCGTACGGCGATCTGGCACAACCAGCCACCGAACCGATCGGCTTCCTGAAGCTGTGGCAGCTTTCGGAAGGCTCGGAGGAAAACTTCCTGAACGACTTCATCCGCTTCGGCCGTGTTTCGCAGTCTCTGCATAACGATCCCGTACACTCGAGACTGAAACAGCACGATCAAATCATCGAAAGCAGACCGGTCGCCGGACTGAGCTCGCACAACAAGAGGGGTCAAAGAATCAATAACCATTACAGACTCCAGTCTGAAAACACATCCGGCGCGGCACAGACGGCGGCATCCGAGTGTGTGGATTTGCTTCGCAGGAACGGCCGTGAGCTGAGGACTGCGGAAATGCAGAATGGGCCTCAGAAACTCACACGATTGGGGCAAGCGGCAGCAACGCTGCAAACACCCCGAGGCGGTTCAGGCAGAAGAAGTTCTGATTTCGTCCGAAGACGGGAGCGATTTGCTCTTCAGCTTCTGCCAGGACCAGTTTCACAACCATTGCCCTCTGTTAGATTGAGGGCCCGCTCAGAACTCGACATCAATAGGGTCGTTGAGCGACAGAGCGACCTTCGACAGCGTTTGGAATCATTTCCATGATGCTGTTTCGAATCGCATGGTTGTCCCTGATAACGCCAGCGCATACTACGCACCGGGTCCACAGGCACTGGTACTACGACTGCAACTGCGGGAGAGGCAGAACGTACGAACAGCCCGGCAATGACGTTGGCCGCAAAAGCGGTTGTCGATGCAATCAGAGCCTGAATCGTTGTGTTCAGCAGCATTGTTCTGCCTCCTGTATTTGTCCCGCGACCTGACTGGGTCTTTCGGTCCATGTGAGACGCCGCCTTCAGCGGCGTAATTGATGTCAGCAAACACTTGCCGACGACAGGCCGTTCCTATTCCAGTGAACCGTTCTTTCTGAATTCGTCAGCTGGAAGCCATCGGAACAGCAGGGAAACACCAAGATCGCCCCGGATACAATCTGTGCCCGGACTTTCTCAATAGCCCTTTGACACAGCATCGCCTCAGTAGGTTCGTTTCGACTACCCAAATTTCGGAGAATTTTCCGAGAACCCGAGTTTCCATGTGTTTTGCACACTAGACCAATCGACGAGCCTCGCGTAACACCTGAACAAAAGCACCGTAGTCGATTGTCGAGCGGTTGTCCTCAATCGCTTCCCGCCAGTGCTTCAGCGAACCTCAATGAGGCACAGAGCTGCAAAACGCCTGGGACAGGCGTTCTACACTACTTCATCGGCTTCACATCTGTAAATGGGTTCGGTGCTGGCTGATCGGAATCAAACCGGTGGGCGGTCATCCACGCAAAGGAAGTCTCTGCCGGATCAGAAGGATCCGGATCCGGAAGTGGCTGACCGTCGGCTTCGGCGTACAACGTTCGCACGACGGCAACTCGACGCGACGCTTTCGGAACAAGCTCATAGTCCGTTCCTCGCGTCTGAAGAAACCAGGTGTTGTCACGAAATCCGCTCATGAGTCGCTCATGTGCGGCCCTGACAAGTTGCTGCTTCTGTTCGTCACTCAGAGTCTTCTCCGCGCGAATCAGTGCGGTCAGCTTCTGAGTCTCCGACACATCAAAACTCACCCAGCCATACGGTGGCAAGAATGCTTCCAGCTTGCAGTGCGAAGGCGAGGCTTTCGGGAACGGATTGATTCCATAGGTGACTCGAGTCGGCACGGACAACAGTCGCCCCATCGCGGCACAGAACCCGTGGTAGTCACTGCAGTGTCCACGGCGATTTTCGATGGCATGAAGTGAGCTGGCCTGAAGAGACGCCTTTGCATGGTCGTACACAAAGTTCCTGTCAGCCCAGGTCATCACCGCGTCCATGTCTTGCAGTGGGTTACCTCGCTCCGGGACAATCTCTCGAATCAGACTGTCGAACCGGTCGTCGATCACAACGGCCTGCTGCTCACCTTTCAGCCAGGGCTCAAATGCGGCCGGCCATTGTTCCGGAGTATGAATCGCTTCGGGCTGCAAGTTCCAGTTGAGCTGCGCGGTCGAGATCTTCAGTTCATGACGAATGATCTGAGCACCCTGAGGATTCGGGAATTCAAAGCAGGCGAACGTGTTTCCAAATCGCTCTTCGGTTCCAACTTTCGGCTCGACACTTTGCGGAAACGTAGTGAAGTGTGACGAGTGGACTGTCTGAGCCGCATCGCTCGGTGGAATCGGCACCCAGACTCGCAACAGCTTCGTCTTGTAGGGAGCCGTCACGGCAAAGACGAGTTCTCCGGTCCACGTCACTGCTTGAGTTTTCTCAGCCGTGTAAGGCTGGGCCGGGTTCAAAACCGCTACCTGGTCGCCTGTTTTCGCAGACTGAAGCCCGGCCGTATTCACCGCACAGATTTCATACGTGTGTTGATCACCGGCCCCGGCTGTGGCATCAATAAACTGCATTCGAACCAGCGGCTGAGTGGGTGTATCGCTATAGGAGAGATTCTGGAAGATCGGTCGTCCGAACGGGTTCTTTGGCTGTTCGGGCAATCGAATCAATTCCTTGCCATCGCGAAAGATCACGAAGCCAGAGAGCCCACTCTCCAGATCGGCTTCACAAGTCCATGTCAGTTCATTGCCGCTGACTTTCAAGTTTGTCGGAGCAGGCGGTGGCGAATTGTCGAGCACTTTGGAATCACGCGTGTAATCGACCCACGCTAATGCAATCGTTTCACCGGGAAGCCAAATGGACTGGCTCAATTCACCCTGAAACGATCCGGCCGACACTGGCGCTTCGATCATCGGATCACCAGGCTTCAACGTCGCGACCCATCCACTGGCGGGATCAATCGTCTTCAAAGGCTCGCCGAGTTTCTCAGGAAGTCGCGCTGACAGGCACGCATCAAGCCACGGAATCGCAAGGTACCTTTGGTTTCCACAATCGTGACTGGAAATCGGATCGATGGAAACTCCAATGAGCGCCTTCCGGGAACGAAGTGCTTTCCAGAACGTTTCAACACCCGGCCAAACGCCAGCAAATCGTCCTTCCTTATCGGTGACTCCTTCCTTTGTTCCAAGGTTACACATGACAGGAACAGACAAGGCCTCCTCGGAGATTCCATAAGGCTTCTTCGGTGACGAGGGATTCTCCACGACAGCAGGGACTCCCGAGCGAAGCCACGCAGCAGCCACTCGGTCAGGATGAAGCAGCACCATTCCGCCGGCCCAGTGCCCTCCTCCACTGTGTCCCCACAAAGCCCATGGCACTTCCGTAAGTTCGGGATGTCCACAAAGCCCCGCAAGATCCCCGAGTGCCCTCCGAAACGCGGCGTCGGATCCATTTCGAGGATCGCACCACATCTGGCAATCGGCCTTCTCCGGCTGCTCAACCACCGGAGCAATCAGAGCACAGTCATGCTTCTTCGCCAGAGCCTGCCAGTGCAGATCGAAGGCACCAGTTTGACCGGACTTGCACGAGCCTTCTCCGCAGCCATGCTGATGAACGACGACACCGCGCAGAGTTTTCACGCCTGGCGGAACCCAGATCGTATAGCTGACCGGATAGATCAGCTCACCGTCCTTCGTCGATGCTTCATAGCGAATACGATAGTACGGCGGTTCCACCGGCAGCGAATTGGCATACGTCCCTTCCTGAGCGCAGACATTCGGCACACAACAAAGCAGCAGGCCAACAGCAAACACAAAGCCGCGCATTGCAGCATCCTCCGAAGACAGTGTGAACAGCACGTTCAAAACACTGTAACCGAATTCGGTACCTGTGTAGAGCAGTTGTCCTCAACTGCTCAGACGGCATTGGCACAAACAGGCACGGAGTCGCAGAGGCGTTGCTAAACGCCTGAGGACAGGCGTTCTACACTTGGTAGAGCAGTTGTCCTCAACTGCTTGCCGCGCCTGAACATCGCGAATCGCAAACGCCTGAGGACAGGCGTTCTACACTATGGTGACAATCGCTGATGCGTCCACGATCCATCCGGCTGAAGCAAATATTCAAAGCGATCGTGAAGCCGACTGGGTTGTCCCTGCCAGAATTCCAGACGATCGGGAATGACTCTGAAGCCTCCCCAGAAGGAGGGCCATGGAACTTCGCCGCCAGAGAACTTCTGCTTCAGCTCGGCCAGCTTTGTCTCCAGCAGACTGCGAGTCGTAATCACGGTACTCTGCTGGGACACCCATGCTCCCAGCTGACTGCCTCGCGGGCGTGTTGCGAAGTAGGTCATCGATTCCAGTGCAGAGACTTTTTCCGCTCGCCCCTGTATCGACAATTGCCTTTGCAAAGGAAGCCACTGAAACAGGAGAGCAACTCGCGGGTTCTGGCTGATGTGCTGAGCCTTGCAGCTTTCCATGTTCGTGAAGAAAACGAAGCCGTTGCGATCATACGATTTCAGCAGCACGGTTCGCAGTCGAGGCGCACCGGTCGGATCAACGGTGGCAAGCGACATCGCATTGGGTTCAAGCACATCGGCGGCAACGGCCGTCTGATACCAATCCTGGAATTGCTCGAACGGACTGTCCAGCAGGCTGCTTTCATCAATCGGCGGCGCATCGTATTCACGGCGCTGATGGTGGATCGGCTTGTCGCTGGTCAATGGACTATTCCTTCAGAGTAGAACGATGGTCCCATTTGTTTCGATTCTTCTGCCCGACAAAATGGACTCGGAACTTCGACAATCCTGTTCCGTGTGCGAAGCCACTGGGACGACTGCATCACACTGTAGAACTACTTTCATTTTCTGCCAATGCGGAACGAAAACGGAGACTTTCTGAATATCGCTGGGATCGGGCCTCGCCTCGTTCTACATTCCGTGCGTCTCCGCGACGATTGGCTCGGTCACTGGCTCATTGAAACGGAGTTTGGCTGTTGAAGTGAGTTCTGGAAGCAAGTCGAACTGATGCCTCGCGTTTTTGTCAAAGAGCTGAAAGACGGCGATTCCGTCAACGAGATTTTTCTGCTGGCCGACAAGCAGCTGCGTGCAAATCGGAACGCGAACCTTTACCTGCTGGCAACGCTGCGAGACCGATCGGGTGTCATCAGCGGCCTGATGTGGAACGTGACGGATGATTCCGTTCAGGATCTGGCGACTGGCGACTTTGTGCGAGTCCGCGGCAAGGTGCAGCTCTACCAGGGCAACCTGCAGATGATCGTGGCGCACATCGAAGCCGTCCCGGAGCAGGCCTGCAATCCGGAAGACTTCCACGTGCAGCCGCAGGCCAACGCAGGACCATTGCTCAGCCGACTGCGCGAACTTCTGCTGTCAACTCGCTGTCCGGACCTGAATGCTCTGGCGACAGCCTTCCTTGAAGACTCCCGCCTGATCGATGCTCTCTGTGCCGCGCCCGCCGGCGTGAAGGCGCATCATGCTTACATGGGCGGCCTGATCGAACATGTGGTCTCGATGTCCGAGGTCGCTGTCAAGATCTGCCAGAATTATCCAACTCTCGATCGCGACCTCCTGCTGCTTGGCGTTCTTCTGCATGACCTGGGCAAAGTGCGTGAACTGTCGTGGGACCCGACTCTTGCTTACACCGA
>JAEUII010000405.1 GCA_016795145.1 Planctomycetaceae bacterium
CCTCGGCAATACCACATCCTGGCATCAGCTTCCGGCGCCTTCGGCTCACGCACTTCGTACGTGCTACCCAGTGTAGAACGGCTGTCCTCAGCCGTTTCCAAGTCACCAACAGCAAAGCGATTGAGGACAATCGCTCTACCATGCTGCCTCGGCAATACCACATCCTGGCATCGGCTTCCGGCGCCTTCGGCACACGCACTTCGTACGCGCTACCCAGTGTAGAACGGCTGTCCTCAGCCGTTTCCAAGATAACGCAAAGCGATTGAGGACAATCGCTCTACCATGCTGCCTCGGCAATACCACATCCTGGCATCGGCTTCCGGCGCCTGCGGCGCACGCACTTCGTACGTGCTACCCAAGGGGCACACAAACCCCAAACGACTCAAACACTCGTTCCACACTCACAAGACTCTGCGCCCGGCTCACGTTACCATCCCATGCTGATCGTTCCCCCACCGTTCGCCACAGCGTTTACTTCCCGCCCTGGCAGGAGCATCCTCATGGCTCTTCTTCGATTCCTGATTATCATCTCAGCCCTTCTTCCCGGTGCACTGGTCGTCAGCAATTCAACCCGTGCTGACGACCCAATGATCCTGAATGCACGGCGAAGAATTCCGGTTGAACAGAACGTAGATCGATGGCATTCCATCACCCAGCCGATGCAGTGGAAGCCCAGTGAAACTGCGGTTGTCGTTTGCGATATGTGGGATGATCACTGGTGCAAAACATCGTCCGCGCGAGTCGCGGAAATGGCACCTCGGATGAATGAAGTCATCAAGGCCGCTCGAGCCAAAGGCATGATGATCATTCACTGTCCGAGCGACACGATGGATTTCTACAAAAACACTCCTCAGCGCAAGCTGGCTCAGGCCGCGCCGCCCGTGGACACCAATCCACCGCTCGAACGATGGATTCGCCTGATCCCGGAACGAGAAGGCGGCAAGTTGCCCATCGATGACAGCGACGGCGGTTGTGACTGCGATCCGCAGCCAAAGAATTATCGCGCGTGGAGTCGCCAGCATCCAGCGATCGAGATTGCTCCGAACGATGCCATCACGGACAGCGCGGAGGCCTTCTATCTGATGAAACAGAAGGGCATTCGAAACGTTATGGTAATGGGAGTGCACACGAACATGTGTGTTCTCGGTCGTCCGTTTTCGATTCGGCAAATGGTTCTGCAGGGTCAGAATGTGGTTCTTGTTCGAGACATGACGGACACGATGTACAACCCGAAGCAGGCTCCGTACGTGTCTCATTTCACGGGAAACGATCTCATCGCAGAACACATCGAACAGTACTGGTGTCCAACGATTCTCAGCACGGATGTGACCGGTCAACCGCCGTTCCGTTTCCACGACGATTCTCGAAAACACATCGCGATTGTGACCTCAGAACCGGAGTACAAGACTGAGGTTTCACTGAGCGATTTTGCTCGCACAGAGCTGGGCAAAGAGTTTCGTGTCTCGCTCATTTACGGTGATGCTGCTGACGGGAGTGTGTTACCCGGTCTTGAATCACTGCGAGATGCCGACCTCATGCTGTTGAGCGTCCGCAGAAGAACGCTTTCTCCGGAACAGTTGGCTGTCATTTCCGAGTTCATCAAATCCGGCAAGCCGGTCGTCGGCATTCGAACGGCGAGTCACCCGTTTCATCTCCGCAACCAGGAGCCACCCACCGGACGTGTTGCGTGGCCGACTTTTGACGCCGACGTCATCGGCGGCAATTACTCCAATCATTATGGTGCGGGACCGGACACGAAAATCGCAACCGTCGCGGGACAGGAAGCCTCGTCGCTTTTGGATGACGTTGACGTGTCCAAACTCATTGGAAAGGGATCGCTCTATCAGGTCAGTCCGTTGAAGCCTGGAGCGGTCCCTGTTCTGACGGGAGAGATTCCAGACAAAGCGCCGGAACCTGTTGCCTGGACGTTCAAGCGGGCGGATGGTGGAACGACGTTCTACACGTCACTTGGACATGTGGGCGATTTTGAACAGCCTGCGTTTCGTCGGCTGCTGATGAATGCCTGCCGCGAGTTGACGAAGCAGCCGGCTCCGTAGAACTCTGACACTGTACGGTGAAATCGCTCTTGGTGATGAGCGTCGATGCAGGCCAAATTTGCAGACGATTTATTTCGTACAGCGGATCTCGTATTCTTCCCGGATTCAGTGCCTTCTTTGTGAGAATGAACAGACTGGCTGGCTTGGTCTTTTGATCGAACCGGCGACCCGAAGGAATCCTGCTTTGGCTGAAAAACGCGACTTCGACGAGTTCCTGGAGAAGTTCCATCGTCATCATGAAGTGATGGTCGACGAACTTCACAAAGTCATCATTGGCCAGGACGCGGTGATCGATCAGATTCTCGGCGCGATCTTCACGGGAGGCCACTGCCTGCTGGTCGGAGTCCCGGGGCTTGCCAAGACTCTGGTGGTCAGCACGATTGCCAAGCTGCTGGATGTGCAGTTCCGTCGAATTCAGTTTACTCCTGACCTGATGCCTTCGGACATTACCGGCACCAACGTGCTGGAAGAAAACGAAAACGGCCGACGTGAGTTTCGCTTCGTCGAAGGTCCCGTCTTCACCAACATTCTTCTGGCAGACGAAATCAACCGAACGCCTCCGAAGACTCAGTCAGCACTGCTGCAGGCGATGCAGGAGCGAGAAGTCACGGTCGGCCAGACGACTTACAAACTTCCGGAACCTTTCTTCGTCATCGCGACTCAGAACCCCATCGAACAGGAAGGAACGTATCCGCTTCCCGAAGCGCAGCTTGACCGATTCATGTTCAATGTGAAGGTCGACTATCCGACTCTGGAAGAAGAAGAGAAGATCCTGGAAGCAACAACCTCGGGCGAACGCGCCGAGGTGCGGAAGGTGCTGTCGGCGAAGTCGATCCTGTACCTTCAGAAGCAGATCAGCCAGATCGTCGCGAGCCCGCTGATCATCAGCTATGTCACTCGTCTCGTGCGAGCAACGCGTCCCAAAGATGCGGCATCACCCGAGATTGTTCGAAGACTTGTCGATTGGGGTGCAGGTCCGCGAGCTGGTCAGTACTTGATTTCTGGCGCGAAGGCGATGGCGGCAATGGCTGGTCGTCCGAATGTCAGCATCGCCGATATTCGAAACGTGGCGATTCCGGTTCTGCGCCATCGAATTTCGACGAACTTCCAGGCTCAGGCTGAGGGACTCGATCCGGATGACATTATCCGCAAGCTGATTGCGGAAGTCCCGGAACCCAATATTCCCAAGTACGAACGCTGAGACTGAGCAGTACGGCGATGAGTACTCTCAAGACCTTGTTGGTAACCGGTACGGATACTGGTGTCGGAAAGACATGGATCACGACGACTCTGCTGGAGTTACTGGCAGCGACCGGAATTCACGCCGGGGTCCTGAAGCCCGTATGCAGTGGCGTGGAGTTTGATACTGACGGACAGCCGAAGTGGCCTGATGTCGACGCGCTGGCAAATCACTGTCGACTCGATGTTCCGGGCGAACTCATCTGCCCGCAACGATTTCTCGCACCACTCGCTCCGAACGTGGCCGCACGAGAGGAAGGGCGGCGCGTTGACGATGCGATGCTGACCAGCGCGGTCGCTCACTGGGAAAGCCATGCGAGCCACCTGGTCATCGAAGGAGCCGGTGGTCTGTATTGTCCGCTCTCTGATGAAAGCACAGTGCTGGATGTTGCCTGCAGGATCAAAACACCCATTGTCATCGTTGCCGGAAATCGACTTGGAGTCATCAGCCATACTCGACTGACCGTTCAAGTGGCTCAGCAACATGGACTGCATATCGCAGGCATCATCCTGAATGAGATTGCTCCACCGGAGCAAGAGGCGGTCGATCCTTCGCTTCCCAGGAATGCCGCACAACTGATGGCATGGATTCCTGAGATTCCGCTGTTGCACTGTCGTTGGAATCAGCGAGAACTGACCGTACTGCGAGCATCAGCGGGCATCAAGTCGTCGGCCGACTGGATCGCCAGTGTATTCTGAGTCGCTGCGCTGCCACATCAACAGTGTGGTGACGTTCGAGCGTTCGTCACAGATGCCAAGGTGCGATGCAACGCTCAGTCGGTGCCACTAAAGGAACACAGCCACCAGCTGCACGGCGAAGATCACAACGCCAACAAACAGCTTCGCCGCCATTCCGATCATTCTTCCGGAAACAGCCGCATTACCGATCGCAGTTCGTCGTTCGATGTCGGTTCCTTTCCAGGCTTCC
>JAEUII010000430.1 GCA_016795145.1 Planctomycetaceae bacterium
GGACTCCCGTCCCCAGAACAGTATACATCCGGTAAGGCTCGCGCACATTACAAGCGCAAGGGCGCTACTGACCCATGCCAATGGTCTCAGCTTTGCAGCAACTGCCAAGGCAGCACCACCTCCAAGGTAATCCAGAGTCGCTGGAAGTTGTGAGAATCTTACCGAGTTTGTAACGAACAGGCCAGATCTCCAGGCAGGCGCGACGGCTATTCCACAGACAATCAGTATTAAAGTGTGTCGTCGAGGCAGAAAGAGAACAAGCAGCGGCCAAAGCAGGTAAAACTGCTCTTCAACAGCAAGACTCCAGAAATGCTGCGATGACTTTAGAGACTCAAGGCTGCCTTGCCTCCATGCAAGCACATTTGAAAGGTAACTAAGATGCCACCCAAAGTGCTCAACAACCCCCGAGATTGAGAATAAAGTCCCGGCAATAACTGTTAAATAATATAATGGAAAGATTCGAAGTACCCGTCGGACCCAGAACCGCCAAAGGTTAGAGCACTTTGTTTTAACCGTTCCTTCACCTAACTCCCAGAGTTGTGATGTAATTAAGAAGCCGCTCAAGACAAAAAAGAGACCAACTCCCAATTGACCAATCCCCATCCCCATGACGGTTGGGAATCTGTTTTCCCAATGTGCGACGAGCACCGCCGCGACAGCCACCGCCCTTAGTCCATCGAGTTGCGGCATGTACTTTGGATATCCACGTTCCATCAATGTGTTAGATGTCACTGACGACTCTGTTGAAACTCGAACAACTGTGGATTTGTCCGCCGGGGGTATCAATGAAGCTGGTTTAAGCAGCACCGCCTGAGGCTCAGCCATTCACATCCAGAGTGAGCCAATAGGCATCTTGTGAACTAAATCAGGCTACTAACAATATCGACTACCCGATTCGCCGATACTATCGGAAGCTCTGGATATATCGGAAGGCTTAGTATTTCTGAAACAACTCTCTCTGTAGTACAGAGTGAGACTATCTCATGCAATCGTTCCATATATGCCGGCTGCTGATGCACAGCCAGTGGGTAGTGAATCATCGTCCCAACTCCCGCATCCTTGAGTTTCCGCTGCAGCAGGTTGCGGTTCTCGGTTCGGATGACATACTGGTGAAAGACGTGAGTGCAATTCTTGGCCCGGAATGGAATGGTACAAACTCCCCGAAGTCCCTGGTCATAGATGTCCGCAATTCTCTGCCTTGCCGAGTTCATTTCTGCCAGATGCCTGATCCGCACACGAAGAATGGCGGCCTGAAGTTCGTCCAGTCGGCTGTTGACGCCCGGGATCTCACTTCGATTTCGTTCGCGCCAGCCATATTGACGCAATATCCTCAGTTGTTCGCCGATATTCTCATCCATCGTCGTGATAATCCCCGCATCGCCGAACGCGCCGAGGTTCTTTGTTGGATACAAGCTGAAAGCAGCCGCGTGCCCCAGTGTTCCAGTCGTCCTCCCGTTTACCGCTGCTCCGTGAGATTGCGAGCAGTCTTCTGAGACGAGTAGCCCATTTTGCCTGGCGATGTCAAGAATTGCATCCATGTCACAGGGTTGGCCATAGAGGTGCACTGGTACGATTGCCTTCAGTCGCTTGGCCAACCGACCACAGTTGGCGATTGCTTTTGACAGGCTGTCCGGGCACATCGTGTAGCGACCTGGGTCTATGTCAACCAGCACCGGTTGGAAGCCGCCCATTTCGATTGCCGCGACGGTTGCTACGGCAGTATGCGAGACGGTCAGTACGGCATCGCCAGGCTGAAGGCCAAGAGCACGCAGTGACAAAGCTACCGCATCAGTCCCATTGGCCACGGCAACAGCATTCCGTGCACCAATGAAGGCCGCAAACTCCTTCTCAAACTGCTCGACCTCGGTCCCTAGAATGTACCAGCCGCTATTCAATACGCGGCCTACTGCTTCATCAATCTCCTTCTGATGTGCGAGATAGCCGGCCTTTGGATCGCTCGGAAGAATCATTGATCGTTGCTCGTATGTAAAGTTCTGTAACAATAGAGGTAGGTAAATCAGCCTACAGGTACGAAGACAGATTCTGACGATAGTAGGCAAGGGTCCGCGTGAGCGCGTCCTGCAGCGATACCGAGGGCATCCATCCCAATTCCTCGCGAATCTGGCGGTCATCGCTGTAGTAGTGGCCAATATCGATTCTTTTGCGTTCTGCCGGGAATTCCTTCAGTACAAATGAACCGCCGCCATTCGCACTGACTAGAGTCTCCGCCAACTTCAGAAGGCTCACTGGTTCGGTACCACCGAGATTAAAGCATTTCCCAATTGCATTGGGATGCGTTGCGGCAAGCAGCATCGCCTCAACACAGTCATCGACGTAGGTAAAGTCTCTGAGTTGCTCCCCGCCCCAGACCTCAAAGGGCTGTCCTTCCAGAATTCTTCGAATCCAGATACCAACAAACGTCTGTCGTGCGTCCTTAACGCGCATTCGCGGGCCAAACGTGTTTGTCAGTCGAAGCACGCAGGTCGGAATGTCATAAACCTGCTGATAGAGCAGATGGTAGAACTCTCCCGCCAGCTTGTTGATTCCGTTCACGTCGACAGGCCGAAGTGGGTGCAGTTCATCAACGGGCAGGTAGTCAGGACGGCCGTAGATCTGCCGGGTACTGGCAAACACAAGACGCAGTTTTGGATTATGTGAGCGGCACGTTTCCAGTATCGACAACTGAGACCGACAATTGATTTCAAGGTCGGTAAGCGGGTCGTGCATGGAGTCCAGGTGACTGGTTTGGCCAGCCAAGTTGAACAGAAAATCCTGGCCCTGTACCAGGTATCTAAGGCTGTGCACATCCCGTACGTCTGATATGTTAATTCTGACCAAGTGATCAGAACCCTCAAGATTCTTGAGATTCCCTCCATATTCCGGCGTGAGACTATCAAGAGCCGTGACATTGGCTCCTAGTGCCGCTAATCGTATTCCCAGTGAGGAGCCAATAAATCCAAGCCCTCCCGTGATAAGTACATTTGCATTCTCCCATCTTGACATAGCGCTACTTTCAAAAAGTATTAGAGGTGAAGGCTGCTACGGCGGCGAGCTAGACCGCTCCGTAAACTCAGCAAAACGATTCTTGCTGGCAGCCTCAACAAGCAATCTCGACAGATGATTAAGGTGTCGTTCCATCGACAAGTTGGAACAAACGTACTCGCGAGCGCTGCTTCCATGCAAACTGGCAAGCCTTCGGTCACTGGCGTAAACGAGAATTGCCTCTGTCATCGCTGCAACGTCCCGCTCCCCAACGAGTATCCCGGTTTCCCCATGCTTTACTGTGTCCGGGATCCCCGCATGACGTGTTGAAATGACCGGAAGACCAGCAGCGCAAGCTTCAAGAATTGCGACTGGCGTTCCCTCGCAGTCTCCGTCCCACGCATGTACAGAATGTTGAATGAACGCAAATGACCTTGAAATCTCTTCGCGAATTTGTGCGGGTGTTTGAGTCCCACAGAACTTCACCTTCTCGCTTAATCCCAGCGATACAATCAGGTCTTCACAGACACCGCGCAACTCGCCATCCCCAATCATCACGAGCCGTAAATCCGGGAGGGTCCTCACTGCGTGAGCAAAGGCAAGGAGTGTGAGATGAGGAGCCTTCTTCGGTGTTAACCTACCTACGGCAATCAACTGATTTGAATCGAAATCGGGTTTGCACAGTAGATAGTCTTCATTCGGACCGTAGGGGCAAAGTGCAACCTTCTCGGATGGACACCCAAGCGATACTAAGTCGCAACGCATCTTTTCGCTGACAGCGATGCAGGTCGTTGCGATTTTGAACATTTCGGTGTACCCACTCTTAAACTCGTTCAGAAAATCTCGTCGCGTTGCGTCGGCCCCGTGAAAGTGAACGACGAGGGGAATTCCAGCGTCACTGCAAACAGAGGCAAAGTATGCACCAATCATCCCGTATTCAGCAAGCACTACGGCAGTATTCTCCTGTCGTAGATACCTTGAGATCAATTCGTCTTCCCCAGCGATTCTGAACAGCCGGCGTCTGACCCTGAAGGAAACTACTTCCGGCAATAGTTTGCAGATTCTCTCAGGAAAAGACGGATGATCTAATCCAAGCAGCTTCCTTATTGGAACCCCGCCATCTGAATAGTGCCTTGCACCGCGTGATATGTGCATCACATCAAATGGAAGCCGTTCAAGGTGGGCTTGAATGAACGTCTCCGTAGGGTTGTCGTAAGTTGCAACCGCCACCCGAAGTGAAGATTTTTCGTTTAAACCCACTTTATTTCACCTTCGAGAGAAATGATTTCAATCGGGCTCTGGGCCTCAACACACGCCGCAGGCGGGTCAGGATTTCCGCCAACCCTGATTGAGGTGGCTTCTCCGTTTTCTTTAGCACGCTCGCGGCGTTCGCCAATGTCGACTGATAAAGCCCCAACTGAACCTGGCCGATCTCAAGATCATGACGACGTTCGACCGGCTCCAGTTTCGCCAAGGCAAACCCACCATACATCGAGCCAGCCTGAATCGTCCCGAAACCATTCTGGAAATAGACACCCGGCACAAAATCCACCTCAACGTAATGCACGAATGGGCAGTCAGCCCATTTGGCGCTCAGCATTCCCGCTCTGCATGGCGGATGAAAGCTATCGTGCATAATAATGTAGAGCGTTTCTTTCGGCCTATACCTCAAGACATTCTCAATATCCCTCCTTACGCCCTCAGTCGTATGGTCGCCGTCGATCAGGACAAAACCTAAGGCATCAGGTAAAGTTTGCAGCTCGGAAATCAGTCTTGGCACAAGAACTGTCGAATCGCCGACTCGAAATTCAACATTCTTAAAGAGGCCAGACAGCTTCTGGCGAGGTTCGTCCAATATGTCGACCGAAACCACGTGGGACGAGAAGCGCGAGAGCATCTGTAGTGATCCACCACGAAACGTGCCAATTTCGAGGGAGATTTTCGGTTTCAAGTACATTAATAAAGACTGCAGCGCATACTTCTCCCAGCGCGTCATCAACCACTCCAATGGGAGATCCTCAAAGAGAAAATCAGGGTGGTTTGGGCTATTCGTCTCAATCTGCATCTATTACTCCAACTTCTTTGGTGAGCGACTTCTACACATGAGACTCCTGAGACGAGCTCTCGGCCGAATTGCATTCTTTAGACTGTACCAATTTTGCAGCAGCCATTGTTTTGCAAGCACTGCGGCTGTCGGACGGTTCGGCGGATAGTCACAGAACCGCGTGCCTCGGTTCTTTATTACGCATTTTCGAGGGATCTTCTGAGGGCAAATCGCCGTTGGAGCAAGCTGCACCAGCAACTCCCGCCATTTCGAAAATGTGACAGAATGTAAATAATGTTGTGCAATTGTCTTTCGTGCACCTTCGGAGAGCTTCTTACGCAGTTCGACATCCTGAAGCATTCGAATTGCCTCTACGAAAGATTCGGATCGATCGGCAACAAGAATACCATTTTCGCCATTGACAATGACCTCAGCCATCCCAGGAGCAGCCGAAAGGGCAACGGGGACAAGGCCACATGCCATGGCCTCGACCAGAGAGATCGGCAGTCCCTCAAAATCAGAAAGAAGAACGAAGATTTGATACTGGCAAAGGACTGACTGAATGGATGAGGGCGGGACAAATCCGCCGTAAGTTATTTTTGACTGGTTACGCAGCCTGGTACACACCCATTCCTTCTCGTCTCCATCACCATAGATCGTGCCAGAGACCTTAAGTTCACGGCTCGCCATCAGCATCGCGTCTGTTGTCGCGTGAACGCGCTTTGCAAACTCGACAATTCTGCCAGCGTACACCATCTGCAGATTGTCCGTGTCTTGATCGCAAGTTACTGTAACTTCTCGTGTACCGCAGGGAATCACCTCTACTCTGAGACACTGGCTGGAATGCAACTCGACACAGTTCGCGATCTGCCTCGACACGGCGACCATGCAGTCCACAGCGACTGACCCGGCACACGAGAATACATCAACCAAATCTCTGTAATATGGATCATAGCCCGGGTGACTGTGTAGAACTCCAACAGTCACCACCCCAGCGCGGCGAAGTCCCTCCGCTGCATAGAATCCAGGAAGCACCAGATTTGCGATGAGAATGACGATTCCCAATCTCCGACATTGCTCGTAAATCCACTCTACCTGACAGTCAAGCAGACCGGATTCGTTTGTGTCCAAAGATACGCATCGAATGCCCCGCTTCGACAGAAGATCGACAACGTTGCTTCCTGAGAATCCTCCCGGACGGAGAACCAAAGCGGTCGTCTGGAACTGCGTTGCAAGGAACGGAACGAAGTCGAGTGCCCATGCAATCGGCCCGCCGACCCGCCCTTCGGCAGTGTCGTAAATACAGATACCAACGTGCATCATTTCCTCCATCACAGGAAGAGTATCACGCGTCAATCTCATAAAAAACGTTACGCAGATCTCCCTTGCCGCCACCCTCGATACCAACGAGCGGGTCGACAATTCCTAAACGCATACTGATACAATCGACTGGACAGGCTGGACACCGAGTAAAGCAGCCGTGCCAGCCAATTACACTTCGAGGCAACAAAGATCGCGACGAACCCAGCAAGTACGCCTTGATAGGTACCGTACTTCAAAAGGAATCGCGGTATTCGACTTCGATTAGGTGCGTTCGGCGACACCAGCATTTCGGCTATCACACCGAGTGCTTTTGATGCTGCATAAGCTTGAGCATCGCGTAGTTCTTGCCCATCGAGCCCATGCCTTTGGAAGATTGCCACCAAATCCGGAAAGGCCATCAAATACACGCGACTTCGCTGCTCCAAAGAACTCCACGTCTGCGCGCCATTGTAGATTGTGAATACTGGCTCGCCGATATAAAAGGCCGGTCTGTTAAAAACTGATTCCGCCACAGTGCAGCTTTGTGCAAAGGTGTCTTTCGCGTTTGTGAAGTCGCGTCCGACAACGGTTCCGTGCCAGTAGTCTCTGGCAAGTGAAGCACGCAGAATGTGTGCATATGTTTGTGTGCAGTAGCCACTGTCACGTCGCAGCAATTTGCGCCATGACGGAACCTGCCTGCTTGACGTATCATCAGTACACCGATACTGAAACTTCGGGCTCGCTGCCTCTTCTTCACTCTTCGGCCAATCTTCCGGATAATTTGCACAATTGAAATTGACGTAAAACGCGTCGAGTTCCCGATGTTGCTGTATAGCAGACACAACGCGATCGAGTGCTCCGGGATGAAGTAGGCAATGCTGACTCCAGATCCAGACGTACGTGCCCCTCGCATGTTCTGTGAGGCATTTCACGATGTTCGGTGACATCCCGAGATTCGGAGAGTTTCGAATATATCGAATCTCACATCCAAATTCAGATCTTATGAGATGCTCTGTGTTATCACTGGACGCGTCATCGGCGACGACAATTTCAACTCTATCTCGATGAGAGACAGACTGTGATAACAGGGCATGCATTACCGTGACAATGTAGTCACCTCCATTATAGACTGGAATGCAGATCGAAAGTAACGGGCATGTCTTTGACACAGAAAACTCTTCTTCCATGGTCAGAATCATTAAAGTTCTCGCAGCACGATAGAAGCTCCTGCTTCTGCCATATGAAGATATCAATTAAGCGGGCTGAGACCAATCGGCCGTTGCAAGTACTGAAGCTCCGCTAGGCGCGTCTGCTTCTACACATAGGTATACCAGGTTGTCATGTCGACAGTAGACGCGTGAGTTGTCGGCATTTGTAATGACAATTGTAACGGAGTATTTTCCCGGACCGAGCTCAGTGCGATGTAAGCGTGCTCGCGATCTCGCAAGACCGGTCTCGTCGACTACCAATGGAAATGATGAAAGCGAGCTGGTCACCAGTTCCATTACCGGTATCATCTCTGCATTCCATAGCAGGATCTCTATCGAAATGTCTGACGCGGCGGGCGGTGCGGCGATTCCCGCTTCAATGACCAGTTCATCACCATGGGATATCGTCAAGGTTTCCCCAGCTTCCACGGCTCGCTGGTTAGATGAAGCACGTACGTGCCTGACTGTCGCTTCCCCGGAACCTGTGACTGATGGTTCGCCTGTCTCTGCCAAATCTAGGTACCGGCTTACGCCTGCAGATATGTCCCCCCCGCTGTAGACTGTTTTTCCTCGATCAAGCACGATCAGTTTTCGGCAGACTCGAAAGATCTGTGGCATTGAATGTGATACAAAGATGACAGCAGACGACTTCATCATCTCGCCAATAGCATTTAGGCATTTGAGTCGAAAAGCGACGTCCCCTACAGCAAGAACCTCATCGATGATGAGGATATCCGGACACAGTTGTGAGTAGACAGAAAACCCCAGTCGGACCTTCATGCCGGAACTGTAGTTTTGGAGCGGCATGTCGAGGAAATCTTCGAGCTCAGAAAACTCGACGATCGCATCAAATCTCAAGCGGATCTCTTCTGGTGTAAAGCCAAGAAGTGCCGCCTGCGTAAAGATGTTTTCACGTCCCGTCAGTATCGGATTGAATCCTGCTCCCAGTTCAATCATGGCTGCGACACGTCCGCGCATCGTGATTCGTCCGGCGTCGGGACGGTTGAGTCCATTCAGAATTTTCAGAAGAGTGCTCTTTCCAGCTCCATTATGGCCAATGAGCCCTAGACATTCGCCACGGCGAACTTCAAAGCTGATGTCGCGGAGCGCCCAGAATTCGTCGACACGCAGCACAGAGTCCTGCTGGGGCGAGTCATTTTCGGCTGACGACTTCGCCCACGGATTCAGTGAGTGAGCCACATCCTTCATTCCGTACCAAAGGGAACGTTTGAGGGATCTGCAGAACTTCTTGGAGACGTGCTCGACTTTGACCAGAGTTTCAGACATTTGTCGCAGCAGGATGATTTAGGGTTTCAGACAATCGTGGCAAGGTGCTTCTAGCCACTAAGACGCTCGATGATATGGGGCAGAGATACTTTTAGAGTGATCACACCAATAAACAGAAGCACGACACTGGCAAGAGAAACAAAGATGAACTCGGTGTACATCGGGGACTCGCCACCGATCAGCCATGATCGACTAGTCACGAATAGCGATGTGGCGGGATTCAGCATCATGATCCGATGACCCCATCCACTGGCGGGAACCGTGAAAATCACGGGAGTCAGAAAGAACGCAAATCGGAGCATCAGGTGAATTCCTCGGCCCAGATCTGTAAACAGTGCTGTGAACGGGACGACAATCAGCCCGAGTGCCATCCCGCAGACGGTGGTTGCGACAATTCCAACCGGAAACAGAAGGAAAGTGGGCTGAAGTCGGATCGGAAACAGCCACAGGAACGGAATGATGAAGATCGCCGTCGCCAGAGTATTCAGGATGGCTTTTCCGCATGCGGAAAGAATTAGAGCTTCGTGTGGAAAGTTCACCTTTGAGAGCGTTCCTTTCGCTTCGTCAATGACACCCATCGCGTTGACAAGGGCACCGTTGAAAGCCGTCCACAGGACGTTTCCAACAAACACAAACAGCGGGTATGGGACATCTCCTGCTTGAATCTGGACAACGCTGGTGTTCTGCAGAAAGACCCACACGAGGGTGTTAGCTAGTGCCGGCAGCAGCAACCACACATAGCCCAGAAAGGTCTGGCGGTAACTTGCCTTTGTATCGCGAACGAACATCCGCCAGGCCAAAGCCCTCGTGAGTGGCCAATCCCGCACCAGTGAATGCAACGCATCTCGAAACGCATCAAGGCCGTTATGAGGCGTTATGACGCGTTCGGTTAGAATGGCAGTAGGGCGATGAGTGTGTGTCATGTTTTGATTGTTAGTGATTTGTCCGACAACCATGTCGCATTGGACCGTCATTCCCGGGCCGGCGGGAAGTCAGCAGGCCGATTCTTTAGCGGGACGGCGCAAGCCGTCCGGTGGATTCATAACGACGACTCACCGGAGGGCTCGCGCCCTTCCGCTACAAACATTGTGTTCCTGCGGAGATAAGTTCTTCGTAGCGTTGCCTGTCGGCACCGATTCGCAGATTAGCGAGGGAATCGCCGTTGCTTTTCAAAGCTCTGTTAAGCCAGCGGCTTCGAAAGATCTCTCTGCTTCGAAGATGAAGGTCAATCACATTCATTTCTGTCTCTGGTTTCAGACTCTCCGAATGCGACACGAAGACCTGACATTGACGGGCGCTGGACACCCTGCTGCTTCGCGGCCTCCTGGCATCGATTCGGGAGGTCACGGTCTTCTCGAATGTCGTGGTCAACGATGAAGCCTCCACATAAGCGGCTGCATCCACAGGATCGCCATCGTCAAAGAACAAGGAAAAAACCAGAGTTGCAAATTCTGTATGGTTTCGGTGAAAGCTAACCAACACACACGGCCAATTGGTTGTGTCATTTTCGGG
The DNA here is from genome assembly GCA_016795145.1 of Planctomycetaceae bacterium. GTDB lineage: Bacteria > Planctomycetota > Planctomycetia > Planctomycetales > Planctomycetaceae > SXXK01. Next base: position 10,336 of record JAEUII010000430.1, read on the forward strand.
ACGGACAATTCGTCGCTGCACAACAGTCCAGCCAAGTGCTTCATAACAAATCGTCAGATCGTGCCAGTGTTCAAATCCGGCCTGATCAAACGCTACGGAACCACCAAGATTGCCATCCGAGTACTGCCAGACATGAGACCACCAAAACTGACCATCGGGCAATTGAGTAGGTTCCCCTGCTGGCTCGAAGCGAATCTGCTTCCAGGCTCCAAGCGATTCAGGAAGGTCGCCTGCAACCAGCACCAGGTCACCTCGCGCCGGCCCCGGTATCTTCAGTTGCGTTGGCTTCCTTGTGAGATACCGTGTCAGAATCAAAGAGGCCCCAAGGCAGAGCAGGATGAGTCCGAGATGGTGTTTTCGTCTTGATGTCTGTGCCGACGGAGACTCGGGCAATTCTGTTGGTGGCGAAGGTTCGGGTGTCACGACGTCAGGTGTTTGGCTGGTGAAACTGGGTTCCCGCCTGCGCGGGAATGACGGTTCAACCTAAGTTGTTGATGTGACAAACCATTAATGTCATCGGAGGAAGTAGTGCAGAAGCCGAATTCCACCGGGGTGAACCCGGTGGGGGAGTCTTGTTAGAAGATCTTGCCGGTACTGCAGCCGAATTGGGTCGTGGGAATTCCGACTGCATTCAGTATGGACACATACAGGTTGCACAGCGGCGTGGTTCCGTTTTCAAAATGCATATGCTGACCTAACGGGACATTCGCACGGCTTCCTCCTGCCAACAGAATTGGCAGGTTCCCTGGGTCATGACGATTTCCATCCGACATTCCGGAGCCAAACAGCACAAGGCAGGAATCCAGTAATGTCCCATCACCTTCCGGGATTGAATCGAGACGATGAATCAGATTCCTAAACTGCTCAACGTACCATTGATTGATCTTCTGGTACTGCTGGATCTTTTCCATGCGGTTCTCGTGGTGGGATAACTCGTGATGCTCCCCTTTGACACCAGGCAGAAAGGAGAAGTTCACGTTGGACACTCCGCTACCCAGCATCAGACTGGAAACTCTCGTTGAGTCTGACTGGAAGGCCAGCGCTACGATCTCGAGCAGAACGTTAGCCCTGTCGGCAAAACTCACCGGGTCGATTGGTTCCTGTGCAATTATCTTCCCAGATTTTTTCCGCAGTTGTCCCTCTTCTGATTCCAGAAACTCCAGCTTTGATTCGACGGCGCGAACTGAGTCAAGATACTCATCCATCCGTGGACGATCATCGCGACCAAGGCGCCGACGAATCCGATTCGCGTCTTCAAGGACATGATCCAGAAGCAGAGTCGTCTGCGGGGAAGCAGACTTCAAACTTCCAAAAAGGCTTCGGTAAGCCGCCTTCGGTGACACGATCGGAGTGGCCGGCAATGAAGGCGATCGCCAGGAGATGTAAGAGCCATAGGCTTTCGTATATCCAACCGTTGGGTCGAGTCCCGTGCGAACAGGCTCTGCCCCCAGCACGAGGCTGCTGATGGGCGTCTGATGTCCAAACTTTGAGGCCATTAACTGATCAACTGAAATCCCGCCAGCACTGATGTCTCGGCCTTCTGTCCTTTGCACTGTCATGCCAGTCAGGAAATTGGCAGTCTTTGCATAATGTCCGTCTCCTCCTCGACTATTCGGCTGATCCAGTCCCGTCACCACCAGAATGCGCGATCGAACACTCTCAAGTGGCGACAGGGTTTTGCTGAGTTCAAAGTTGGCCCCGGTGGATGTCGGTACCCAGTCGGCTTCCCACACGCCGTTTGGGAAATGAATAAATACCGACCGCAAAGGAGGGTTTGCCGCTTGCGACTGACTACCGAAACATGCACCACGATGTTGCAGTGAGTCAAGGAATGGCAGAGCCAGGCTCAATCCGGCACCACGGAGGAATTGCCGCCGCTTCACCGCACATCTCCTGCGGGAATTTTGTTGGCTGCATCAGATGCTTCTCGTGGTGAATAGCGGTATTGAAATGGCTTGCTAAGACAGATCTCCCGAATGAGGACGTGGGAGCGAAAGGAGTTCTCTCTGAGTTGTTCAACACATCGTTCAACAACACAATCATCAAAACTGCTCAACCCGCGTCCAACAGCAAAGCCAAGCAGCTTGCGGATAAAGTTGTTCAGAAAATCGTCACGCTGTTCATTCAGCATCCGCTTGAGATCTGACGCATCTCTCAGCTGAGTTCCGTCCAAAAGAGTCACTGAACTTTCGACGGGGCGACCATTTTCTTCAGCTCTCCAGCGCCCGATTGCATCGAAGTTCTCAAGAGCGAAGCCGAGCGGATCCATTTGATTATGACAACCAGCGCAGGCTGGGTCTCTTCGATGTCGCTCCAGTCGAACTCGAAGCGTTGCAGAATCACCATCGACTGAGGAGGAATCCAGTGAAGGAACATTCGGAGGAGGAGGAGGTACTGATTTTCCCAGCATCGTATTCAGCACCCACTGCCCTCGCAAAACCGGACTCGTACGATGAGAGTACGATGTCCGTGTTAGTACTGCTCCCATCGTCAGCACGCCACCTCTGTGGTGATCATGCAACGGTACTTCGTGCCAGCCTGAAGGAACGTCAGGGAGTTCATAGTGTCTTGCGAGTCTTGCGTTGATCACGGTCCAATCGGAATCGAGCAGGTCAATCACCGGACGATCTTTCGAAAAGATCTCAGTAAGGTACCGCACAACCTCTTCCCGCATGCTTTCGGCAAGTTCCTCATCGAAATCAGGGAACACCTGCCGATCTGGAGTCCTTGTGTCTTCCAGTAGTCCAAGCCATTGCAAGCCAAAAGCTTCTCCGAGAGCAGAAGCCCGGGGATCCCTCAGCATTCTCGCAATTTGTTGTTCTATGACTGTTGAATTCAGAATCTGACCGGAGTCCGCGAGTCTGAGAAGCTCTTCATCAGGAATCGATGACCAGATAAACAGGGACAGCCTCGTCGCCATCTCGTGCGGCGACAACCGATAGATACCCTGTGTTTCAGGAGCGGGTTCCACAATGAAGAGGAAATTTGGAGACATGAGAATGGACTGGTAGACCAAATTAATGCACTGATCGTTGTCCATTCCCCTTGAGCGTGCCGACTCGACGAGCATCTGGAGACGATTCAATTCGTCGACAGGGACAGGGCGACGCCAGGCCGCTCGACAAAAGGCACTCAGCGATTCTGCTGACAGTAAGTCCGGTGGCGAACTTCCCGATGTATCAGGGAACCAACGGCAGTTGTTTCGGCGGGCTTCCGAGAGAGCGACAGATGTGCTGTGAAGATAATCTTCAATCTGTGAAGTGCTGGTAAACAACATGTCACCGACATTATCGAAGCCCTCACCGCCGAAGCCATCCTGAGCGGGCAGGTCGACTAGGTCCAGCTGAACCCCCAGCAAATCACGAACCGCATTTCGATACTCCAGTCGAGTGAATCGACGCGAATGAATGTAACCTTCATGCCAGCGTTGAGTCTCATCTGTTGCTAACTCTTCGCAAAGAGCAAATCGAGGACGCCCCTCATACCACGTGGTGAAAGCTCTGACCGAACGATTTTCTGGTACAGGATGGCCTTTAGGAGGCATTGTTCCATCCTGAAGAACATCAACAATTCGCTCAAGTTCATCCAGAGCCATCGAACCCGGGTGACCTGCTGACAGTGATTCAATATTCAGGCCTCCGGACGCATCGGATGCATTGTGACAACTGTGGCAGTGCTGCTTCAGGAATGAACGATGTGTCTGGTCGTATTCAGTCATCCATTCCGCCAGATCTCCCCTCGCAATTTCACTGCGAAACTTCTCGAGGGCCTGATCGTATTCCACACACAGGCTGGTGATCGAGTTTGGGTCAAGAGAAGGTACGCTGCGATTTCGTTCGGGAGGAAGATAGCATTTTGCGATGTTATCGCTCGTCAAAAGGCAAATCGAATCGTGTGCAGCGGTGCGTTCCAGGGACTTGAACAGTACACTCTTTTCACCGATCTGAAGTGATGCGTCCCTGACGGCCGCCAGAAACTCGGCAGACGTTTCGGGAGAATTCAGTCTGGAAAGCTCACTTAGTCTCAGGCTCGCCGCTGCCCGGACTTCCGATGACAACTTCTCATTTGAAGATAACTCACCTAGACTTGCGAGCCCTTGTGGAGGGGTTTCCCATGCATTGCGGACCGCAGAGGTAAGCTGTGAGATTTCTTCCCTCGAAACTGACGCCCCAGATAGAGCAGACGTAAGGATCTGATCCTCAGAAAGACATGTTTTGTAAACCGCAAGTTCATCCACATCCTGAATTGTCGAACCTAATCCGTTTCCGGTGAATCCGATCCGAAGCTTTGATGTCCTGCGAGCATTATGGAATTCACCAGCCCAAGAGGTCCTATCACTCAACAAGCCATCTACAAATAGTGAAAGCGTCTTGCCGTCCCAGGTAGCGGCAACATGATGCCACGTGTCAGGACACAGACGACTGAAAGCGACCAGTGTGACGGCGGGAACTGTTTTCGGCTGGCCAACATTGAACATTAGTATGTTCTGTGGATAGTCGATCCAGAATCGAAAGCCGCTCCAGACGCCATCACCGAGCGCAAGAATGGTCGCATCTGTGTCCGAATTGGGACCAGGATTCAGACCCGGCCCACGATGTCGAAACCAAAGCTGGACGGTGAAGGATTTCTCAAATTGCGGGGGTGCAAGCTCCAGAGGACTGCGGTCCATCTGGATCGCGTACTTTCCGGGCCAGCGGCCGGAAACAAACTTGAAGTTCTGAACAGAGGCATCGGCCGGCAAAGAGAGAGACTTCCAGAGGGACATTTCATCCTGTCCCATAGAAGCCAGCGACTCATCCCTTAGAAATGCAAAATGGTGTACGAGTCCACCGGGAGCCAGGATTCGTTCCCGATGACGCTCCCAAAGAGTTTGCGTTTCAGGCAACAACCCTGCCGCTGGCCATGGTCGAAGCGCCTGACCGCCCATCAATAGAATCGCTGCAGTGAGCAGGAGAAGAATCCCCAACTTTCCGGTTCGGCGTCGATCGCTGAAATTGTCGTTAGTTTGTGTCACTATGAAACTGGATGTGAATGCTCGGAGCTACTGCCGACGCGGCTTAACGTCGAAATCCGTGGCCAATACTCGCACAGCCACATTGAGATGCACGAGAGTGCGACAACAGCAGCGGCTCCAAACCAAATACCAATCGTGGCAGATCGCGAAATGGATCGACCGGTGTTTGGATGACTTTGAATAGACTGCATCGTTGCGGACGGGATCATGTTCACCGGATTCGATGGATCCAGACCTAACCACACTTGAGTCATCAGACTGGACGCTTCTTCCAGGTGGTGGGCCATCTCCCGTTGCTGATCGGCCGATAATTCGCGGCCAGGTTCCGCCTTGGCTGCCCTGGACAACGCGTCACAAGCTCGAAGCTGGAGTCTCTGAAACCACGGGAAATAGGGCACCGCCTGAAATGGAACAGATGACGAGGTCGACGCGCTGGATATTCCGGCCTCTGCGAGTTGATCGGCAGTGCGATCCACTGACGCTGACGCTGGAACGAGTTCTTCGAGCTTCGAGAGTTCCTGCCTCAATGCAGTGAGAATGCCCGACATGCCGCTGGAATAGCCGGCCGAAGCAGCAACCAGCGTGTCGGTTTCGGCGGCAGATGAGTTCACTTCCGCCAACTGCCGTGCTGCATCATTCACCAGTTGCTTCAGCACATCTTCAATCTGGTCATTTGCACTGTGCTCTGCCGTGACAGACAACAGCCATGGTTCAGCGGCCACCGTCGTTGCGATTTTCAAGTCGGGCGAAGAGAGTTTGCCGCCGAGTGCGTCCAATTCTGACCGCCAGATCTTTCCCGAAGTCGTCCAGTAGTCTCGGTTCCTGTAGGTCAGGAAAGGAGAAACAAGCCTAAGAGACACAGTCGTTCTGTAGGGCAACGCGGACTGATGAGTCACAAAACCTGCGACGATTGTGATACACACAAACAACAGGAGACCAGCAATTCGATACCGCCACACGTACGCGAGGAAGCGTACAAAGTAGTCGTCATCAGGAGCCGATGTGTCAGTGGAATTCACAGGTGAGTGGACCAAGAGCTTATCGTGCACAAAATCGCTGCTCGAGCGGACTGTACGCATCCATGTTCTGTACCGGGAAGCTCACGCATCCCTTTCGCCAAACGATGCGGACAGGGTTGTGCCCTCCACGGCCTGGCGGCCACCCTTGCCGTTTCGCTGTCGCTGCTCGGGAGGGGAGTCTTCTCGTAGATTTCGACAACCGCTTCCCATTTCAGTTTTCGGTTGACAGTCTTCAATGATCGCAAACTACCGACGACGTTCTCATCCCCCGAACAGGTCTCGCAGGTTCAACACTGCGTTCGCGCGGAAAAGTGGGGAAAGAGTGTGTTCGATAGTACGGACGAAACGGTTTTGGAAGTCATCGCCCCTTGGTTCGCGGTGTACGTGGATGCAGGAGGCCAGGGAGTCGACGATCCAGTATTCGCGAATCCCGGCTTCGGCATAGAGCCTGCGCTTTGTTTCCAGGTCATAGGCCAGACTGCTATAGGCAACTTCGATTGTAAGCTGCACATCTTCTGCCTGCGGATGACGATCACGATACCGACTGGCACGAATCCACATTAGGTCCGGCTCAGGACGCGATTCCATACTCGGCAGGTCCAGCCCCGTCTGAGATGTGATCAGAGTTTCTTCCGGATCCACGTTCCGGACCGACCAATTGGTGAGATAGGTCACCAAGTCATCGTGAATAGGCCCTGCGGGGTTCATTTCGGCTAGTTCTCCGCGGATCAGTTCAATCTTTCGAGGGATCAGCTCAAAAGCCCCCACTTTGACCATGTGATCGTATTCGGCCAGCGTCAGATGAAGTGTTGTAATCATTAGTATTCTGGCTACTCCCCACTACTGACTACTGACTACTTTTAAATCATGGTCTACCATCATCTGGATCATTTGTTCGAATGTCACTGTTGGGGTCCAGCCAAGAGCATTGATCGCCTTTGCGGGATTTCCGAGGAGTGCCTTGGGGTCGGCGGGACGTTTGAATCGGTCGTCGACTTTGACATGGTCCTGCCAGTTGAGTCCCACGTGTTGGAACGCTGTTTCAAGCAGATCGCGAATCGTTCTTGATCGGCCCGTCGCAAGGACAAAATCGTCTGCGGTCGGTTGCTGCAGCATCATCCACATCGCTCGCACGAAGTCACCAGCGTATCCCCAGTCGCGGGCGGAATCCAGATCGCCAAGAGTCACGGACTTTTGCAAACCCGCTTTGATTCGTGCTGCAGCGAGACTCACTTTTCGTGTGACAAAGTTCTCGCCGCGGCGAGGGCTTTCGTGGTTGTAACAAATGGCGTTACAGAAATAGAGACCGTGGGATTCGCGGTACACTTTGGTCATCTGTGTCGAAAATGCCTTGGCGACACCGTACGGAGAGTTCGGATTGATTGCGGTTGTTTCGTCCTGTGGACTCACCGTCGGAGTTCCAAAGATCTCACGGCTGCTGGCATGAAGAAACCGCGGTGGCATTGGCAGATCCCGAAGGATCTCCATGATTCGCAGAGTCGCCATCGCCGTCAGGTCGCACGTACTTTCAGGAATTTCAAAGCTTAGTCCGACGTGCGACTGGCCGGCAAGATGATAGAACTCCGTCGGCTGGACTTTCAGCACGATGCGACGAATGGTGGTCGTGTCTGTCAGGTCCGCGTAATGAAGGAAAAGGCGTTTCTCGTAGACGTTTTCATTCCCGTAGAACTGCGTTAGACGCGATCGTTCGAGCGTGCTGCTGCGGCGCACGATCCCGTGGACCTCGTAGCCCTTTTCCAGCAAGAGCTCCGTGAGGTAGGAACCATCCTGACCTGTGATACCTGTGATAAGTGCGATCATATGGTCGGCATCACTCTGGGTGATGACCGGCGAATTTGGGGTTGAGTAATGTACCGGGAAGCTGACGCATCCCGCTCGCCGAAAGGACTACGATTCTCGGTTCAGACGGCGGATTCCGCGCATACTCCGTCCCCATGGGTGACAATTGATCACCTGAACAGTAATCGTGGAGTTTATGCATCCAGAGATACACCGCTCAGAAGACGTAGTCAAAGACTGTTTACAACCTCTTACCTGCCATTGAGTTTGGGTCGGAAAATGGAAGGTTTGGGAGGACCTTGCTGTGTGTATGAGGGAGTGAATAGTCAATTGGGATATTTATGTATACACTACACCCAAGAAGCAGTCATGGCAATTTGGGTCAATTGAGATGATTGTGGCGATCAGTGCGTTGCGTTCAAAAAAGACTTCATTACCATCCAAGCATACACCCGGAGGAGATGCCCACTTGATTCATCCCCATCCTAGTTCTGGATTGTTTCATGAACACAAGGTCTCGGTTTTCTTCATTGCTGCTTGTGATTCCAATGCTGATGGCTGCACTCCAGTCTGAGTGCAATGCGACGGTAATCACCATTACCACGGCGCAAAGTCCATTCGCTGGTAGTTCACTGAACCAAGGTTGGTGGAGCAATTCTGTCAGTAACACTGACTCAAATACAGATTATGGAATTGGCGTGTTTGGCGCCGCAGATCACAGAGGATTTGCCAGTTTCGATTTCTCCGGATTCACCGTCAACGATACCATTTCCAGCGCGACAGTCAAAATTCAACGTGGTGATTCAGCAGGGCTGAATGATGCGACGGAAACGGTTGGGTTTCGGGATGTGTCAACGTCTGCTGCGACGCTCAATGCAAATTCATCCGCGAGTGCTGGAATTTATTCAGATTTGGGAACCGGAACTTCATACGGCGACTTTGTTGTGCCTGGCGATGACCTTTCTACGGTTGTCCTGGACTTCAATCTCAGCAATGCCGTTGCCAATCTGAATGCTGCTAAGGGTGGTTTCTTCTCGGTGGGCTTTTTCCTGAATTCCCAGGACGGCAACCAGGCTTTGTTCTTGAATACCGCAGCCTTTCCTATCAGCATTGAGGTCACCTACACGACTTCATTCGCATCCGTGCCGGAACCCAGCGTGGTTGGGTTTTTGGCCGTCGGCTGTGGCACCGTTTTGGTTCGACGCTTTCGTCGAAAACTCGGCACATCAAATAGCCAGGTATAATTGACAATCCAATGGCGATTGTTGGAAGAGAGGGGTGCATACTCCTCTCTTTTTTCGTTTGTGGACATGGCTTTGCACCACCCTCGCTCAGAAACTTGAAGACGCAACAGAACGTGTCGGGAGTTTCGTCCCGTTTGGTCTTCACAATCCCCCTGGGCTTCGTTTGATCCCGGGCAGATCGCATCAATGGCAAATGCTGCCGACCTGGGATTCCCAACTGAGTACCAACTCTTCAAGATACTGAGATCACTGAAGCTGCAGAGTGTCCTGGGTCACTCTGGGGTGACTCCA
>JAEUII010000447.1 GCA_016795145.1 Planctomycetaceae bacterium
TAGCGTTGTTGCTGGTTTGCAAGTCCGACTGGATCTCGGCACTCTTTTAACAACTATATATTTTAAAAAACCTGATCGTTAGGCGGAGGTGGGGGTGGTACTCGGTGGGCTTCCGCCCAGCCGCTCGCCTTTTTAAGATGCGTGCACGACGGCAAAATTTTTGTCACACTACGCGTTCCTTCCAAGTCCAATCCCCCGCGTGCGGTCTGCCTTGCGCGTTCCTGCCTGCTTTTCGGAGAATTTCAATGTCGCGACTGACCCGACGTTCGGCCCTTCTCAGCGGTCTCAGTGCCGGTCTGTTCCTTGCAGCTCCTCGAGTCACCGCGGCGGCGATCCGCGCGAACAACTCCGTGCGAATGGGTTTTGTGAGCTGCGGCGGGCGAGCCAACGAGCTGATGGGGGCCTTTGGGAACGTCAAAGACACGGACGTGACCGCCTTGTGCGATCCGGATGAAGCGCGTCTGGGAAAAACGAAGGAGCGGTTTCCAAAGGCGAAAGGCTTTGCAGATCTTCGCAAGCTGATTGAATCACCGGACGTCGATGCGGTTGTCGTTGCGACCTGCAATCACTGGCACTGTCTGGCGGCCATCTGGGCCATGCAGGCCGGCAAAGATGTTTATGTTGAGAAGCCGTTGTCGCACAGTCAGTGGGAAGGGGATCAGACGGTTGCGGCCGCTCGCAAGTACAACCGCATTTGTCAGGTAGGAACTCAGCAGCGATCTGACCCGATGCAGGCCGAGATCAAAAAGTTCCTTCACAAGGATCGATCACTTGGCTCATTGGTTTCCGTGCGAGTCAACCGTTACGGAGTTCGTGGACCCATCGGCAAGCGACCGACACCGCTGGCGATCTCAGACAAGGTGAACTACGACCTTTGGCTCGGCCCGGCGCAGGACGAACCGATCTTTCGTGATAACCTCCAGTACGACTGGCACTGGGACTGGAACACAGGCTCCGGCGAAATGGGAAACTGGGGCGTGCATGTACTGGATGACGTTCGCAATGTGATCTTCCAGGACGCAGTGACTCTGCCGAAGCGCATTCTGGGCGGAGGTGGACGAGTCGCCTGGAACGACGCCGGTGAAACTCCCAACGTTCATTTCGTCTACTTCGATACGGGCATCGCGCCGGTAGTGATTGGACTCAGCAATCTCACTGCGGGACCAGATCAGAAGGGATCCCCAAAAGTGCCGGGACCTGGGAGTGGCTACATTGGCTACTTTGAAGGCGGACGGATTGAAGGCCAGCGAGGCAGTGCGGTGGCCATGGATTCCGACGGCAAAGTCATTCAGCGTTTTAAGGGAACCAGCGGCATGGGACTGCATCAGCAGAACTTCATCGATGCCGTTCGCAGCAGAGATCGCAGCCAGTTGAACACCGAAGTGGAAGTCGGACACCACTCGACCGGCTGGTGCAACCTCGCCAACATCGCCTTCCGCGAAGGCGGCAAGTTCTCACATGAGACGTTGATGAGCATCGACCTGAACATCTGGCAGACTCTGATGAAAGAGATGCACGAGCACCTCCTGGCCCACCAGATTCGCCCCGATGACGCCGCGCTGAAAGTCAGCACCATGCTCACCATCGACCCCACCACCGGCCGCTTCACCGGCAACTCCGAATCCGCCAACCAATGGCTCAAGCGCGAATACCGCAAAGGCTATGAAGTTCCAGAACTGACGACGGGCTGATCGACCTCGTCGTCGTGGCGAAAAACACGATTCGGGAGGGCGATGGTCCTCCTGAGCCGCATTCAGTCCTGGGCTACCGACGCTGCAGCGGCTCGGCGGGAGCCTCGCCCGGTCGGCCTCCGTCTTAGAGCGAGCGGTTAGTCGTTGCCGCCCACAAAAACAGGTGATTTTTGAGGGAAAATCGCCAATTGAGGAAAGTTTACATTTTTCGGAAGCCGCTGATGCAAGGCCACTCCGGGATGTTCCTTAAACAGGTGGTGTCGTGAGAACGAGACAACCATCTTCAAAAGGGCACCCCCAAATGACCAAGCTCATCAACTGGCTCAAAGCACTGTTCGGAACCAAGGGAAAAGTCAGCCGTCAGACGCTGCAGAACGTTTCGGCGGAGGACATCCGACGCGAAAAGATCAAGGTGGAACAGACCGAGAACCGCGTCACTCGCGAGATCGAAGAACTGGAGCAGCAGAAGGACGCACTGTTTTCAAAGGGTGTGTCGGCCGGATCTGATCGGCAGAAGCTTCAGTACGCCCGCAAGATCAAGGAACTGGATGCACAGGTTCAGGCACGCGACCAGCAGCTCGCACTGATTTCCAGAAACCTGCGTGTACTGAACGGCATCGCACAGCTCAAAGAGAATGAGCGAGTGCTGCGAGACCTTGGCATGGAAGGTCTCGTGAACAAGATGGATCTGACGGAACTTCAGACCTATGTGGAGAAGGCAACTGTTGAAGGACAGTTCCACATGGAGAAGTTCAATGAGATCCTGGGGGCACTTCAGAGTGCTGAAGGTGTCTACAAATTCGAAAGTGACGATGCCGATACGCTGGCGATCCTGGACCAGATGAATCGTGCTGCCGACCTGAGGGTACGCGACGGTGTTCGACTCGCTGAAATGGCGATCCAGAAGGAAGCGGCTTTGTCGAACGAGGCTGTCGCTGGCTGACGTTGGCTGTCCTTCGGATTTCTTATGCCACGCCTTCTTCTTCGGCGTGGCGTTTTTCCTGCTGCATCTGTTGATCAAGTCAGTGTGAGGATATTGCCATGGCAGTGGATATGAGTCGGCTACAGCGAACCGTACTTGATGATGCGATTCGGCGTGCCCAGATTATTCAACAGTCGGGAGCGAAGCAGGCCGCGGCAGAAGCCTGGGACCACGCTGCTCGCCATGCAGAGAACTTTGCAGCTCTGGCGTCAACCGAGGCCGAGAAGGCTCGTCGTCGTGCCACGGCCGATGAGCTTCGAATGCTGGCGAAGAAGCAGGAGCAGCAGCTTCGTCCTGCAGCTCCACAAAGCACCGCAGGTGGCTGCTCTGCGGAGGAAGCGGATGAGTTCCGTGAGGCTGCCTGCAGACTCGTCCACAAGTCCGGCATTCGATTCGAAGATATTGCCGGCCTGAAAGAGACAACAACAGAGATTCAGGCAGCGTTCGCACTGTCATTGGCGAAGGCTCCAGCGGGTGTTGATATCCCGCAGATGCACAGTTTGCTGTTCTACGGTCCTCCAGGATGTGGCAAGACGCTGCTTGCTGCCGCTGTCAGTAACGGGCTGGACGCCACATTCTTCTCAGTCAAAGTCTCAGATCTCCTGTCTCGATACTTTGGAGACTCCCCGAAGATGGTGCAGGCTTTGTATGACGAAGCGCGAAGTCGCGGGAACAGCGTCATCTTTCTGGATGAATTCGATGCGTTAGCGACGAGTCGTTCTGGTTCAGACAGCTCAGCTGATCGGCGGCTGCTTGTCAGTCTGCTGACGGAACTTGATGGGCTCAAAGAGAAAGATGGCGGAGCTCAGGTCTTGACGATTGCTGCCACGAACCGTCCCTGGGATCTGGATGATGCAATCCTGAGCCGCTTTGAAAAAACTGTTTATATCCCGCTGCCGGATGCAGAAGCTCGTCGACGGATGCTGGAACTGCATCTGAATGAGAAGGGTTATCGGGTCGAGATCTCTGACGAAGAACTCATTCGACAGACAAACGGTCTCTCAGGCCGGGAGATTTCGCATCTCTGCAAGCTCATGATCAAGCAAATGATGCAGGAGGCGAATCCCAACCTGGCGGCACTGGCAGGCAAAGGTCGAGCTGCGATGGAAAGTTACTCCATACGAGTTGAACCCCTGACACTGCAGCATCTTCAACACGCCCGAACTCAGATCCAGCCACGGACAACGCCGGAAGCGATCGAGCTATTCCGTCGATGGGCAAACGACGGCTGCTCGTGACAGCCTGACGTCGTTCAGCGACTTTCACCGCATGCTGTGAGTATGCGAAATCGGAATCTGTGAAGCGTACTTTTGAATGAAGGAAACACCGATGGCTTTCTTTGGACTTTTTCGATCGCGTGAAGAACGAGACGCTGAGCTGCGAACACGAGTGCGTCAGGGGACCATGCGGATTCAGAAGTTTGTGAATCAGCTCCGTCGACAGGCGGAGACATACGCGTCACTGGCTCGCCGAGCCTTCGATCTGGATGACCAGGAGCAGTTCCGACAGCTTGCGGCGGGGTACCTCCAGAGTCTGGAGACGATCAACCGCTGGGAACGCTACATGGTAAAGCTCAAGGCTCTGGAACTGCGTCGACATGAAACGGAAGCGACGCGAGAATTTCTGACGAGTATGAATGCACTGACATCGTCGATCCTGAACGGCGTTCGTCCGGAAGACGTGGCGGCTCTGAACATGGACATGGAAGCCGCGACACAGCGATCCGAAGAACTGAGCGAGGCACTTGCGGACGCGATGGACGAATCGATTACTCACGTGGATCGAACCAGCAGCCTGCAGCCGGAGTTCCTGGTTCAATCCGTTGACGGGGCCGAAAAGCGACTCGAATCTCTGTCTCGCACGGGCACCAGTGACACAAGCCATGAGAAAGACTTCTGGCAGGCCATCGAACGACAGAAGCGAGGCGAGAAACTGGACAGAGTCTAAGCGTTGAACAGTGACCGGCCGGAGAGGTTCCTTCGGCGACGATCCAGATGCCGTAAGGATCGAGGATTTCGTTACCTGTGGCAGGGAGTTGCTTGCGTCGTTCGCGTCCGGTTGTTTACCGTCATGGACGGTGCAAGAGTCAAGGACACTCCTCGTACGGCTGGTCGCGAACGGGAGATCATTGACGAACATGCGAAGCCTTCGATACTGGAGCACTGGGAACGTGGAAGAGAGTTGCAAAAAGACACGTCCTGCTATTGCTGGTGGAGAGCGAACGGCGGAGCAAAAGACGGCTGGCATGGAGTTTCCGGAAGGGAAACGATACCAGCGACTGAGTGATCCGATCTCCGGGGGCATGGGGATTGTCTTTAAAGCGTTGGATTTGAACCTTGATATCGAGGTCGCCATTAAGCGGATTCGTCCGGAATTCGCCCGGAATGAAGAGCTGATTCGACGGTTTGAGCGGGAAGCGAAAGTCCAGGTAAGGTTAAGACACCCGAACCTGGTTCAGGTCAGAGACTACCTGAAAGATTCGTTTGGGCCATATCTTGTGATGGACTGGATTGAAGGTGAAAGTCTGGCAGCGGCGATCCAAACGCACAGGCCGATGAACTGGAGCGAAGCCTCGGTCCTGATCAGCAAGGTTGCGATGGCTTTGCAGGTGGCTCATGACGCGGGCATTATCCATCGCGACATTAAGCCGGCCAATATCCTGCTCGACAAAAAGGGCGAACCCTTTATCACGGATTTCGGGCTGGCTCGTGTTGATGTGGGTGCGGATGGTGCATCGGAGACGAACAAAGATGCGATGCTGGGGACGATCCACTTCATGTCACCCGAGCAGATTCGAAACCCGAAGGGCGTGACACATCTGAGCGATGTCTGGAGCCTTGGGGCGACTCTGCATCAGGTTGTGACGGGGGTCGACGTGTTGGCCATGCGGGAAAGCAGGATTCCGGAGGCAATTCGTGAGATCGTACTGAAGGCGATCGAACGCGAACCCGAGGAACGTTTCGGGACGATGAAGCAGTTTGCTGCGGACCTGATGAGAGCAGTGGAAGAAGGGCGTTCGAAGTCGATGCTCCCCAAAACGGATTCAGCCGTTGCCCAGGAGGATCTTGCAGAGATCTGGCGGCAGACTCAGGAACAAACGGAGAAAGCCCACGCGAAGGCGAAAGCGACAGCGGAAGAGTCGCACGACTATGCCGCGGCCGTTCAGATGATGGAGGCGATTCCGGAGAGACTTCGGCAGGCGAAGTTCTATGAAGAACTGGTGCAAAGGCGAGATCAGGTCCAGAGACTGGAGAAGACCATACGGGCCTGCGTCCATCAGTTGCAAACCGACGGTTTACAGGAAGCAATCATGGAATTGCTGACGCTGCAACCGAATCGGGCGGACATGAAGAAGCTGTTGAGCCAGCTAAGTGCTCAAACGCAACGCGATGCACACCCCGCTCCATCAAAGCCAGACAGCAACAAATCTCAGGGATCATCCCCGGCACGGCTTGTGGCACCGTTTGATGTGAAGCAGGCCCGAGCTGCCCAGGACGCATGGGCGAAGCATCTTGGGATCGGTGTGGAAGTCACGAACAGTCTGGGGGTGAAGTTCCGCGTGATACCGCCGGGAACGTTTGATATGGGATCGCCTGCATCAGAACCGAATCGATATGGCGAAGAATCTCTGCACAAGGTGACAATCACACAACCGAAGCTCATGGGTATGTATCCGGTGACTCAAGGTGAATGGACGAAGCTGATCGGCAGTAATCCGAGTCATTTCAAGTCCGTCTCCGGTCAGGACACCAGTCGTTTTCCCGTAGAGAGCGTGAGTTGGGAGGATTGTCAGGTGTTTCTGAAACGCCTGAATGAGTCTCATGGGATGAAGGGTTGGCGTTATCGACTGCCAACTGAGGCAGAATGGGAATACGCGTGCCGTGCCGGCACGGTCACTCCGTTCTGGTTTGGCGGGGAGCTGAACGGCAAACAGGCCAATTGTGACGGGAACTATCCGTATCAGGCCAGCAAAGGGCCGTATCTTGAACGCCCGAGCGTTGTAGGGAGTTACGGAGCCAATGCGTTTGGTTTGTACGACCAGCCTGGTCAGGTGTGGGAATGGTGCCAGGATACGTATGGACAATATGAAACGGGTCCGGCCAAAGACCCCACGGGTCCGTCTTCAGGTTCGTCTCGTGTTTTGCGGGGCGGCTCGTGGCGCAGCAACGCGTACCGCTGTCGTTCTGCGTTCCGTTACGGCAATGCGCCGTCTCTCCGTCACGGCGACATTGGTTTTCGTGTGTTGTGTGAGTTGAGTTAGTCCTCAGTCATCCTTGGCTTCTCTGGAGCCTCTGTGCTCTGATCTCTGTTCCTCTGACCTCTGTGCGATTCCTCTGTTGCGATTCTGCGACTTTCTCAACTGCGTCTGACTGGCGCATTTTTCTTTGCCGCCTGTTGAACTAAAGAGTTTTCATCACCCGACACATCAGTGAGGGACCGGAATGGCCGTGACTCGTAACAGTGGTCCCTCGCTCACGCAGGGGTTGAGGTCCATTTCAACAGGCTTTCAGGAAGCCCAGAACGACCAAACTGACGAAGGGCTGATTTTGGACGTAAAGAAAATTCGTGAACTTGTTGCAAGGGTGGCGAGAATTGGACCTTGAGAGTGGGGAAGATGGTGTTTTGATCCGGTAAACGGCAGGATCAGACGAGCGAAGATTCCTTCAGGGTCCACATGATGATCACGTTCGACATCTTTCACGAGAACCCCGATTCGCGTCGATTCGACATCGATTTTCCCGCAGAAACCGCCTGGTCGACGGTTGAGAGCCTGTATGACCTGCTGATGTTGGCCCACCAGAGTGACGGTGGGGATGCTCGCCTGTTGGCCAGGGTTATTCGCAGTGCCCAGCGGCTCACCGACCAGGTACTGCCATTGGCACAGCGGAAGGAACTGTCCGCGGCCGCTCAGGGCAGCTTTCTACGAATCTCTGCAACGCTGCAGAATCATCGAATTCCCTGGGAGCTCCTTCGCATCGGGGATCAGTTTCTTTGCGAGAAGTTTGCCTGTGGCCGAGTTGTCTCCGACCTGTTACCAAAGCATGTCCCGGTGGTGAAGTCTCCTCCCCGGACTGATGTCACAGTATTGACGGGTGATTCATGGGAACTGACCTCAGCGACCATGGAACGTTCGAGAGTCATTCGTCTGCTGCGTTATTTGACCCATGACTGCCCGAACGAGTGGACCCTGGCTGAGCCGACTTGCGACGCTCTGACGACTATGCATTTTCAGCAGTCGGTGAGGAAATCTCGCTGGCTGCATTTTGCGGGTCATGGTGTTCCGCTCGACGGCAGAAGAGTGCTGAGGCTGAGTGAGAGTCGCGGTTCTGCTGTCAACACAGGTATCGTTGTTCCTGGTCAGGCCTCACAGGAACTGCTGACGCCCGATGACCTGATCCAACTGACGGTGGTGCCGGAAACCGTATTCCTCAACGCCTGTGGGGCCACGTTGCTGCCTGGGGAAGCGATCGGAGCGGAAAACTCTCTGGTCGGCAGGTTTTTGGAGCGGGGAACGCGAACACTGATTGGTCCGGTGGCTCCTGTTCTGGATAGTCAGGCTCGGCACTTTACTGACTCGTTCTACGAACATGTCTGTGGCGGCATGTCCGTTGGCCCGGCGATCCAGCTGGCCCGGAGATCCTGTCGCGAACGCCTTGGTCCCAACAACCTGCTGCCTTTGTGTTATGTCTTGTACGGCGAACCCGATGTTCTTCCGTTTGAAGGTCCGAATACTCCCAGCTTGACCACAAGTCGCAGGGCGGACGGGCTGAGTCTGGCCGCAGTGACCGATGTGCCTCGTGAACACGGATCCCTTTCGGAGCCAGGAGGCGGCCACTTGTCTTTGGTGGAGCCGGAAGGATCACTCTGGATGGCAACGTCATCTTTTGAGAATCAGGATGACCGATTAGATGCCGCCGGGGTATCGACAGGGCAAGCTGGCATGCGGTTCCCGGTAAACTGCAGTGCGTGTGGAGGCCGAATCGAAACGCGACATGGAGTGGGAAATTCGGTCGCTGCAGACTGTGGTGAGCCCATCCTCTGCCGCACCTGCAGCAGGACATCGTCGAAGACACTAGGCCCGGCAAAAGCAGCACAGGCTGCCGATATCGTACCCTTTGTCTCGCAGGTGGCTGGTCCTGATCTGGCTCTGCCGGAGGTCATGCCAGCAGAATCCGATCTCGTTCGCGTTTTTCGAAGTCACATGCTGGAGTGCCTGGGAAGGACCGCCTCCTGGATCGACCTGAAATCCGGAGAGAAAATCACAGCGAGTTTTCGTCCGTTGGTGTTGTCTGGTCGGAAGAGTTCGTCCAGTCCTGGGAGCCTGGGCCCAGGAAAGTCGGAACGCCGCTTCACAGGACACCATTTTGAAGTGATGAACCGCCGTGGCGAAATAACAGGCGTGATCAGGTTCTTTGTGCCTCACACGATCGGGAATCTTTCGGAGCCCGTCGCGCTGGATCAATGGCAGGATGAAGTCGCACATGTTGCAGCCGAATCTGTCGCCCCGCATGAATACTGTTTCCTCTGTTCAGAATCCGGCTTTAGCGAGGAACTGGAAAAGGAACTTCAGGCCGAACCTGCACCCCATTGGTATTCGTCGAATCAGACCATCTACCTGCATGACTTGAAGACTCGCCAGATCCAGTTTCGCAGGACAGATCTGCGAGCATTCGATCTGTTGACCCTGCTGCAGCGAGACAGCACTGCTCACCAGTTCCAGAAGGCCGTCGTTTGGATTGAAGGACAGTTGCCATTGGCAACAAGCCTGAGTCGCAACGAAGTGTGTCAGGAATTGGGGCTGGAGTCCGATGCGGTTGACGCTGCACTTCGGTGCACTGCAATTCAACATAACCTGCAGATTGAGGAAACAATGGATTTCGGTGTTGTGATTACTGAGCGAGACATTTCTGCTGTGACTCGCGGCATGCCCGAGTCACCGCAGCAGGTTGCTGAGAAATCAGGCATGCTCAAGCGGATCTGGCGAGCGATCGCTTCGGGAAGCAGGAGTGATTCGTAACGAGTTTGCGTGACCGAGGCTTCGTAGCCTTTTCATTTTCTCTTTTGCATTCACAATTCGACCCAGTACCTGCCGGAATGGTGAACGTGTCTCCCGCGTGACTCATCTGTGCAGTCTTTACCCAAGGATTACCCAATGACTCATCCCCATTGCTACCGTTGCCTGCAGACCGTTCCCTCCGCGGCGGTCTATTGTCCGCGCTGTTCGTTTCCCCGGCAATTCTCTTCCAGTCCATTGATGGTGGGCAGTGAGTGGACGGCTGGTGCGGACGAATTCGCCGTCCGAATTCGCCCACAGGATTTGAAGGCGTGGTTGTTGAAGGGGATCAATGTTGATGAAAGTCAAACGGGGTTGCTGTTCGAGAATGGTCGCTTTGAGCATGAACTTCTGCCGGGAAGGCAAAAGATTGAGTCGTTGCCGGAAAGACTCCGTAGATATGTCACGGGTGAAACGGCAGCAGCAGTACTCATCCGGCGAGGCTTGTTTCCGATCAGCGTGCTTGGTGCTGGCCAGACAGCGGCAGGAGACGAGATTCGCTTTGATGTGGAAGTAGGGTTGCAGTTGGGCGACCGTAATGCCTTTTACATCCATTTCATGCAGAATGCGGATCGCGTCACATCTGGCGATTTGATGCAGCGATTTGCTGCAACCATCAGAAACGCCGTGTTCGCGACGATCAGAAGCTGTGATGGCAGCGAACTTCTCAATCCGCATCCGGAGCTTCAGCAGAGGTTGATCGATGGGGTCACAGACGCTCTCACCCCGATCGCAGCGAGGTTTGGGATTGCGGTTGGCTATGTCTCTCCACCTCAGTTCAGCAACAGCACACTTGCAGAGTTCCAGGCAGAACGCTCTCGAATGACCCGAAGTCTCCGCGATGAGAAGCTGCAGCTTCAGTATCAGGAAGACAAGGACAAGATCGAGATGCGACGATTTCAGGTCGCACGACTCTTGTCAGATGCGAAGTTGAAAGCCGCTGAAGAGGAAGCAGAGCGGACCAATTCCTACGACGCCTTCAAAGCCAGATTGCGACATGAACAGCAGCTGATGCAGATGCAGCTCACGGACCAAATGGAAGTGCGAGTCGATGAATTTGCCGCACGTCGTCGAGATCGAACGGAGAAGAATGAGGATCACATCAGTCTCCGAACACATTTGCTTGCCAGGGCAGATCTTGAGCGACAGGAGGAGCTGTCAAACCTGAAGTTCCAGTTTCGGAAGCAGTCTCTGAAGCAGCAGCTGGAAATTGACGACATCTCCCGTGCTCACCAGTTAAAGGTCGCCCAGGAGGAGCATGATGCCGAACTATCGCAACTGGACAAGACGCAGATTGGCCAGATCGCTCGCTGGAATCGGATACGCGATGCCCGCCGTCAGGACCGGCTCGCGGAGACAGAACTCCAGGTGAAGACCATGCAGATCACCAGTGAAGCCGAGCGGGCCAGACTGGCGCGGGATTTTGATGAGAACCATCGGCAGCGGGCTGTTGCATTTGATCAGACAATTCAGGAAGGGCATGCGAACCTCGGTCTGGAAGCGGCTCGACAGGAAAAACTCTCCGCCGTGCAGGCAATTCATCTCACACGTCTGACCGAGATCGAGAGTATGCTGCAGGAGCAGGTGTTGAATTCTGAGAAAGCAAAGCACTCGCTGGCAGAGGAGACAAGGGAACGGGAACACCGCCGAAGGATGGAGGAGCTGCAGGTATTGAAGGACAGTCCGGAGATGATCCAGCTGTTGGAGCTGGCGAAGTTGTCTGTGCATCAACCAGTGATGGCAGCGGCATTCGCAAGAGCAATGGACGCGCATATTGCCAAAGGGATGCCGGCAGAGCAGTTTGAACAGTTTGCAGCGTCACAGTCACCGGAATTGGCCAGAGTATTGCTGGAGAAGTATCGTTTGCAGTCCGAAGTCCAGCGGTCCTCTCAACAGGCAGCCAGTGATTTCGCGCAAAGGCTGATGGAGTCCGAAAGAAATGGACTGGAGCGGATCATCACGGAACTGAAATCGTCACAGGCGATTACACGTGAGCAATGGTCCGACATACTGGAACGCCTTCAGAGTTCCGGAACGAAGGGACAGGAACTGCTCCGCGAAGTTGGCGTTGCGAACGCAACTCGCTCAGAAAAAGCGGTTCCCGTCGTCGACCATCGACTGGTTGAAAAGCTGGTCGATCGAATTGGAGATCTGCTTCGGTAATCATCCTTCGGCCTTAATGATCGGGAGGCTTCAACTCCCGGTCAGTACTTCGGAAATCAGCATTCAGTGTAACAACGCGTTTGTGACTGCATCTCATGAGTTCTGCTATCTACGAGCATTTCTGCAGCCGCTGCTATACCAAAGAGGGCGATGCCTTTGGCATCCGGGTCAAGTACTCTGTCCATGGGGATACCGTTGCAGCAGCGACCAGAGCGATGCTGGATCACATAGTGAGAAGTGCTGTGTTTGGCAGCCCGCAGCGAAGCAGCATAGGACTGCCTGCAACGTGTGAAGCAGTGAAGCAACGACTGGTGCAGTTGCTGACCACAAACGCCGAGATGCCTCAGCGATTTATGCTTCATGCTGTTGAAGTGGAACCGTCCGCCGAAAGCCTGGAGGGAAATGACCGGGATCTGTTCACCGTTGATTCTGCACCGGAGCCGGAATCCGTGAAATCAACCCGCCGCGTGCAGGCAGCGGTCGCACCGGCGACGGTGTCGCGGGATTGCCAGCTTGACGGGTTCGAGTTTCTGGAAGTCCTTGGGAAAGGCGCATTCGGAATCGTCTGGCTGGCGAGGGAGCTAAGCCTTGGAAGGCTGAAGGTGATCAAAACGGTCCGTTCGGGGGCTACAGACACGGTGGAACAGGATGCTCTTCGGAGAGTAACCGCCGTACAACATCAGAATATCGTTCAGGTTGATCGAATCGTCGACGTGGGCGGAACAACGCACTTCATTATGGAGTACCAGACAAAGCAGACCCTTCACACTCAGATCGCAGGTGGTCGTACCTTCACGATGGAAGCGGCGGTCATGATCTTCTGGCAACTGGCCGCCGCGCTTGAAGCTTCACATGCAGTTCGCGTGTATCACTGCGACGTTAAGCCAAAGAACGTACTCTATCTGGATTCCGGCGAAAGGCCGTTTGTTCAGCTGTGTGATTTTGGAATCGCTCGAGTGCTCCAGGCTCGCATGCAAACCCCGGCCGCCGATGGAACTGGTGGCTACCGTTCGCCGCTGTCTGTGTCTGACGATGATCGTGACCTGATTGCCAACGACATCTACAGTCTGGCAGCCACGATGTATTCTGTCTTCGCAGCCCGAATACGCCATTCAGACTCGGAGCCCTTTGAGTTTGCTTGCATCCCCTGGATCCTGCGCGAACCAATACGCCGTGCCCTTAGCTTGTCGCCGGCAGATCGCTTTTCTTCCGTCAGCGCATTCGTGGATGCTGTCAACTCCGCCATTACCGTGAAGTTGCCCATTTGTTTTGACACAGCAATCCGCAATGGCGGAATCTATAGCGAAATCATTCAAAAGGCCGCGGCGTTTGTTCAATACCATCAGAAATACGACGAGGCGTTGACCTTGCTCAGCGCAGTGCCTGAGAGTGCACCAATCCACGACATGAAGAACTGGCTGAGTTCTGTCAGTTCGCGGATTCGGATCCTTGAGGACCGTCTGCAAGGCAGCCTGTCTGCGGATCAGCTGCGGTTTGCGAACGAACACCTGGCCAGTCTCCTGCAGATTTGTCCTGCAAATACACGTTTCAACAACCTCGTTTCGTGGCTCGCGACGTCGCCTTCCAGCATTTGAATTCCGGGCCCATCGAGAATAGGGTCCCGCGCTAAGGAGAGAATTAATGGTGCAGATCTTTCGTCAGCTGTTCGGAATGAATTCGACGCCAAGCTCAGAACGCTCAAGTCATCGCTCGGATGATTCGTCAGAAGACTGGACTCGGCAGCTTCTGCAGCCCGTGTTACTGCTTGGGCCGCGCGAGGTTGGCAAGTCGTCCTTAATCAGGATGCTTACAGACCCCAATCACTCCGGTGAGCCGGTGAAGACGGTGGACACACAGAGAGCCGCAGGTGAGATGACATTGACCACAAACTACCACTTTCGACGGACTGAGCCACATCCTCATGACAAACGACGAACGGCAACGGTAGACATTGTGCCGGGGCTTCGGTTCATTGACATCCCCGGCGAGATACATAGACAGGCTGAGGCATTAACGATCGCGGCCGAATCGGCAGAGAAGTTTCGGAAAGACACCTCGATGATGAAGGAACGCGGTTGTGGCATAGTGCTTGTTTGCATGTTCAGCGGCGATCCGAATGACGAAGATCTGGTGAAACGGTACTATGCCCAGGATACTCTGGCGGGTCTTGAGCGACATGTGCGGGAAAAAACGATTCGCATGGAGGAAGTGATTTTCCTGTTCAATAAGTTTGATCGTTGGCGTGCCGCTCTTCGGGGTATAGAAGCAACTCCATCCGAGATGCGAAAAGAACTCGCTGCAAAGCATCGAACAGAGATTGACTGGCTGTGTCGCTTTGCGGGACAGAAATTTGACGAAGCGAACCATAGTGTGGCCACCGTACTGGGGAAAGCCAACCATCGAGGTGCAGGGGGGCACTCTTCGGACGTCGACTTCCATGATCTGAATGTGGGGCGCGCGGCAGCACTTATCACCCGTCGCATGTGCGAGTATTCAAAGACATGCCGAGGTGGTACTCCGCGCTGATGGGTGTTTTCAGCGTTTTGGCGCCAATCAGATTCTTGCCTGGAAAGGTCATTGAGGCATGGCAGAGTTCTGGGTGTTCGTTACCTGTGTGCAGGAAGGCTATGGCTGCTTCCGCTCCGCTAAGCCGAAGTCTGTCGAGTGGGTTGGCTGGGAGATCCTTCCGGGTATCAAGGATCTGCAGTCCAGCATAAGAACACTCAGTCGAGAGCGTTCTGATTCACGAGTGATAAGCAGAATTCTAAGTGCTCCGACCGGTCATCTGGTTGCCTCAGGCGTTTTCTACACAGATGCCTGGGATCGTGCAGGACGAATGGGACTGGAATTGATCATCGTTTGCAGAACAGAACAGCGTTTTGAGATCGCTGCGCTGTCTGCCGCATGTCTGGAATTGTTCCAGCATGGTTCCCTCGCGTTTCGACTCATGCGCATTGCTGAAATCGATGACCAGTCTACGGAAGAGTTAGCGAATGGTATTCTGAACGAAGAGATTTTTGCCAGGCTATGGGACGGGTTCGAACGAGCGCGAGATCACTGGAACGCAGAGACGATCCAGTCTGTGGGACTGCCACTTTCGCGAATCGAGATTGACCTGCCCGCTGTGCAGACCCAGTGTTTTCTTACAGCCGCCCTAATTGCTTCACGAGTCGACGAAGTGACGGAAGTTTGTGAAGGCGTAGAGAACGGTCTTCGCTGGATAGAAGCAAAGCCGCTCTCAACAGGCAGGGTTGTAAGAGCTTCGCAGCTAGTGAGGAACGGGAATTCTGTGGGAAGGCGCCGCAGAGCTTCGCTCAAGACTGGACCAAATCGACGCCGAACGTTGTTGGGAAGGACTTGGTCCATCCTGATCTCACCGTTCACTTTGCTTCGGCTGTTCTTCAAGTGTGTGCGGTCGAGAACATCTAAGGCAGAGACGGCTGCAGACGGGGAGAATTCGTAATTTGAAGAGATTTCTTGCGAGGAGGATGAGCGAGAGTCGCACCATAGCGTTGGGATGGGTAAAATCGGAGGACTGCGGAATTTGCTGCAAACTCCCACAAGCTTTCAATTCTCTGTAAATTACGAGAGAGCATCGCCATGGCCCAGAGTGACGGTGACAATCAACCGGAAGAGCCTCAGGACGGACAAAGAGAATCTCGCCCTTCAGATGCTGACAGGCCCAAGCGATCACTGAACAACAGGACGAACGAGCCAGGGAGTGACCCGGATCTTGACCGTCCGAAGAGAAACATTGAAAAGGCATCCAGTCCACCACATGTAACAGCGTCTGGGATGGCGCGGTCTACAGTTGGATTGCTACTTGTGGGGCTTACCGCCGGGGGAGCGAGTTGGCTGGGAAATCGGTATTCACAGCCATCCACGCCGAATCTGTCGAGTCAGCCATCTCCGATGGTCACTCAGCCGGCAGTAACGCCGCCGCCAGTGGCTCAACCCGGCGCCACCCCGACGGAGCCTCGATCGTTTCTAGCAGCGGAAGTGGAATCACAGCTTCAGAAGCTGACAGAGCTTGCCGAAGCAGAGCGCCAGCCCCATCTGTCGCTGATCTTCCGTTCTTTTCCCGGGATCACTCTTAGCCAGCTTCAGCAGGTGGCGAAAGCGGTCGAGGGCCTTCGTGCTGAGGGCAAGGTCAATGCTGAGATCCTGAGGCGACTTGGTCGGATTCAGCGACTGAATGCGACGATCGCAAATCCGTTGAGCACGCCTCTCGAAGCATCACCTGGATCAAGCAGCCCGGAGGATACTCCGATGGAGCTTGCGATTGACGCTCTTGCGAATGCTCTGGCAGAACTTGCAAGGGCGAATGGAATCATCGCGAGCGTGAGTGCCAATTCAACAGCCAAAGATCTGGAGGATGCTCATGTTCAGGCACGCGCTGCCTATTCTCGGGCAGACGAGTCTGCGAAAAAGGCGAACATCTATCTGATTGAAGCACGGCAGCAGCTTGGATCCGGAACAGCAGAGTTGTTCTCAGAGATGTTGGATCGAAGTCTCTCGACTCAATCGGCGGCACAACAACAGATTGCTCAGTTCGCAACACTGGTGTCGGATCGAAGGTTTCAGGAGGCCGAGGTTCAGCGAAAACAGGTCGAGGAAGAACTGGAAGCTGCAAGAACGGCCGCCGCTGAATTGCTCGCGCAGCAACGCCAGCAGATCGAGTTGGCGCGACAGTCGATACAGTCGGCGTTCTCGGAATTCCGATTGGCCGAGCGGCTGGAGCGTCTGAAGCCAACGGAAGCCATGGATCGTCAGGTTCCGACCGTGCAGGATTGGGAAGGTGCCCGAGCCCTCGTTGATTCTATGCAGCCGCTGACAACTGTGCTTGGGACGGCCACCAACCCCGGGAGTCTGGGTGATGCGGCTCTGCCGCAGGCCGCCAGAGACATTGAATCACTACAGCTTCGAGTTGTCTCCTGGGAATCCGCCAGGGTGCAGTCGGGGCAGATCCTTGTTGTTGAAGACGGAGAATCAGCGGTAAAGCGATTTTCGGAAATCGTCACAGAGAAGCTCAAGGGAATCGGGCCCTTAATGAGTGAGGGCTTTGACAAACTTGCCATGGCAATCAAGGAACTGACAGTCACGCTTCCTGAATCGCAGGTTAAGGAACTGGAGGACCGAGCCGCCACTGAAGCGCAGCGTCGAATCGAGAAGCGTTTTTCTGAGATCCCTCCTGTTCCCGAAAGATGGGGCGTACCGAGGAATTCCGCGAGGTACTATTTTTCGGCGGGGGTCATTTTGCTCCGAAGTTGTCCCGTGACGAACGCAGAACAGATGGCGAGTTACTTTGGGCTGGCAGCACAGCTTCAACCTCGCGATCCGGTCCTTCGATATCATCTTGCTATCGCATTGCGGTACCTGGGTCAGCTGGAAGAGGCAGACCTCCAGATCAAGGCGGGAGCAATCCTTGAAAAGGAAACGGATAGTTCACAGGAGACGACGATTCGCCTGGAGCACGTGCAGGGAGAGATTCGCATGTGGCTGGAAGCTCAAAAGCTCAATGTATTCTTTCCCTTCGTGATTCGCGGGACAGTCAGCGCACCTCGATCCTGATCGAGCGGTGACCTTGTCTATGCGGATTCGCTGGTGGCCACCAGATCGCTGCGCTGGCCTCCTGTGTACAGATTCGGTTCATTCATCCTGTTCCTTACGGACTGTTTGATCTTGCTGGAATGGCGAAGGCGCCAGCAATGCTGGCAAAGTACGTGAACAGTAGTGGGACGCCAAACAACATCGTAGAAGCAAATTGGTGGGCTCCGACGGTCATTCCCCAGGTCTTCCATCCAAGCCAGAGCGAAATCCCGATCCACGTGCTGACCACCACAAGGCGGATTAGACGGATATCTTTCGCAAGCAGGGACCTGAGACAGGCCACGAAGCCCCATGGCAGCGCAAATGACAGGGCAAGCCATGCAAGAGCCACTTCTTTGGTACTTGTGGGACGCAGCCAACCGACGCGCTGCTCAATCAGTTCCGCGATCTGTCCCATCAGTCCTCTGCCGTTTGCCAGAAACTCCTCCGTAATCTCATTGGTCGTATTCCGTTCGGACCTCACTGACTGATCCGCAGAGAGCAGGGCAACACTGAAGGCATTTTGAATTGCTGTGTGGCGAACTGACTCATCGGAGAGTACCTCGGACTTCGCCAGAAGGATGTGTGCCAGTGCGGCAAGAAAGACTGTGCGTCTGTAAGACATCGCGGACTCCTGAGAATGAGACGGTTAAGTTTCGTCTTCAACGAACAGAATCGGAGAAAACAACCGTGTTCAAGGAGAACAGCGACGCATGCTTACATTAGCGTGCCAGTTTTCTCAAAAACGTTCAAAATGGAGTTCCTGTTGTTTCCTGCGAAAGCCTGCGGGCCGCGGCTTGAAATGTTCGCCCGGATGCATGGTTGAATGGTGTTCACAACCACGTCCCCTGGTTATTCTGAACAAGGGTAGAGCCTGCAACTCATAGGAGTGTGAACAGCGTCCCTAATGGTCCAGGGCGTGTTTGTTGTGTGCAATATGGCCCTCCCGGGTGTTTTGGTCATTGATGAATGTTTGCTTGCACCATAGCAGACTAACGAACGGTTCATCCCATAAGAGCGGGGGCTTCAGTGGAAACGGCTTGGGCGACACGGCGCGACGAATTCTTTTCATCGAAAGAAGGCCGCGACTTTTTTAAGCGACTGAATCAGAGTATTGCAGTTCGGCTGGGAGCTCGGGCGAAATCCTGGGAATCGATGACTGACCGGCCCGATTTTCAACGTGCATTTCAGCTTCTGTCCGATCGCTTTCTGTCCGTCAAGGGGTTCATAAGTGTCTGCGAGGCTTACAAGGCTTATGTGGAGGAGGGTAAGTCGAACACGCTCACGTTTTTCAGTTTCATCGTGAACAGGATCAATCTGGTTCTGTCAGAGTGGCAGGGGGTTGAGCGGGTTACGCCCAAAGTTGCCGTGGCATTTGATGGCGATGGTCGCACGGATTCGACGAGTGAGATGAAGCATCAGGAGGAGACGGGGTCCACGGAGAATGTGGATCGTCTGCTCGAAATGCTCCCGCTGCAGCAGCGGGCGACTCTTCTTCTGCGCATTTGGCCTCTGGAAGAGTTGTCAGACGCCTGGCGAGCAAAGCATCTCTCGACGATCGTGGCCGCTGGTGCTGCTAATGATCGAAGCGAAGACCAGGTTTTGAGCCAGCTTGCTAGCGTGATGGAACGCAGGGAACCTGCTTCAGAGCAGAAGCTCTTTGACGCAGAGGTTGAATCGAATACCTACTTCCAAAAAGAAAGGCACTGGGCCGCAACCAGGCGTCGATATGCGATGCTGGCCTTCGAGTCGGAAACATCTGGAGAGTTCGGCGCTAAGTCTCGGCTTAAGGAGGAGCTCACGGCACTCTGTTATCAGGCGGTGAGTTGTTCTTCCGCTAAACAGGCAGACCATCTGGTTGTCGCTGATGAGCAGCTATACAAAACCGAGACAGGAACCTGGAAGTTTCCGGCAGCCATCTGGAACCGTCGAGTGTTCTGTCGAAGCTGCTACAAGCAAAAGTACTATCGAAATCTCTGGCTGAAAGCGGAAGAAAGAATACTCGCCATGGAACCCGAATCAGGGCCGATGGAACACAAGGACATCGCCTCGATTCTGGGCTGTCCTGTGGGGAGTTGTCACGCAAACCTGTCAAGGGGCCGTGAGACACTCCGAGACAGTTTAGGAGTGGCACCATCGGATCGCCGGAAGGAAATTCAGGCAGAAAGAGACAGTGAAAACCTGAATAGGGTTGTGTGCGAGGACTTTCTTGGCCCGGAATCTTGAAATCGCTGCAAGCCGAGGCGCTGATTTCCCTTGAAACTAAAGGGAAGGCGTCAAATGAGCCTTTTGTCGAGAAAGCTGAACGATCTCCGCCGATTGGCATTTGGAGGCCAGTCGCTATCCACTGAATCACAAAGATGCGGTTACTCCTTTGCCGCACTTTCAAAGAAAAGATGAATTATCATGACTGCAAAACACTCTTCACGACTGCTGGCATTACTGGAGGCCGCGAGCGTTTCGGAGTTGCCTCCGTCGGATTCCTTTTCGGATCTTTCTGAAGAACTGAAGTCCCAGTTGCGACTGCATGTCCTGAACAGAAACGAAATTGATCCGGAAGCTGACGATGCAGTTCTCGAGTTGATTCGGAAAGAACCTCGCGGTTTGTTAATGCTCCGATCTCTTTTGAGAGACGCGGAGGCTGTTGATCAGCTTGGCCCGGTCCCACAGTCAATCATCCAGCGACAAATTAACCAGCTTCTGATGAAGACCCCGCTCAGTCTGTCAGACGTGATCGTTGCCAGAGGAAAAACGGGGCTGCGGTATGTTGGCAAAGTGCCTGCCGGAACCACTGCTTCATTCGAGATGGCACGGAGCAATCAGGAGGTGACGACGACTCTCAGCCACACTCAACAAATGGATTCCTGCGCTATCACGGTGACTGTGGAGACTCAGCAAAGCGAGTTGTTTACTCTTCACCTTGAGTTCACGTTTGTCTCCCCCGCGCTAAGAAAAGCGATGTTGGAAGTACGGGTTGCTGAAGAGTTCGGGATGTTCAGTGCCTCGCAGCCTGTCGTGAACAAGGAGGCGGCGTTTGAAGGCTTAAGATGTGCCTCTTACCAGATAGAAATCATGGCGGACTCCAGGATTGTTGATCGCTTTCGTATCCAGCTTCAGTTTGAGTCTGCCTGATACCTGAGCTTGAGCGACAGTTCCACTGCGAGTTGGTCCCTG
Source organism: Planctomycetaceae bacterium (assembly GCA_016795145.1). Classification (GTDB taxonomy): domain Bacteria; phylum Planctomycetota; class Planctomycetia; order Planctomycetales; family Planctomycetaceae; genus SXXK01. Next base: position 20,654 of record JAEUII010000447.1, read on the forward strand.
AGAGGCGTAAGCAAAATGATCATTCAGTGTCCCAGGTGTAAAGGCGATCTCGGCGACTGCCCCCTCACTCCGCAACTGCCAGTGTGCTGGCTCTGTGGTTTCGTTGTCAACTTCGGAGAAACTCCTGAGGGAGGTACATCCAGCGATATTGGGGACGCTCCGGAATACCCTGGATATCCCGACTCCCCGCATCGAGGCCATTTCGAAGACAGCAGTCAGTATCCATCGACGGAATCAGATTGTCCCTTCCGACTGTTTGTCAAAGCTCGAAGCCAGCCGTCAGGCCAGCGTGAAGTCTGCTTCGAAGTAAGGCTGGAAAACTGTACTGAGAACGAACAGCGAGGACATATCTGGCTTTCCAGTAAGGTCTCAGGAGACGGAGATCCTGAGCCGTTTGTCCTGCCGGGTAAAGTCAGCAAAACTCTGCACCCAGTGCTCCGCACAAGTGACAGCACGGAGAGGATTGCCATTCGCATTTCCGATTGTGGCCTGCCCGAACCGTTCTGGCAGGGAAACACACTCCTGAAACGCGAAGCGAATGGCACAGTGAATATTCAGGTGGATCGGTCGGTGCACGGGGAAACAGTTTTGTTTGGCGTCGAAAAGAGCCCCATTGTCGTGCAGACACCATCGAACGGTGCTGGAGAGTGGGAGCCTGTCGCACTAGTGCTCAGATGCCTCAAGGAACTGACGGACATTCATGATGTTCATGCAACGGCATCCGCTTCTCACGATCGGATTCTTGAACATCAGCAAGCCTCGGATTGTATCCCTGTCATTCAATCTGCCCGGATGACGATCAGCCGGCGCCTGCCTGGCGGACAAGAATCACTGACGCAGCTGCTTTGTGGCAAGGCATTCCATTTCGGACGGGCTCGAACCTGGCGATCGTCGCAGCACCGAGACTACCTGCCAAATGATATTGTCTTGCGGACCTTGCAGATTGATGAGATCGATGATTATGTCAGTCGTTATCATGGAGTGATCAGCAGCAACGGTCGCGAATTCCTGTTGACCAATTACTCAGGAAACGGCACCACGGTTGCGGGGTTTGCTGTTGATGACCACATGCAGCAAAAGACACTGCCTTCGCGCTGTCTGATCAAGCCAGGCTGTAATGTCGCCAACAACAAGACTCACAGCCTTGGACTGGCTGGTGACAGCACCACCTTGCAGCTGAATGCAAGATCCTACCGACTGCTGTCCCGGATTCATCTGAGGAAGCCCGCTTTCGAAGATTGTCCGGACGTGTTCGAAACAGCAGCGTTGACTCTTCGCAGAACAGATGCACTCCGTGAACTGGAAGAGTACATACTCTTTCCGCTCGCGGTGCTCTTTGGGCGAAGTGACAGTTGCGGATGGCAGATTGAAGATGAGTCCGTCGAGTCAGTCCATGGCCGCATCATTTGGTTCGATGGATCCTTCTGGATTGAACCACAGACCGCTCGTTGCAACGTTCAGGTTGATGGAAAGCGTCTGGAAGTCAACCAGGTTCGCCGACTGGCCCCAAATGCCGGCATAACGATTGGAAACCTTCAGTTCACGATTTTGCCACGCTGGAAACAGCATCTGGTTGACTGCCGCTGTTGTCGCTCTCACGGCGATTCGGCGAAATAGTGCTTGCCGGATCGTGGAAGCTGCATCCTCGGAATTGGAGATCGCGAGGTCGCTTGCTGTGCGGGCGTACGTCAAGTTGCTGCTTCCATAAATTGAGCAGCTGGAGGCGGAAGTTGCAGGCCTGAAAAAGCGGCTTTCGACCGACCGATATGCTCCTCGGTCAATGCGGCAGGAGCTTGTCTCCAGCTCAGTAGACTTCCGGCAGACGCGGCGGGCAGCCGGGGCATCGGCGACATGTTCGTTAGCGGATTCCGACCGAAGAATGTGACCCGTTTTGTCAAACTCAATCAGAGCATTGCTGTCTGTGCCAATGAAATAACGACCCGACAACAGAACCACAATGCCTGATCACTCGGCTAAAGCCTGACGCTGAACAGATACTGACTGAATCTTCACGGTTCGCGAATCCTGTGGCGGCCACTATCTGCCGGGAACTGCTGAAGTACTTCGACAGTCTGCGGGTTGCTCATCTGCCGCAACGATAACGAACCCACCACCAACGGCATTACGGCATGCGGTGAGCTGGCGGTATCTCACGTTCGTTAGTGAACACACGAAGCGAACACGACAGTCGCTTCGAAGAACGCCTTCGATTTCACGTTCGATGAGCAGTGCGAGTATTTGGCGGAATCTGCTTTTGTTCGATGGCAGTGGCCATCAGGGCCCAGTCCCTGCTAATGTCCGCGACAAAGTCTTCAGCATCACGCACGACCATCTGACGAACTTCCTCAAACGTATCACGAGCTGTGACGCGACCCGTTTCAAGTAGTTGAACGGCCTGTTTGCCGGCGACGTCGGCGTCAACCGGGGATCGCTGAATCATCTTTTCCAGAGAGATTGTTCTTTCAGTCCACTGCTCCGAAGCCATTAAAGTCTGTACAACAGACCGGCTGTCCAGAAGTTGCTCGGCTCTCCGATGCACCAGTTCAAGCGCAGTCTGTCCACAATTTGCCAGTCTGGCATGAACCTGTTCCACGTACTCGAACAAAGCACTGCGAGATGCCTCGCGCAGCTTGTCAGTGCCTTTGTCCGTCAATCGCCACCTTCGGCTGAATACTTTCCAGGTTTGCAGGCGAGCCCAGTCTTCAATGAGGGGACTGCCAAGTTCCGAACCTGCAATGAGCAGCTTGGCAGCACCGATGCCTCCGGCGACGGACAGCAAACCCCAGAGAATCAGTCCCCAGAAGAATGGAATTCCCGTGACCATGAGAACGAACGGAACGATTACCAGCAGTGCCGTCAGAATTGCGGCGCTTCCCCACCAGTAAGACTGAATTCGGAGCAACGCCTGATCGAAACGCATTTTGGCGAGCGTCTGAAAGCGATTACGCAGCGGTGCCAGTTCTCCTTCCACCCGAAACAATTCCGTATCCAGTGTTTCAGTAATCTGAGCCATCGTTGACGAGGCGACGGATTCACACAACTCGGAATTCTCTTTCTGAAGCTGCCGCAGCGCAGTTTGTCGTGCCGGTGATGCTCCGGCAGCAGCAGCGGCTTCCCGCTCCATGTTGCCTTCCTGCATACGAGCGAACAGCAGGTCTGCTTCGCTGGTCCGCAGCAGACCTGCTGCAACCATCTCTTCGATCTGATTTCGCTTGGCCTCACTGAATGCGCATGACTGGTCTTCATAATTCGGGAGGCGAACAAGCATCGCTTTTCGAATTCCAGGCCAGTGATCAAAGTCTTTGTCGGCTCGATAGTCGCAGATGGTTCTGCAGACGAATTGGTAGTAGTTCCACCAGTTCTTCAGGTCTTTGCTGATTTCGCGACGGCCTTCAGCCCAGACGAATCGAAGCCGCCCGGAGAAGAAGCAGTCGTTCACCTGTGAAAGCCGCTCTTCCCGTTCACGGAGGGCATCTTCGCTTTGATTCACGGAATCATTCAGGTCCAGAGCAAACCTTCGAATAATGGGTTCAATCAGAGAGCCTGTGACGATTTCTCTGAAGACCCTGCGAAATGACAGCAAACCCGGCTGGTCCGGCTGCAGAACACACCAGTCAATCTCCCGTGACGTCAGGTGCAGCAGCATGGCTTCTTCGACCTTGCTGACGCGTTGTATAGCGTCCTGACGCCAGGCATCGGCATGCTTGCCCCATCGATTCTGTATCTGCTCCCAGAGTCCCGTTACGGCGGCTCGGGTCTCCTGCAGGAGCTGGTTTCGGGAATGAGCCGCCTTTTCCCGCCCGGCAGATGCAGAATGAACAAAAGGCCGTTCCACATTCAGAGAGGCCATTTGCAGCTGGTGGCTGATCAGTAACGGGAGGCTTTTGAGGCGAACGAGAAGGTCTTCATTGGCCTTCAGAAACCAGGACTCTTCGCGGGTGGCGCGTATGTGAAGATTCGTATTGGACAGTTCACGTTCTGCAGTTGCCCGTTGTTTCCGGACTCTGTCTGAGATGATCCCGCAGAGGCTGGACGCCATCTGATAGAAATAATCGTGTTTATGTGAATGGACTTGTGCAGATCTTGTCGCTGCTAACTTCAGCGCTTCTTCATTCAAACGATTCCTGAGATCGTTGATGCCATAAGTTTCACGCTCTGTGCTGGCGGACTCGGGTATCGCCGTGACAACCATGCGTTTGCGGATTTCTTCCACGGAATAGGGCCATTTTCCTGACCGATCACGGCATGAATCATAGATGCGCTTTGAAATGCCGCTGAGCTTTCGTTCAATCTCCGGACTGACATGCCAGACTCCATTGTCTTCACGAATGCCGTTCTCGTTGTCTCCACGTGAGAGAACAAGATAGAACGGCAGTTCACAGAGATCCTTCCAGAGAATCTCGAACAATGGAACATCATTGCTTGTGAACGCGTTTGCCAGTGGCATGGTCACCAGAACAACGTCGCACAAAGGAATCATTGTGCGTGAAAGTTTTTCCAGCTCCCGCAGTTCCATCAGCCGCTTGTGTCCCTCGGCAGATACTCCCGGTGTATCCAGAAGAATGATGCCGGGCAGCTTGTCAGTCGAACAGCAGTCGGCAACGACAGTTCGTTCTTTGTGGAGGTTCTTTGCAAGGATCGTGAACGGGCTGATGAACTGACGGTCCTGTTCCTCAAACAGAATGTGGATGGACTCCGTTTGCGGTTCAGAACTCACTGTCTGAATATCCAGTTCCAGCAGCAGATTGATAAGCCGTGACTTTCCTGCATTGAAAACGCCGAAGACCCCGACAACCAGTGGCCGCTTTCCTTTTTGAGCATGTACGAGAAACGACCTGAGCACCTCAGCCAGAGTTTCCAGCTTTGAAAATGGATCAGAGTCTGGTTCGTCTTCCAGGGGTTTCGAGAGAAGTGGTGCCAGCCAGTGATGCGGCGATTGAAGAGATGGGAAGTTGTCCGACACGGACGCTGTATGCTCCGAACGAATGTACCCGCAGAAGGAATCCACCTGCGATGACAGGTCTGCCAGATCCATTTGATGAGTCATGTTGGGTCTGCTGTCAGTGGGGAAAAATTTCGCATTTTCGCCGCTCGATGGCTGAACGCGTGATTTCACGACGTCAGAATTCTGTTCCATGAGTGTCTCCCGCTGTGTATTGACAGGGTTGTGCGTTGAATTTGACTGCCAACACTTCGGTTAAGGACGTTTTGTCGGCGATCTTGCACGATATTATTGTAAGGCGAGTGGACCATTTGCCTTGCAACTCAAATGTGTCTGTGACAAGACGTTGATCCTTTGACAATGGCAGGAATGGTCAGGACCTTTTATGGCAGAGACACCGGAATCTCAAGGCCCCACGCGATCTCACAGCGTCAGCAGTCCGATGCAGGACTTTGTGCTGACGCCCAACATCAAGCTTCGGGAAAAGCTTGGGGCTGGTGGAATGGGAGAAGTCTGGAAGGCAGATCACTATGGACATCAGACCTCCGTCGCCGTCAAATTTCTGGACAAGAGACTCCGATCAAGCAGTCGACATATTGAGCGCTTTCGGAGTGTGCTGAGCGTCGTTAGCGGATTTCAGCATCCGCACGTCTGTCCGCTTTTCGAAAGTGGTGAGCATAAAGAACTGGGCCCGTGGATCGCCATGAAGCTGATTCAGGGGCATAATCTGGAAATCTACAGGCAGACACGTCTTGGCACCCATGGTTATATGCCAATATCCGAGGTGATCGAAATTCTGGAGCAGGCGGCATCTGCGCTGGATTACTTTCACAGTCCGCAGTCTTTTCATCCCGAAAACACCGGGGCGATTCACTGTGACATCAAACCATCCAACATCGGAATCACGATTCACCCGGAGACCAGACGACCCTGTGTTCAGTTGCTGGATTTTGGACTCGCAATCAGCATCCCTGACACGGAAAGGTGGTTAGCCGGTCAGGAAGTCTATGGTACTCGCGAGTATATGGCGCCAGAGCAGCAGCACGGTCAGCGACCAGTTCCGAATACGGACCAGTATGCACTTGCAGTTGTCGCCTACGAACTTCTCGCCAACAGCAAGCCGTACGCGGGCTCACGACAGCCAGACACCAGAATCAGCATGATTCGCGGCCTGCATCAGGTCCACGACGTTTTTCGGAAAGCGCTGGCCTGGAAACCGGAAGATCGGTTTGCGAACTGCCAGGAGTTTGTGGAGGCTCTGAAGGAGAAACTTGTCGATGTTCAGGATATTCAGCTGAATGCAGGGAGCCGAGTGACCGGTATAGAATTCTCTTCCATCATGCCTTCTGTGCGTGGTGCCAGCGAGACTGTCCCGAGCGCTCGCCGCGGGACGGACAAACAGCAAAAACCCCTGGATCAGCGGTTCACGGAAAAGACGGAGTTACTGCAACAGGCAGAAGCGGAACTGGTTGAGATTGAGAATGACCTTGCGGCATCACAGAAAAGCATCCGGATCGGAGTCATAGGGACTCGAGGTGCCGGAAAGTCCACCTTGTTTGCAAGCTGGTATCTGTTTCGTGGAGATCGTCGATTCGATCTGGACCTGATCGCCGCGGGCGAAACACTGGAATACCTTCGGAACGTTGCGGATCAGCTTCGCAAACACGGCACGACAGATGCCACTCCGATGGCCGAACCGAACAGACTGTCGTTCCGAATCTCATGTGAAGGACGTCAGTGGGAGGTGGAAACCATCGACTTCAGCGGCGAGTTATTGAACCCTCGCGGGCGTGAAGATCGCATCCTGGCAACGTCCACTCATGAGTTTCTGCGTTCCTGTGATGTTGTCATGCTGCTGTATGATCCTTCTGAGACGGAGATCAGCCTGCTGGACAGCATCGATAGTCTGTTCCAGAGCAGGATTGAGGAAGTCGTTCTGCTCATGACCAAATTCGATCGCCTGGGCTATGAAACAGGTTCCGGCAGGCCGTTTAAGGAGTGGTTCCTGGAGTTCATGAGCAATCATCCAGTCCTGAGTTCTCTCTTCAATAAGGTCAAGCAATCTTACAGCAGGAGCCGTCTGACTGTGGTCCCGGTCTCAGCGACCGGTGGCAACCTGATTCCTGAGCCGGGCAACGTTCTTGAACTGGCTCAGTTTGAGCCATTTCAGATCTTTGTCCCGCTGATGCTGGGATTCCGTCGACGAAAGACTCGAATCGATGAAATCGAAACACGCCGGAAGAATGTGCAGAAGCGACTGGATTCCCTTCGTCCCGCGGTACAGCAGATCAGTCAGCGAATTCAAAAACGAACAGCCAGAATTGAGCGATACCGAACGTTCCTGGTCAAGACAGATGAGTTGCTTCAGCAAAAACTTCTGATGTCTCCTGTGCCGGTGAAGTCCCTTGGGGTGATGCTGGAACGAATCGAGAAGGTCAGGGAAACGCTGAACGGGTTGAAGCAGAAAGACCTGGTGAAACAGGCGGATGACCTGATCCGTCAGATCAGGAGGGCCTTGAAGAATACCGAGCCGACCGACATTCGCGCTCAGCTTCAGCAACTGAAAGGACAGATCGAACATCCCGAACTACTCATTTTCGTGCAGCAGGCAGGAAAGATCCGGGAGGATCTGGATATCCTTCTGCAGCGATGTGAAAAAGCCCGTTTGCGTGAGCAGGCGACGGAGGTTCGGCTGTTGCAGGCTCGGGTCGGATCACGTCTGGCAAAAGTTGCCCTGAGCTGTTTTGGGGTGATTTTCGGAGCTTTGTGCGGCTTCATGCTGATAGCGAAACTCATCTCTCTGTTGTCTTAAGAGCATCGATCCGATGACCTTAGATGATGGCGGGCTTCTGCAGACTGAATCAACAGGCAAGGAACAGGTGATGCCACTCGAGGAAACAATGCTCCGAATTCCCGTCGTCTTTCATCGCTGGTTCGAAAATGGTGCAGGATGGGCATGCGACGAAACTCTGATCGCTCATCTGCCCGAAATTGTCCGAGAAACTGGTCCGTTTATGAACGGTGCAGAAAAGGGGACATGTTTTGAACGAACGCTCAGTATCGGGCACCTGATCGGCATTGTGGAGCACGATCCCAAGTGCCCGGATACGAAAGCTGTCGCCCGCCGCCCATTCATTCTGACGGCAGCGGTCGTTTCAAACGACCTCGCTGCAAAAATCGAAACCAAGGGCGGGAAATGGCAGGATCTGATTGTCGATGGTCTCATCGGATTTGCCGTCCCCACGGTTCGGGATGAAAACGGCCGTTACAGTTTTCAGGTTCCGGCCAGACGGGTCAGCACATTTCCCGAGAACCGCGTGACAGCGCATGCAGATCGCCATACAGAAACCCGTATTCAACAACTGGAACAAGGCCTCGTCTCGCTCCGTAATGAAGTCGGCAGACTTCAGAAAGAGGTTTTGGATTTACGATCCAGAGAACGAAGTGCCGCACAACGCTCTGAAGGACCATGGCCGCCGCAGTCTGTCTTGCCGGGCCGTCCGGATGGGGCACAGAGCCCGCTGCCGTCTCGGGCGAGACTCCATGGAGCCGAGTATGGCGATCGCAGATCGGGAATTCTGTCCCGGCCATGGACATGGTTAGTTCTCGGTGGAATTGTCCTTGGGGTGTATGCGTTCCTGAAAGTTCTGTTGTAATCCGTACTACCACCAACGCCGCGAATTCCATTCGATGGGTTGACTTGCTGCCCATGGCCTGTTTCGGCACCACGCCTGCAATCAGAACGAATCGCGATTCTCTTGTAAGGTCGTCGCTCTTTCGCCCTTGAGGTCGGACAAGAGCCGTCATTGTCAGATGGCTTCCTGTCTTACTCGAGGGAGATTCGTGATGCTTTGCCGAACCGGTCATGTGCGTATTACCGCGGCCCTGCTGCTGGCACAAATTTTGACGGGACTTCACCCCGTTCTGGGGCAACCTCTGCAGGAGCCTGTGGCTCCGCCGGGAGTCGAAAACAGTCTGCCGGCACCGAACCAGGAAGCGGTGCTGCGATACCCGCTGTATGTCACCCCTTATGATATCATGACGGCTGAAGATGAGTTCTATTACCATCACCTCAGCAAGCTCTGCCAGGGAGGCGACGTTGCCGAATGGCCCATTGTCAAAACGATCGTCAATCTGGGGACCGACTTTCTGGACGCGAATGCTCTTGCCGCCGCGGCCAACTGGAAGATCAACATCTCGGAGCAGCCTCGTGCGAGGCACATTACACAAATGGTCCGGGAATGTGCCGACATTCTTGGTGTTGAGCCACCTCCCACATATATCGAAGGTGATCCGTATCCAAACGCGTATGTGACCGGAATCGGTCATCCCCATATGCTGGTCCTGACTTCCGGGCTGGTTGAACTGTATGCCGACTCGCCGGATGAACTGCGTTTCATTATTGGCCACGAACTCGGGCACATTAAGTCACAGCATCTGCGGACTCATTTGCTTGGGCGATTCATTCTGCTGCCACTGATCGCACGTTTGCGAATCGATGGTGTCGAAAAGGTCAGCTCGCTCCTGGCCAATGTCGCCATCAAACTCACCGTCTTTGGCACCCTGATGCACTGGTACCGTGCGTCAGAATTCTCGGCAGACCGTGCCGGGCTGATCTGCGTTGGTGGCCGAGTCAGCGTGGCTCAGCAGGCACTGGTGCGATTGCTGCATCAGACTCGTCAGTCCAACAAGCTCATGGACAAGGACACGGAAGAATTTGATGTCCGACAGATCAAACGCGACCAGACCGACCTTCGTCACCGACCCATGGTGGAGATCTTCAGCTTTCTCTATCAGTTCGGCACGACTCACCCGTTCATTGCCGACCGATGCATCGAGCTGGAGAACTGGAGTCAGTCGGAAGACTATGAACAGCTGATGAGTCGTCCGAAGAAGCAGGATCTCAGAATCCAGGTGACATCGATTCAGATCACCAACATTCCGGCCACTGATACTTATGTTCCAGCAGTCGACAGCGGCGAAACGGATCCACTTGTCGAAATTACCTACAACGGGATCACTCACCAGCCACGTTACCAGTCTGACCGCACCTCCGTGACCTGGGACCAGCTGGATTTCCGGTACGACCATGTGGCCAGTGCCGGATTCATTGTCGACCTCTACGACTACAACACCGTGCTCCCCAATCGTCTGGTTGGCTCAGTGCGACTAACTGTCGACGGCCAAGTCCCCGGGGACTACGAAACGACCGGGGCTCTGGCACTGGACATTGAAAAGGAATCGACGATCGTCGATCTTCCCACTGTGGTCGTAAAGTATCGAATTGAGAAAGTGGAAGAGACGGTCGGCACACGCTGACCCGCACGATGTTTCTGCTGAGTAAGTCATGTCGGAACCATGAAGCTGCCTCGAAATTCGAGGCAGCCTTTTCCGTTGATTACTGCACTAACTTTTTGGCGTGTGTCATTGACGAAGATGAGACCTCTGCACATTCTTTAGAGGCCGTCTGACAACCATTCACGCGGTATCCTGAATCTTCAGGTTGAGCAGCAGCGGACTCCTTTGGGTGAAGGGGCTCTACAGCTCCATGTCAGGCCTTTTGTACTGAAACAGCAATCATGGCAGAGTCCTTTGAGTCACGTTCGAATTTGGAAACCCGTGGTCCCGGGAATTTTGCAGAGTTGCTTCGTCCGAACAGTCGTGTGGGACGTTTTGTACTGCAGCAATTCCTCGGTGAAGGCGGGATGGGCAGCGTTTGGCTGGCCGAAGATCCGACCCGCAAGGATGACGTGCGGGACGGTCTGGTTGTGCTGAAGTTTTTGCGAGATGACATCAGGCGATGTCCGGAAGCTGTTGAGCAATTCAAGTCCAGTTATCGCAGGGTGCAGCAGTTGTTTCACGAGCACATCTGTCCGCTGCTGGATCTGGGTGATGACGATCGGTTCGGAGCGTTTCAGGTGATGCCGTTTGTAAGAGGTATGACACTTCTGGAACTGCTGAAGAAGGAAGATCCAAACAGGAACGGACTGCCTCCCGCCCGAGTTGTCGCGATTCTGCAGCCGGTTGCGAAGGCTCTGGATTATGCACATCGTGAAGGCCTGATTCATCGCGACATCAAGCCCGGCAACATCATGGTCGACCCGCAGACAGGCAAGGTTTTTGTCGTGGACTTCGGACTGGCCGCCGAAGTTCGGACCAGCATGTCGATGCACAGTCGTTCGGCCATGCAGGTCAGCGGTACGGAACCGTACATGGCTCCCGAGCAATGGCTGGGCCAGGCACAGGATGGCCGCAGTGATCAGTACAGTCTTGCGGTTGTCGCCTGGCAAATGCTCACCGGCTCATTGCCCTACCAGGGCAGCGGCATGCAACTGGGATTCGCTGTCACGAATGGACCGATTCCTCAATTGCAAAGCCCCCATCGACCACTGCGGGACGTGTTCGCAAAGGCACTGGCAAAAGACAGAAAAGACCGATTCGAAACGTGCAGAGCGTTCTTAAGCACCTTTGAAGCCACGAATGTGTTCTCAGAGAACGATAAGTTAGACGCTTTAAATGAATCGGAGAGGACCACAACACCCCCAAGATCAACGTCCAGCTCACCTTCAAATGGCAATGTCGGTCGAGACAAGAGAGAAAATGCATCAACAGCCATTCCTTTAACGGACTCTGTAAAGCGATCCTTCGGTACCGAGTCCACCGAGTCGCACGTTGGCAAATCCAGTTTCGCCGTATCGAATGAGGATGCGATCACTTCGCACACGATTGTGAGCATAATCAACAGCACATATGTGAGCAGACGATTTTGGTATCTGGGTACGCCTATCTACACAATCCCAAACATACCAAATGCCCTGCTCAACAATGCCTGTATTGCCGCAGCAGTACCGACAAGCGAGAATGTTGTTGGAGTACTTTCATTCGGCATCTGGTTCTGGGCCCGATATGTTGTCTTCACGGAAGCACGAATCTACTACGGCACAATTCGCAATTTAGGTCGCGATTCCATATCATACAGTGATCTAAAGCAGCTGAATTTCAGATGGAGAGTCGGTTGGCCGGCGACTGTTGAGATTGGGGACAAAAAGAACTGGGCCATGGGCGGTCAGTGTGGTTTCCTTGTGGATCTTCTTACCAGACTTAAGCTCGCCCATTCTCAGTAGGATGCCGTGCTGAGAGGCGGGGCCACGGCGAAGTGGAACTGAGTTATCCCGTCGTCTCTGGAGTGCGGGCGGTTATCCTGTTTCGCTGAGCCATACAATCACAGAGTGTAACATGTCAGACGACAGCCAGACACAGCATCCGACGCGACAACGAAAGGATGATTTGTCGAACGATGTGCCAGATTCCGCACACTACGTTACACCTGGAGGGGCTCCCTCACGCCCGATTCGAGCACGAGACGCAGCCAATGATTGCGGGAGAATTTCTGAGGCTCCGCAGTTGCAGTTTTCCACTGGAGTAGTGATTTCTGATCGATACCGCGTTGAGAAATCGCTGGGGCACGGGGGAATGGCGGAAGTGTATGAAGTGACGGATATGTTGAAGAATGAGAAGCGGGCGCTCAAGATAATGCGAAAGGAGCTAAGCGTCTCTGAAGAAGATCGCATCCGCTTTCTGAAAGAAAGCAACGCTGCAAAGTTGCACCACCCGCATATTGTTCAGACGATCGACATTGGTGAGTGGAAAGAGAAGAAACTGCTGTTTATTACGATGGAGCTTGTACAGGGATTCAGCCTTCGGACACTCATGCAGGAATACCGGAAGCAGGGACGGCGTATCCCGTTGAAGCAGGCTCTCTCAATTGGTTATCAGGTGTGCAAAGCACTGGAGTACGCACATGCAGAAGGATTCATTCATTGCGACATCAAACCGGACAATGTGGTCGTAAGAGATGACGGAGGCATCACCCGTGCCTGGGTAACGGATTTCGGAATAGCACGTTTGAAGTCCGACAGTACTACTTCGCCGGCCGCTGGCGTTCTGGGCACACCGGCATACATGGCACCAGAGCAGCGAGAGTCTTCTGGAAGAACATCTGCCCTGGTAGATGTGTATAGCCTGGGGGTGACGCTCTACGAACTCATTTGCGGACAGTTACCTGTGAATGTCGAAGAACGACCAGTTGAGTTGCAGGAACTGCCAGAGGAAGTCGCAACTGTGCTTTGCTTGGCGATGGAAAAAAACGTTGCAAGACGCACTGAGAGTGTGGCCATTCTTCGAGGACAAATCGGCAAACTACTCGCAGATTCAGGGTATCTACTCGCTGACGTGTTTTGTCATACGCACCAATTCGAGCCCTTAAACTCTAGCGAGTTGGTATTCGAATTGTTGCCACCACGAACTCCGCTGACCGGGATGCAGCAGATACCTGAGCACATCAGGCTTCTTGACGGAAGTCTCCAGCAGTTGCGGGAAGCGATTTCGCTGATTGAGGCCGGCACGCATCCATTGATGATCAGATATGCTGAATTGCTCAAGGGGCACTCGGAAAAGTGTGACTTGCTGGAGAAGCGACTGGAGCAAAGTCGTCCGAAGAATTTGTCGAACGCCACGGAAGGCAAGATGTGGCAGATGATAAAAAATGGAACGACGAAGCCCAGCGAGTTCCTTCGAGCATGCGAAGGTGAGAAGGACTCTGAGGTCCTGGAATTTGCCCAAGGACTTATGTCACTGCTGGAGCACCAGACACAACGTGCAGTTTTTGAGGAAGAGTTTACGCGAAACAAGACGACTGAGTTAGAGAGACTGAAATGTGAGGAGCAGAGTGTGGCCCAACAACTAAAAGAGGCCCGTCTTCAGGATTTACAACAGAGTGTATCTGATTTTCTGGCGCGTTACCAGAATACGACACGCTTCCCATATGCAGAATGGGGCCAGTTTCTGGAGAAGATTCTGGACAGTCGCCGATATGGCATGAGCGCGCTTGAGATGACGGCCGTTGCAGATGCTATGTTCTCGGAAAGGCAGAAGAATCAGGGGAATGGAGAGATACTGGTGGCTAAATCGCAAGACGACGCCTCCCATCATGATCGTCGTTGGTCGATTGTGCTCTTCACTTTCGCTGCAGTCCTGCTCTTGCTGACTTTGATGGTGTTCCTTGAGAGTCGCTGATATTTGCTTTTCACTTACGTTTGCCAATTGCTACATCGTCGGTAGATGGAAATGCATCTTTGAACGCAAGCAGTAGTGGCAGCAGAAACGTGTATTCAACGAGTAGCGAATTCGGCAGTTCTCCGAGCGCCTGGGGTTTCCGTTCATTTCCGGCTGCTGCAAAGACCGGAGATCGTCCCAGCGCAGAAACGGGCAGGAAATAGCACTGATCAAATCGCTCGCGAATAAACTGCACGACGCCGTCCTGAATTCGCGAGCTAAAGGTCTTCCTTACGGCTGGTGGTGGATCCCCATCAAGCATCTCGGCCATGTTGCGAAAGGCCTCCCGAGTCATTTCGGAGAGTAGCTGGCAGAATCTAATTTGGTGCGAAATATGTTCCGAAACGTTGTGTCCGGCCGGCGGAATCTTGTATTTAGCAAACAGCTCTACAAGGTGTTTGTTATTCCAGTCGATGCCAACACAACCCGCACTCTGGTAGTTGGCAAATGATTCTGGCGACTCTTTGTCAAAAGAATGTCCCCTTACCAGGATTCCAGCTCTGCGGAGTTCATCCATAAGTCGGCTCAGAATGTACTTCTGCTGCTCCGCCGATTCGGATACGAGCAAATCCGCTTTCGGGAAGACACACAGGAAGGGCAGCTGCCGGAGTTTCTCGGAGCCTCGCTCAGAAGCCAGCATGTCACAAAGGCGACTTAGCAACACTCGCTGGTCAACACGTGTTCCCTGCCGTTGTTCTCTCACCTTTTCGACATCATCGGCCAGCTTTGTTGCCTTTTCAAAGGTGCTACCAGCACTGGACACGTCTGATAGAAATGCGTCATCACACCACATGTCATACAGAAACACTATCGCATTCGCATGTCGAAGAATTCGACGGAGTTCTGAGTCAGAACCGTCCCCAGAGATTAGTGAGTAGACCGTTTCTCCTGGAACGTCAAGGACAGAGAGTCTAAGTCGATGGTTCGAGTCCTTTCCGATCAGGGAGGCGTCCCAGTTGACCGCGAAGTTGATGTCAGTAGGGTCTTTGACTCTTCCTTTCTTGACATCATCGCGCATAGATTCCATCTTGAACAGGGAGTCTGCGTCAATCGGACAGAGATCGATGCCGAGTGCCTCACTGAGCTTCCATAACCGAGCTAGCGCTGTCTCAAAAGCACACGTCTTACCAGAACCCATGGAGCCAAGGATAACGACGTTGAACGTCTGCTGGTCTGTCAACTGGTAGTTACACCTCAGATATCGGACCTTTGGCTGACCGTGTTCTGCAAGCTTGTATCGTTCTGGTGGCTTCTTCTTCCATTGTGGCATGAATTTCACGAGGAAACTCTTCCACCCCTTACCTTTAGGGGTTGGTTCCGCTTCGGTGACCAGTGTCACATGGGTGGCGACCTCATTGTTGCAATGCACTCGCACAATCTTGTCGAACTCCCTTAGCCACGATTCAACAGCAGCGTTTGGACGAACAAAGTCGAAGAGCTTCTTAAACCACGTCGGAAGGATGTCTGTGAGAACACTGTTTCGATCCTGTAGCAGAGTTCGCGAATTCAGCAGTCGCGTTAACGTTCCTTCGGAGACGGTTGTACCCTCTCGAAACGTGTGCATTTCGGTCAGAAACAGACTCTTGAAATCCTGCCCAAACTCTTCATGACTCTCCAGTTCCGACTGCACCTCCGTTGGCAGGTTTTGATATGCGTGTCCGTGTAGCACGAGCAGCACAAACCACGCTCGCTCAAGATTGTCGCGAATCTTGTGGAAATCGTCTTGAGGGACCGAAAGAGCGTTCGGGGGGGAGTCGGCGATTGACTTGGTGGTCCGCAGTTCTACGCAACGTTCAAGGAACTCGTAATGCAGTGCAAGCGCCGGTCGGATCTTTCCAACAATCTTCCTAATCAACTTTGCGTGTCGCTTCAGGCCGTCTGCCTGTAGAAACTCTCGGACATGTGTCTGCTCACGCACCAACTCCATAAGGAGTCCATTTGACCGTCGTTCAAGCCCTATTCCGAGCAGTCCACGTGCCAATCGTTCGACAAGTTCGGTCGAAGCGTTTGAGGGGTCCGGGAGCCTGCCATCGAGATCTTGAAAATTCACAATGAAATCATGTGTGTCGATCTCCAGCTGAAAAAAATCGGACCAGACCTGCGCTGCGACCCTTCCGTTAGTGTCGCCCTTGTCAATCCGTAGGAACTCCCCGTACGGCGAGAGCATGTCTCCAATCTTCTTCGCGGTCTGTTTGCTTCGAATTCTCTCGAACATGATCTCAGCGACGGTGCCCCGCTCCAGGCGATCAAGCACGTCCTTGCTTAGTTTGCCATCTGGCGCAACAAGCTGAACATCCTTGCGTGTAGCCTCTGTGATCAGTCCTTCGTCGATCAGAAAAAGCAACTCCTCCCGGGCATATGGCGATCCGCCGATGTCATGCAGGGTCAGCTCCGTCAATCGCCCGGCAAGGAACGCGTCCATTCCTCTCGTGAAGTTTCGAAGGTCTACAAGGAGCCCATTGAGATAGCTTCGCGCACGGTTGTCAAACTGCAGGACAAAGCTGGCCGGGTCCTTAATTCCCACGGATGCTCCACAAGCCGGGCATGTGACAGTTTGCTTCGACTTGAATTTTTGTATTGGGGTATTGGTCGACATGTGCATGCTTCCTGGGAGAATTGGTATCGCCCCTTTAGCAGACGAGAAAGCCGATAATTTCAGCAGCTGCAAGTCTACTGCAGATTACGCGAACGGTATGGTGACATATACGTTTGGGGTGACACTAACCCTGATCACCGGGTGTGGCCAGAACTTCCGCAGAAATTCGCGGTTTCATCGCAAAGATTGGAGTGAAATTCACAAAACGGTCGCCCGCAGTGGTCCGAAATCACCGCATTGGGATTCTCTTTTCGGTCAGACTATCGGTCGTCTGGAAATGTGACGCCCGTGGGCAATGGTCTGTAGCAGTGCGATTGAGCAGTCATCGCTGGAGCGAGGTATGATCATGTTCTCCAGAAACGAACTCAGGGCGATTTGCGAACGTCGTGGTGTTGCTGTTCGAACGTCTTCCAGTAGCGATTGGGCCGCACGTGCCACGGTTCCGCTGGAGCGACGATAGAGGAACGGCCATGCACCATCCGTTGCAAGCAACCATCCGGGCAGTGACTCAACTGGACAGGAACCCGTGCAGACTCTGAAATGAGTGTTTGCGTCTGATGAGGTGACAAACCACGTCTGATTGGCGAATTCCCCGTTGTCAGCATCCATGAGAATCTCGGTGATTCCATTCTGCTGCATGAGGATCACGCCATCCCCCAGATTTCCACAAAGATAGCGTACCTCCCTGCGTCTGGTCTCTGCGAAAGCAAACATCAAGGTGCATGAAAGGTCCGACGGCTTGCAGCCACATAATGCTGCCTCGCTGGTCAAATGATGCTTCAGGTCAATGAGCAGCTTTGACGATCCGGCATCTGGTTCCTCGAACATCGCAGCAAATTCCCTGCGGACGTAGCGGGCTGTCCACTCGGTCGTGATTCGGGCCCCGATGTGTGAGGCAACGCAGGAACCCGCTCCATCGGCCACACATACGCCAGATAGGTACGAGGAACGCTCTTCGAAGACGGCATCCTGACATGGAGTGTTCTCTGTCCGATGGCTTTGGCCACGAACAGAAGCAGCGGCGACTCGTAGCTTCGTATCTTTCATCAGATGCTCCCTGCCGGCACGATATTCTGGCGAAGTGCAGCGATCATCTTCTTGAGATTCACTGACTCGTTGCCGCCAGCTGTTGAACGCGACTGTTGAATGGCGCTTTGGCTGAGAAATCGGAACAGCGCGACCAGATTCACCCCGTCGATTCGCAGCAGTTCCTGATCCGGCGAGAAGTCTCTGAGAGCACCCGCTTCCTTTTCGTCACCGATCAGAAATGGGAGGCTAATGAGCTTGCCCTTTTGCATCCTCTGCTGAACATGGCGTGCTTGTTCGCTGCACACCTCTTTATCCGTGGCTTCACCATCGGTCAGGATGATCAACTGCGGCTGGTAGTAGCTAATGGAATACTCGCTATAGTCCTCCTTTCTGCGATCAAGCATTTGCAGTCCGGTTTTCACTGCGAGTCCCAGTCTTGTGCCATCACCCATAGCGTTGAACTGCAGAGACTTAAGACCCGTGTCTACGGGCCCGAAATCACGTTCAATTGCGACCTTATTGGAAAAGGTGACAATGGCGATCTCTACGCTCGACTTTGCACGCGTGTCATTCAGAATGTCATTAATGAAGCCCTCGAATCCGCGGATCACTTCGGTGATCCGCGGTGAGCTGCCACCTTTCACCACGTCATAAATGTTCCCGTCTCGTGCCACTCGTTCTCCCGTCCGAGTTCCTCCCTGAACGACTTGCATCGAGAAACTACAGTCAATCAGAAAGCAAACGGGCAGGCGAGGTGAAGGGTCGCTATCCAGCGTCTGGTATCGATCCTGTTTGATGTTCATTTGATTAATCCTCAGGTCAGACAAGGGCCAAGAGCAGACCCATGATCATAACGGGCCCTGAATACGTTATGCTCAGATAGAAAAGACCGAACTTAAAGACTGGAAAGAGCATCCCAGATGCGCCGCAACAGGGAGCGAGGTTGTGGAGGCGGCGGCGTCTTCATTGCTTGATTGTTTGACGATGCCGGCTTCTGTACAGGTGGCTCCATTGTTCCAGGCTGTGTCTGTCGCGGAGCTGGTGGGTTGTGAATTGGGCGAGACAGCGTTGGCGTCTGTTTGGAGCGGATTTCCTTGCAGCGAAAGCAGTAGATCTGGTGCGTCGGAATTGAGTCCAGCATTCGTGTGGCTGCTCCCGTGGCTGTGAAGTTCTGGGAGCACGCGGCACATCGGTACGATTTTCGCATCGTGTTGACACAGCGTTTGCATCGAACCGGTATCGACGATCTCGTTTGATTCCATTCGAAAAAGTAAGACTCGGTCCATTTCCAGTCACAGGTGTGGCATTCGAAATGCGGTGTCAATCCACCATGCTGAGGGCAAAGATCGGGAATTTGGACACCGTTTTCTTTGAGCATTCGCTCAAACCAAACAGGCAGTGAGAATACTTCCTCACAGTGAGAACAGAGACGGGATTGCCCAGGCAGACTTTCCATACGATATTTTTCTGCGCACTTACGACAGCGGAAGAACCGCATACTCTTTTTTCGCTCGATGACCTCGGCGCCAAAATACTCCTCTTTGCTGTTACACCCGGGTTCCTGGCATTCCACGACTGCGGAAACTCCGTCGGCGCGACGAACGGGTACTCTTACCGCCTGCGGTTGAATGGCATCAGCATTTCCAATGGCATCCAGACGCCCATTTTCGATGTCGAGGAAGTAGCCGTGAAGCCTCTCGGACCATTCGGCAGCGGAGTAGATTTTCCCAAGTCGAAATGTCCCGTGGAACGCTTCCTGGAGTTTCCATGGCAGGTGCGTCCATGTTCGAAACGGCTGACCTTTGGGGGTTTTCTCTCGATCCTCTTCATCGTGGCGTCCGAGAGGATAGGGAAAGGCGCGTTCCTCCATCGCCTCCGCGATCGTCAGGTCTCCCTTTCCCGAATAGGGGTGCCGTCCGACAAACAGGATTTCGAACAGTAGAATTGCCAGAGCAAAGCGATCATGGTCCTGGCTTCGCAGGAATGTGCTGAAACTCTGCCGAGCAATCTCAGGAGGGGTATACTCTGGAACTCCGACGGGGCTTGGATATCCGTTGAATTGCCAGCTATCACAGTCAACCAGTTTGACGCGAGGCTCTCCGCCCTCTTCGAGTACCAGAACATTGGCGGGATTCAAGTCGCCGATGACCTCTCCACGATCATGGAGAATACCGATCACGTGCGCCAGATTTCGGGCAAGCAAAACCAGATGTCGCCTGGTCCAGGCTGGAAAGGTCTCTGACAACATGGCTGGACTGCACAAGGAATCTTTCAGCGGGACTGCACCATCGACTCGTGGCATGAGAAATCCGACTGGCACACCCTGCTGATCCTGAATCAAATCGGACGGCCATGCGACCGCGCGATTTCGGATGGCACGAGCCACCATCTTTCTAAGTTTGTCGAATCGCCATAGCCGCATATGGTTCGGGTGATAGATCTTTGCAACGACGGATGCATCTTCCTTTACGTGCAGGACTGTACCCTCACCGCCGGACATGGCGGGACCTGAAAGAGTCAGCACTTGTCCTGTGGCAGTATGCACAACCGCATCCGGTTTCGCAGGGTGCGAGTGAGACATCACGAGCGTATCGTCGAGTTCCCGTAGTTCTGTCGCGACGTCTTCAGGAAAGTCTGCCGACTCTTCCGGTTTGGAGTCGAGCTTCGCGCGGGCGTAGTTTCCCTTGACGTGATCATCAGCGCTGTCGTGTCGGATCATCCGTGCCTTGTGGATTCGGCAAGCACAGAACCGACGCTTTCGGCCGGAATAAGCAGGCGAACTCAACATCACTGCATACTGTTGCGAACACAAGTCCGCCAGTGCGCGGTCCTGTGTCAGCAGAATCACGTCATACTCCAGAAGGAGCTGCATGATGAGCGGACCAAACACGTCATCGGCTGCCTGATTCGCACTGGCGTGACCGATTGCCGTGAGCCTGACAATTCCCTGCTGATGTAGTCGGGATAATTGAGTCACCGCCTGGACCGCCATTTCCTTTCTGCGAGGGTTGTCCGGCGGTGAGTCAAGCTCGGACATTGTTTCCAGTTCCCGCAAGACTTCTTGTGGGACAGCCAGAACCCCGATGGAAGATTGCTGCAGCAACTTCCCAGCCCAGGGGATGAGGTCCCGCTTACAAACATCGGGGAAAGACGTATGCATCAGTGTGCTGGTATCTATCAGCATTCGGACACTGGAATTCTCAGAGCTTCGACCAACCAGTCGCGCGGGATGCCATGGCTCGTTCCCGTTGTGTTCATTACTGTTTGACATTGGGGACTCCTGCTCTCACTTCTCGGTGGCATCCCTGAGTCAAAGATTCACTCTTAGCCAGGGGAATTCTGCAAGCGCTTCTCCGGTACTCACTCACAAGGACCTTTGCAGCACGACCTTACACCGGGCCGAGAAATTCATGGATTTTCCACGAACTCAGGTGGCAGCGCCGCCACTTTGCTGGCTTAGCGGCCAGATACAGAAGTGACCTCGAACAGCATTTGCCAGAGTCAGCGACTGTTCAAAGTCCAGTGCCAGCCGTTCAAGCCTCTCCGTAAGCGTATGCCGAAAATGCTTCGGAAACCGCTTCGTGTGATTCAGCAGCCAGACATTGAAATCATGAGTCTTGACTAACAGCGGGGTATCTGAGATTTGCATTTTTCGCGCCAGCAGGGGCTCTGCCCCTGCACCCCGAAATCGCAGAATCGCAACAGAGGAATCGCACAGAGGTCAGAGGAACAGAGATCAGAGCACAGAGGCTCCAGAGAAGCCACCGATGACTGAGGACTAACTCAACTCACACAACACACGAAAACCAACGTTGCTGTCACGGTAAGATGGCTCAAGGCGGTCACGGCGCGCAGAACGACAGTCGTTCGCGAGGCAGCTCCACGAGCCGCCCCGCAAAACACGAGACGAACCTGAAGACGGACCCGTGGGGTCTGTGGCCGGACCCGTTTCGTATCTTCCATACCAATCCTGGCACCATTCGAAAACGTTGCCCAGCATGTCGTACAGCCCAAAGGCATTCGGCCTAAATTGTCCAACCGGTGCCGTAAACAAATGCCCGCCTTCCGCGTCGATGGTTTTCCAATGGGACCATTTCTTTCGTTTAGTCCCATCGGCGACATTGCCAATTTTTGCCAGCCCTTCCGGGTCGTTGCCGTTGTAGAACAAGGCTCCCGTGCCTGCTCGACAAGAATATTCCCATTGCGCTTCGGTCGATAATGCGTAGCGGGCAAACTGCGAGATCTGAGATCGACTGTGTTTCGTCTGGTGCTCGACAAACGCTACGGCATCATTCCAAGTCACGTTGACAACGGGATGCTGAGGCGACTGCTGCCAGCCCGTATTGTTCCAGCCGTATTTTGCATCTCGTTCAAATGCGTTTTTTGCAGCGTTGTAGCCTTCGCCGCCTTTCCCATCTTTTTCGGCCTCGGTCAGATAGCCGCTGGCTGTGACAAAATCCCGAAACGCGCCCACGGTCACAGCCGATTTTCCCAGCAGAAACGGTTTCGTGATCTTCACCCGATGCTGCGTCTCATCCTGAAACCATTCGACCTTCGCATCGAACTTTGCAAACAACCGAGCCAGTTCTTCCGGAGACTGTGAACTGCCCATCAGGAACTCACCCGGAGGAATCAGCACCATTTCTCCGCAACGATGCTGAGTAATGACGGGGATGTTCAGGTACTTTGACCACTGTTGCTGAATCTCCTTCACCTGAGTTTCGCTGGCAGGAAAGCCGAGCAACGCCGGTTTCTGTGGAATGATGATCGTCGGTGCGGCTGGCTTCGCGTCGACCAGAGATTTCAGAAACTCCACACACGACGAATACCGCTGTTTACGATCCTTTGCCATGCCCTTTAGAAACACTGGCTGCAGGTGCTGTAGTCTTTCTGGCAACATCGACAACTCCGACTGACACACCGCAAATCCCAGTTGCATGCCATCTCCATGAAACGGCAGGCTTCCGGTGAGCAGTTCCCACGCCACCACGGCCAATGCCCACTGATCGCTGGCTGCTTCCTGCAGATGTCCCTGCCACTGTTCCGGTGACATATAGGCTTCGGTGCCGGAGGTGCTCATTCGCTGCTGGCTGTACTTCGACATGCTGGTTCGCACCTGAGCGGCCAGGCCAAAATCAATCAGATGCACTTCTTCGGTGGCCGGATCAAAGATGATGTTCTCCGGCTTGATGTCTCGATGGATCAGTTTGTTCCGATGAGCATAATCGAGGGCTTTGGACACCGGGGTCAACAGTGACAACACTCGCCCGATCGGCAGGCCGTTCCTTTGTGGATCTTCCTGTCGAATCAGTGTCCGAAGGGTGATGCCTTCCAAAAATTGCATGACCTGAAAGCATCCGAGACCCGGTTCCTCGCCAATGTCATGGAGCGGGCAGATATGTTCATGATGAAGCGTCTGAACTCGCCTGTAGGCAGACTTAAAGTCCTCCGTCGCGTCTGGGTTCAGCCGGAGTGCATCCGGCAGAAACTTCAGTACGACAAACCCAGTGTTGTGTTCATCTTTTCGATGAGGATCCATAGCCTTCCAGACCTGTCCCATGCCACCGTGCCCCAGCATCTCGATCAGCTGATAGCGACCAATAGACTGTCCAGCTAAAATCACCCTCAGTGGTTGCTGGCTGCCACGGGTCGGCCATTGGCCACTGGATTGAAACGCATCGTCCATAAGAAGGTACTCTAACGTCTGCCTGCACTACGGAAGTCGGTCCAGGTATGAGCGGTCTGGGTCTCTTGCACCCGCTCAAAGAGTCTTTGCCAGAAACTGACAGCAGAAGCCAAAATAGATGGTCGCCAGAAAGATCGCAAGAAACCCCGTCGGCAAAGCGGCCGCCAGTGGCAGGAGTCGCAGCCACAGCATCACGGCCAGTATCCCGGTGACGACAATCCATGTCGAAAGGATCGTGCCGTTCACGCGATTGTTACGCTTCTTCAGATGATGTTTCAGAGCATTTGCCGACGACAAAGGGAAACTCGCGATCACGGCCAGCCAAATTGTGAAGCCGATCAGAACGCTTGTACTGGAAGACGTCGTCGGCAAAGTCAGTGAGGTCGCCTGTGATGAACGGATCACTGAAGCTCGGGGCTCCGTCGAAATGCGTGCAACACTCGGTGAATCGTCCTGAGCCTCGACTTCGGCAGGTCCCATGGCGGATGGGCTGACATCGGCGACTTCCATTAGCTGAGGCAACGCAAGCTGATACTGAAGCACGATTTCTCCCGTGCTGCCGTCTCGGACTTCCACATGACCCGAGAGAGTGGCTTCAAACTCCGGATAGGTTGTCCAGTTGGAAACTTCTGCTGCAACAATGTACGCCACGCCCTGACCGATCATCGACTGGCATGCTTCGTCGATGCTTCGTGGCTCTGAAGCAACCCCCGCCGAATAGCTGAGGTCACTGTACCATTCGTTGTTGACCATCTGCACGTTTCGACGGGCAATCCACTTCTTCAGCTGTTCCGTCAGAGTACCATGGTCATCATTCACGACTCGCGAGACGGCGACGAGTGGCCGTCCAGGGAGTCGTTTGACTTCGAAGGAGACCTTCTGCGCCCAGCGTTCTGCCAGCTGAAGCCGCATGCGGTCATCTGCAGAGACGGGGAGCGGCATCTCGTCGAAGGTTCTGTAGTAGCTGAATGCCGCGATGGAGAGAATGACCAGCAGCAGGAACCATCCTCGAAGCGGAACGAGCATGGAAGAACTCCTGAAAATAATAGATGGACCGGCCCGTGATGGACCCAACTCACAGGGTCTACAAGGCGGAGCTTGCGATCGCCTTGCATCGAAAAGCGAAATTCGGGGCAACTATTCGTGGCCGGACGCGAGGTCCTGGTTTACACCGTAGCGTGGCAAGGGTAGGAGGCGTCGGCACAATGCGGGCTTGCTTTGTCCCGGGCCTCGTCATTCAATTCGCCCGCTTCAGTTCGCTGGCAGAAAGTATCAACCGTTGGTCACGGCTCTGGCGGGTTCGCGCCGAAGAGGGAAAAGGTATGGATGAAACGACGCGAAATCGGGTGGTTGTCGGGGCGATGGTGATTCTGCTCGCTGTTGTCTGGGGGCTGTTGCAGAGGCGGAAGGTGGCGAGGGATCTGGAGAAGAAGATCGAATCGCACCGTTCGAAGACTCAGATCCGGCGGAAGTCGGGACGGCTGCCTGTGGAGGCGACACCGGCGGGTTTTGACGAATCGGTGGAATCTGAGCGGGACAACGGGGAGTCTGTTTCTTAGAATCGGCGGCGGTCTTTGTCCTGCGTCAGTCCGGCACGTTGTGCTGGGTCGACGATGCGTTGAACAATTCTAAGGAGCCGAATGAGTCGGTCGGCTCCTTGGAACAGTGGCGTTTGACCTCTCATTGAGGACGGTACGATGGAGAAGCTTCTCGTTCTGCTGGTGTTTGCGGCCATTTCGGCGATTGCATCCGCCATCAAAGAATCGAAGAACAAGAAGGCTCAGCAGCAAGCTGCAGAGAACGCAGGAATGGGCATGGCCCCGACTCCATCGACTCCGAAGCCGACTCGGGTGCAGTCCGAGATTTCCCAGTTTTTGTCCGGGTTACCTCCGGCGGGCAGCGCGGGGTCTGCTTCTGGTGGAACTGGTGGAAACCGACCGGTCCCAGCAGCTCCAGTCGGTGGGACAAATCAGGGTCGGCCTGTCGGCCAGCAAAAACCGAAGAAGCAGAAGCGTAAGACCGATCCTTCGACGATCACGGACCGACACGTTAAGAGCAGCGTTGGTCAGCACGTCGATTCATACATCGGTGAGCATGTGCGGCAGCACATGGATACTCAGGTTGATGATTACGTTAAGCGGGATATATCAGACCATGTTTCGGCCCACATCGGCGACAGCCCGAAGGCAGAAGATGGAGTGGTGACGACGGCGTCAGCCGGGGAAATCCGTGCCTTTCTGAAGGATCCCCGCAGCGTCAAAACGGCAATGATTGTGAACGAAATCCTCTCGCCGCCGCGTGCCCTTCGGTCACGGAAGAAGGATTAGTGTTTCGGCAGGCATTGAAGGCAGTTCTGGGAACCTGCGAAAGACGCTGCGACCCGGGGATCTTTAGCAAGATCCACGACCTCCAGGCCAAACACTTTGTCTTGAGACCGAACTAGATTTGCGGTCCTCTTCGCGGGCCTTTGACCCTCGAAACCGCAGAAGACCCATTCCTGCCACGGGGGCAAAAATTCGATAACTCCGGCATTTCGTGGGTTAGAACCCCGCCTACTGGCAAAGTGACGCTTGACAGCCCGACTTTCGGGGGTAATGATCGGCGTCGGAAGTCTGGACAGGAATTGGATTTGGCGACGAAAAACGGCGTCATTTGCAGTTCTTGCCCGGGCACCCATAATCACATTACCTGTCAGAATCTCGTCCGGAAGTAAACGCCGTTCAGGCGTCCAGGGGCCAGCTATGTCAAAGTCCGATCGTCGGATTGATATCGAAGAAATCAACGGTGTGACTGTCGCACGGTTGCTGGAAAAGAAAATCCTGGATGAGGCCAACATCGAAGCTCTTGGGCAGGAAATGTTCGCGCTGGTCGAAAAGGATGGTCGCAAGAAGGTCATTCTGGACTTTACGCATGTGGAGTACCTCTCCAGCGCTGCACTTGGCAAGCTGATCACGATGCACAAGAAGACCGCAACCGTCAAAGGGAAGCTGGTCCTGTGCAGCATTCAGAAAGACATTCTGGATGTCTTCAAGATTACTCAGCTGAACAAGGTGCTGACTCTGTGCACCGATCTTGATGACGCTCTCAGCAAATTCTAAGAGCGAATCGACCGCGTTTCTGTTTTCGCTGAGATCCCTTGCTCCGTGCAGAATCGTCCGTGTGGCTATGCCAGAACCCGTTCATTTTGAAGTGCGTTTTCCAAGCAACACGACGGAAGGACTGGCCGTCCAGGAGAAGCTTGTTTCGCTGATGGAGTCGTTCGAGTACAGCATGCGAGACATCTTCGCCATGCGTCTGTCGCTCGAAGAGGGCATTACGAACGCCATTCGCCACGGAAACAAGCTGGACCCGAACAAACTTGTGACAGTGATCTGTGCGATCAGCGACCAGAAGATGCGAGTCGTGATTCAGGATCAGGGCGAGGGTTTTGTTCCGGAAGAAGTGCCTGATCCGACTTTGGAAGAGTTCATCGAGCGTCCTTGTGGCCGCGGTCTGATGCTGATGCGAGCCTATCTGAATGTTTGCGAATATTCAGACAACGGACGCTGCCTGACGATGGAGCGAGAGCGAAACAGCCCGCTGCCGATTCTGGAAGACTAAGTCTGAACGCGGGACGGGAATTCACGGGAAATCGGTGCCCCTCGTGTTCAGTTGCTCGCTGTCACATTTCGGTCGCGTTATAGTTTTCGGCGTAGAAGACAACTCGACACCGCTGATGATTCTGTCGCTTCAGGTACTGCACGCTGAAGAAGGCACATCGCTCAGACCCCACCTCTGAAGTCGTCGGTGAAGGCCTTGCTGAAGAGCCCACAGTTCGCGGCAGGTTCCGATTTGTCTCGCCTTTGATTCGCTGTGTTTTCGGCATCGCCGCGCGATCCGGAAAAGCCGTCTCAATGTTGTCTCCGGGCGCGCTGATCAGGCATGTTGCTTCGGTGCCGCTCTGGATGGGGAATTTCGGGCGACAGCACAACAGGGTGATTTGACTCACATGAAGATTCACGAGTATCAGGCGAAGCAGTTGTTTCGAGCAGCCGGTGTCCCGGTTCCACAGGGCATTGTGGCGAAGACTCCCGAAGATGCGGCAAAGGCTTTTGAAACGCTGGGTGGTCCCATCGCCGTCGTCAAGTCTCAGATTCACGCTGGTGGTCGAGGCAAGGGACGATTCAAAGAACAGCCAGAACAGCGCGGTGTCGTGCTGGTGAAGTCCGCTGACGAAGCAAAGCAGAATGCTGCCCGCATGCTGGGCAATACGCTCGTCACAATTCAGACGGGCGAAGACGGCAAGCAGGTCAACACACTGTTTGTCGAACAGGGTCTGAAGATCGCTCGCGAACTTTACCTGGGCATCGTGGTTGACCGCGAAGTGGGTGGCCCGGTTCTGATCATGTCATCGGAAGGTGGCATGGAAATTGAAGAAGTCGCGAAGCACTCGCCGGAGAAGATTCTGGCGGAGCCCTTCGATGCGATCGCCGGACTGTATCCGTACCAGGCTCGCAAACTGGCCTACGCACTTGGCTTTGATGCCGCAGCCGTTCGCAGTGCAGAGAAGTTCCTGCCACAGGTCTGTCGCTTCTTCGTGAACCAGGACTGCAGCATGGTGGAAATCAATCCGCTGGTGCTGACCGAAGAAGGCCAGCTTCTGGCGCTGGATGCCAAGGTGACGTTCGACGACAACGCGTTGTTCCGACACAAGGACATCGTGGAGCTGCGAGACCTGTCAGAAGAAGAGCCCGCTGAAGTGCGAGCGGCCGACACGGGGCTCAGCTATGTGAAGCTGAACGGCAACATCGGCTGTCTGGTGAATGGTGCCGGACTGGCGATGAGCACGATGGACCTGATCAAGCTGCATGGCGGCGAACCGGCGAACTTCCTGGACGTCGGCGGTGGTGCGAATGAAGATCAGGTGACGGAAGCCTTCCGCATCATCCTTGCGGACAAGAACGTGAAGGCGGTCCTGGTGAATATTTTCGGAGGAATCATGCGGTGCGACATCATCGTGTCCGCACTGCTCAACGCGTATGAGAAAGTGGGATTCAATGTTCCGCTTGTCGTGCGGCTCGAAGGAACGAATGTCGAGAAGGCTCGGGAGATGCTGAATGCCAGCGGTCGAGCCATTATCACGGCCACAGATCTGACCGATGCGGCTCAGAAGGTCGTGAAGTCTCTGGGCGTGTAAAGCGTCCCTGGTGGCTGCCATCGCGAGCAGCTCCGTTCCTGTGTCCTTCGAATTTCTCCGACATCTCTTTTTGATTGAAGCGGCGACCGATGAGCATTCTAGTTTCCAAAGCAACACGCGTGATTACTCAGGGCATTACCGGCAATGCCGGATTGTTCCACAGTCAGCAGTGTCGAGCCTATGCGGCTGAATGTCAGCCTGGTGTTGATGTGTTTGTGGGCGGTGTGACTCCCGGAAAGGGCGGCACCACCGTTGACGGCTTCCCGGTATTCAACTCTGTCATTGAAGCACGCGAGAAGACCGGCGCGAATACATCGATGATTTTTGTTCCACCGCCGTTTTGTGCGGACGCGATTCTGGAAGCGGCCGACGCCGGAATGGACCTGATCGTCGCGATCACTGAAGGCATCCCGGTGATGGACATGATTCGCGTCAA